>CAYWPB010000384.1:0-3964 GCA_964458725.1 uncultured Nevskia sp. | reverse complement strand
CGTAACCCATCACACCGTATGCGATCCGCATCGCCAGCCGCTCCGCGGCGCCCACGGGCGCCCCTGGTTGGAACGTGGCAATTATCGGAAGCGATTGTGACAAACCCGTGGATTGTCACGGCCTTGTCATGGCCGGGATTCCGCTATGATGGCTTTCAAACCCCTTACAAACCGCGAATGCACCATCTCCTAGATGCGGACCTCTGGGCCGCCTTCCTGACCCTGGCCGGTCTGGAAATCGTCCTGGGCGTGGACAACATCATTTTCCTGTCGATCAGCGCTTCCAAGCTGCCGCTGGAGCAGCAGGGCCGGGCCCGCACCATCGGCCTGGCCGGCGCCATGGTGACGCGCATCATGCTGCTGCTGTCGCTGGCTTTCCTGGCCCGCCTCACCGCGCCGTGGGTGACGATCCTCGGCCAGGAGCTGTCCGGCCGCGATTTCATCCTGCTGCTCGGCGGCCTGTTCCTGATGGGCAAGAGCACGCTGGAGATGCACGAGCAGCTGGAAGGCGCCGGGCACGAGGAGGGCGCCGCGCCGCGGCGCCAGGCCAGCTTCTACGGCGTCATCACCCAGATCATGATCCTCGACATCGTGTTCTCGCTGGATTCGGTGATCACCGCGGTGGGCATGACGCAGAACATCCCGGTGATGGTCGCGGCGATCGTCGCGGCGGTGATCGTGATGATGTTCTTCGCCGGCACGGTGGCGCGCTTCGTCGACGAGCACCCGACCATCCGCACCCTGGCCCTGGCCTTCCTGATCCTGATCGGCATGTCCCTGGTGGCGGAAAGCCTCGACTTCCATGTGCCCAAGGGCTATCTCTACTTCGCCATGGCGTTCTCGGCGGGCGTGGAGCTGGTCAACCTGCAGATGCAGAAGCGGCGCAAGCGCGCCGCGGCCAGGAAGGCGGGCAAGGCCGCTCAGTAAGGCAGCTGCGCCGGCGTCCAGCGCGCCTGGCGCCGCGCCAGCCGCTGCTCGGCAGTTTCGTCGTCGTAGCTCACCGCCTGCGCCTCCTGCGTCAGGGCCTCGGCCTGGTCGAAGCAGTTGGCGTTGAGCGTGACGTAACCCTGCCCGTCCCCGCCGATCGCCGCGCCGAGGTAGGCGCCGCAGTTGCCGCACAGCAGGAAATCGGCGGTGCGCAGGCCGAAACGGTAGCGCCGCAGCAGGGTGGCATCGCGCGGCAGGATGCGGACCTGGCCCTGCGGATCGGAGGTGGTGCGCGCGCCGTGCCTTCGGCAAAAGCTGCAGGAGCAGCGCCGCAGCGGCAGCTGTGCCGGAGACAGCGACGTCTCGAACTCGAAGGCGATGGCGCCGCAGTGGCAGCCGCCGCGGATCATGCGAGCCGCTCCGGCAGCCAAGCGGCGATCTCGGCGATCTCCTCTTCGCAGACCTGGTGCTGCATCGGGTAGTCGCGCCATTCCACCGTGCAGCCGAGCTGGCGCAGGCCGTCGCGGCTGCTGCTGCCCAGAGCCAGGGGCAGCACGTTGTCGTAGAGGCCGTGGCACATCAGGATCGGCGTGGCGCGGCCGGCCGCGGTCAGCTCGCTCAGGATGCGGGTGTGCAACGGCAGGTAAGTGGACAGCGCCAGGATGCCGGCCAGCGCCTGCGGCTGGCGCAGCCCGGTGTGCAGCGCGATGGCACCGCCCTGGGAAAAACCGGCCAGCACGATGCGCCGGCGCGCAATGCCGGCCGCGGCCTGGGCGTCGATCAGCTGCTGCACAGCGGCCGCTGAAGCGAGAATACCGGGCTCGTCCTGCTGGTCGGCGCGGGTCAGGCTGAGGATGTCGTACCAGCCGCGCATGCTCATGCCGCCGTTGATGGTGATCGGCCGCACTGGCGCGTTGGGGAAGACAAAGCGCGCCCGGATCGCCGGCGGCAGGCGCAGCTCCGGCACGATCGGCACGAAATCGTTGCCGTCGGCGCCGAGGCCGTGCAGCCAGATCACGGCGGCATTGGCCGGTTGTTCCGGCTCGAGGACGATGGCGGCTTCGCTTTTACTGATCTTCAAGATGCGGTTCCTTCAGGTTCGGAGTTCCTTGCGCAGCACCAGCTTGAGGCCGGACCAGGTCTCGTTGACGGCACAGACCTTGATGTCCACCAGGCCCAGCGGCAGCGCCACGGCACGGATGTCGTCCTCGCCGATCTCGCTGGCCAGGCCGGAAGCCCTCTTCGGCCAGGACACAGATCGCCGCGTCGCCTACCATGCTCCGGCGCAGCTGCGTCAACAGGCGCTCCAGCTCGCCGCGCGCGCTGAGGAACAGGTGATACAGCGCGGTGTCGGCGCCGGCGCGGCGCTGGAATACCACGCCCGGCGGCAACGGTGCGAGCCAGTCTCGGTAGTCCGCCGGCATCGACCGCACCCAGGCCCGCGTGCCGGCCTTGTAGCCCAGCTTCTGCGCCAGCGGCGTGCCGGAGTAGCTGGCCATGCGGAATCCCCAGCAGCGGTCAGGCCCGCATTGTGCCCCGCCGGGCGCGGCAACCGCTACACTTCACGTCCTGCTTCGAAGCCCGCCCCCGAACCATGAAGAGACTCTGCTTGCTGTGCCTGGCCACGCTGCTGCTGGCCGGCTGCGGCGCCTCCGGCGGCCTCTACCTGCCGGACCAGGCGCCGAAGCACGACAATCCGCTGAAGAAGGATCCGCGCAAGGCGCAGACCCCGCCAGCCAGCCCGGCTCCGTCTCCAGACCAGGCGCCCGACCAATCTCAGGCCGCGCCGGAGCAGACCACCCCCACGCCGCAACCCTAAGCAGCAGGTTCATGGATCACTTCAACTACCGCAACGGCGAGCTTCACGCCGAAGAGGTGCCGCTGTCCGCCATCGCCGCGCGCTACGGCACTCCGACCTATGTCTACTCGCGCGCCACCCTGACGCGCCACTACCGCGCCTTCGATGAGGCTCTCGCCGGACTCGATCACCGCGTCTGCTACGCGGTGAAGGCCAATTCGACCCTGGCGGTACTGCAGGTGCTGGCGCGGCTCGGTGCCGGCTTCGACATCGTTTCCGGTGGCGAGCTGGAGCGGGTGCTGCGTGCCGGCGGCGCCGCCGACCGCATCGTGTTCTCCGGCGTGGGCAAGACCGCCGCCGAGATGAGCCGCGCGCTCGACGCCGCGATCCATTGCTTCAACGTCGAGTCCGAGGCCGAGCTGCACCGCCTCGCGGCCGTCGCCGCGCAGCGCGGCCTGCGGGCCCGCATCGCCTTCCGCGTCAACCCGGACGTGGATGCGAAGACCCATCCCTACATCTCCACCGGGATGAAGGAAAACAAGTTCGGCGTCGACATCGGCGAGGCCGAGCGGCTCTACGCCCTGGCGCAGACCCTGCCCGGCATCGAGATCCACGGCGTCGCCTGCCACATCGGCTCGCAGCTGCTGGAGCTGTCGCCGTTCCTCGACGCGCTGGACCGGGTGCTGGCCCTGATCGACCGCCTCGCCGCGCGCGGCATCCGCCTGCGCCACATCGACGTCGGCGGCGGTCTGGGCGTGCGCTACCACGACGAGACCCCGCCCGAGCCCGCCGAGTGGGCCCGCGCGCTGCGGCCCAAGCTGGAGGGCCGCGGCCTCACCGTGATGACCGAGCCGGGCCGCGCCATCGCCGGCAACGCCGGCATCCTGCTGACCAAGGTCGAGCTGCTCAAGCCGACCGCGCACAAGAACTTTGCGGTGATCGACGCAGCGATGAACGACCTGATCCGCCCGTCGTTCTACGACGCCTGGCACGCCGTGCTGCCGGTGCGCGAGCACAGCGGCGGCGCGAAGCGGACCTGGGACCTGGTCGGCCCGGTGTGCGAGAGCGGCGACTGGCTGGCGCGCGACCGCGAGCTCGCCCTGGCCGAGAACGACCTGCTGGTCTTCCGTACGGCCGGCGCTTACGGTTTCACCATGAGCTCGAACTACAACACCCGCCCGCGCGCCGCCGAGGTGCTGGTCGACGGCGCGCAGATGCACCTGGTGCGCGCGCGCGAAA
>CAYWPB010000383.1:0-3965 GCA_964458725.1 uncultured Nevskia sp. | reverse complement strand
AGCAGAGTCTTCATGTCGGCAGCGTTGATGTGGACGCCGTCGAAGCCGCCGAAGTGCTGTACTGCTCCCTCGACCAGCCCGCGCACCGAACCCTCGTCGGCGATGTCGCAGGCGGCCGCGGAGGCGCAGCCACCTTCGCGGATGATGCCGGACGCCACGTTTTCCGCAGCGGCGCCATCCAGATCGGCCACCAGCACCGCGGCGCCTTCACGCGCCAGGCGCTGCGCGGTCGCGGCGCCGATGCCGGAGCCGCCGCCAATCACCATCAAGACCTTTCCGGACAGCCTGGACATGACGCGCTCCTCGCTGCGCTGGGCCATCGACACTCCTTTGATCGCTACTCTGCCCCTGGAGTTGCGTCCGGGCCAAGCGCGCAGAAACTGTGACAGAGATGGGTGTCGACGATCCAGTCCGGGTTCTCCGGGTCAAACCAGCGGTCGACCCGGGCCCAGTGGTAGGGATGCATCATGTACTCGCCGGTCAGGCCGTCCAGATCGTCGTAACGCTGCTCCCAGACATGGGTCCAGGCACGGGCACCGGAAGCCTGTGCCACCCGGCTCAGCCGCCAGGCGCGGATCGAAGAGATGTAGCGCGGCATCGCCAGCAGCTCGCGCTCGAAACGCTTCACCGTGGCGTCGGCGATGGCGGGCTTCACCGCCAGCAGCAGGGCGCGGTAGATCCCCGCGCCGTTCCAGTCGCCGCCGCCTTCGCCGTCGGCGTAGGTCACGCTGTCGACACGATCGATCGCGTCCTGCCCGAACGGTGCGCCGGAAGTGGCGGCATCGAAGCCCCGCAGACGTAACATCAGGTCGCCGCCGTTGTAGACACCCGGCAAGGTTGGCTGCAGCAGGATTTGCGCCGCAGCAGGAAGCGACCGCCGCAGACTCTGCATCAGGGGCTCATCAGCCCGCATCCCGGGCCTCAGCTGGATCAGGTCGATGCGGTTCATGCCGCACCGCCCAGGTCGGCGGCGTCGCCGGCAATGTAGCGCTGGCGCGATTCGACCATTGCCTGCGCCTCGCCCCACCACCAGTCCAGCACCGCCGGATCCTGGCGGCCCTGGAAGCTCATGGCCCAGAAGGCCTGCGCGCCGGGGAGTGTCCAGACGAAGACCAGGGTATTGGACTGCTCCTCCAGCCACAGCGGCGGCGTGACCCAGCGCTGCTCCAGCACCAGGCCGCGCGCCTGCGCCCCCGGAACGTAGCGCTCCATGTAGGCACGCAGGAAGGCGGGGCCCTGTCCCGGCTTCACCGTGATCTGGTCGATCAGGCGAATCCCCGCGGCGGCGTTCAAACGCCTTCTCCCGCCACCTCCAGCACCAGCTTGCCGCGGACGTGGCCGGCCTGAACCAGGCGCTGCGCTTCGGCAGCCTGCTCCAGCGGCAGCACGGTGAGCGCCGGCACGCGCAGGACACCGTCGCCGCACAGTGCGGCCAGCCGGCGCAGCTGTGCGCCGGAGCGCGCGTAGTTGCTGATGGTCGGCACGATGCGCACGCCACGCTGCTGCGCGCGCGCCGCGTCGTGCGGCACCTCGTCGGCGATCAGTGTGGCGATCGGGGCGATGACGCCGCCCGGCCGCGCCAGCTCCACCGCCTGCGGCAGGCTGTTCTGCCCTACCGCGTCCAGCACCAGGTCGAAGCCCTGCGGCGCCCACGCCGCGGCCTGTTCAGCAATGCGGCCGGCGCGGTGGTCGATCGCCAGCTCGGCGCCGAGGCCGCGCACGTAATCGTGATTGCCCTGGCTGCAGGTGGCGGCGACCACCGCGCCGGCGTGACGCGCCAGCTGGATCGCGTAGCTGCCGACGCCGCCGGCGCCGCCGTGCACCAGCACTCTCTGGCCGGCGCCGACACGGCCGCTCTCGAACAGGCCTTCGAACGCGGTGATGCCGGCGGTCGGGAGCGCCGCGGCTTCGGCCAGGCGCACCCCGGCCGGCAGCGGCGCCACGCCATCGGCGGTCGCGACGACGTACTCGGCGTAGGAGCCCCACTCGCCCATGCCCTGCTTGGAATAGGCGACGACGCGGTCGCCCGGCGCAGAGCTGCTGACGCCTTCGCCCAGTTTCACCACCACGCCGGCGAGGTCGAAACCCAGCACGAAGGGAAACCGGTATTGGAAATACTGCGCCAGCCAGCCCTCGCGGCATTTCCAATCGGCCGGATTGACCCCGGCATAGGCGACCTTGACCAGCACCTCGCCCGGGCCCGGCGTGGGCAGCGGCAGTTCGGCCGGACGCAGCACTTCGGCGCCGCCGAAGCGGTCGATCGCCATGGCGCGCATCGCCGGCGCGCTCACCAGGGCATGCGCGGATTGGTCCGCGCCAGGATGCCTTCGTTGCGCTGGCGGAACAGCTCGTCGAACGCCTCCGGCTGCGGGATCAGCCAGTACTGCCCGGCCTGCACGCCGGCAAAGACGCGCTCGGCGAACTGGTCCGGCGTCAGGCCGTGCTGTTCCAGCATGGCGCTCATGTTGTGCACGAAGGCCTGGGCGGCCTCGTTGACCTGCTCGCCGAAGGGATTGTTGAAGATGCCGGTCTTGACCGGCCCCGGCGCCAGCAGCGAGACGCCTACCGGCACCTTGAGCATCTCCAGCTCGGCGCGCAGGCTTTCGGTCAGCGCCACCACCGCGAACTTGCTCACCGAGTACGGCCCCATTAACGGGCTGGGCAGGAAGCCGCCGACCGAAGCGGTATTGACGATGTGCGCCGGCCGGCCGGCCGCAAGCAGGCGCGGCACGAAACTGCGCAGGCCGTGCAGCACGCCGTTGACGTTGATGTCGAGGCTGCGCTTCCAGCGCGCCGGCTCGATCTCCCAGACATAGCCGGTGGTGAGCACGCCAGCGTTGTTGAACAGCAGGTCGACCTGGCCGAAGGCTTCATAGGCCCGCTGCGCCAGGCGCTCGACCGAAGCCGCGTCGGCGACGTCGGTCGGCACCGCCAGCACCTCGCCGCGCAGGCTCGCGGCAAACTCGGCAAGCGCCTGCTCCTGCACGTCGGCCAGCACCACGCGCATGCCCAGAGCCAGGGCCTTGCGGGCCAGGCCGGTGCCGATGCCGCTGGCCGCGCCGGTGATGACGGCGACACCGCCCTCGATCTTCAGCGTCATCTCAATCTCCGTTCGGATTCACGGCGGGATGGGAATGCGGCGGGATTTGCGCCGGCGGCAGGCGCGTGTCCCCATCGAGGCTGTAGATCGGCAGGCCGAGCGCCGCCGGGAAATGCATGCTGTGCGCGACCAGTCCGGTGCGCTGCGCGGCCGGCATATGGCACATCGCCAGCACCGTCTCGGCCAGGTAGGCCGGGTCCTCGGTGGGATAGTCCTCGGGGATGTAGCGCGCCGCGCCCGGCGTCCGGATCGCGGTCGACGGCCCGACCAGGTTGACGGCGATGTTGTGTTCCAGCAGCTCGGCGGCCAGGCCCTGGGTGAAACGGTTGAGCGCCGCTTTCACCGCGGCGTAGACCGTGGCCCCGCCGTTGCAGTCGAACCAGCCGTAGGGCTTGAGCGGCGGCTGCGCCGTGACCGAGCCGATGTTGACGATCCAGCCGGCGCCGCGCGCCCGCAGCAGCGGGATGGCCGCCTGCGCCAGCACGAAGGGCGTGCGCAGGTAGTGCTCGACGGTGCGATCGAACATCGCCAGCGGCATCTGCTCCACCGTGGCGTAGTCGGCATAGCCGGCATTGTTGACCAGGATGTCGAGGCCGCCGGCGGCCTCCGCCGCGCGCCTGACCAGCGCATCGCGCTCGGCCGCCTGTTCCAGATCGGCAGCCAGGGCAATGGCGCGGCCGCCGCTGGCTTCGATCAGGGCTACCGTCTCGGCCAGCGTGCCCGGCTGGGTGGCCGAGGCCTTCAGGCTGCGTCCGCTCACCCCCACCGTGGCGCCGGCCGCGTCCAGGCGCTGGGCGATGGCTCGGCCGATTCCCCGTCCGGAACCGGTGACCAGCCCAAGCCTTCCCCGCACACACCTGGGGTC
>CAYWPB010000382.1:0-3981 GCA_964458725.1 uncultured Nevskia sp. | reverse complement strand
GCCCAGCGGGCAGCTGCCGATTCCGGGCGAGCCGCTGGGCTATTCGCCCAGCCCCGCCAAGCCCGCGGCGCCGCCACCGCCGCCAGCACCGCCGGCACCGGCGCCCTGCCAGGCGCCCGGTCCGGGCCAGCCGATCACCCTGGAAGGCTGCAAGCCCAACGATGTGCTGATCCTGCGCGGCGTCAATTTCGAGTTCGACCGCGACCGCCTCACGATCAACGCCAAGACCATCCTCGACCAGGTTGCCGAGGCGCTGCAGGCGCGGCCGGATATCAAAGTCGAGATCGACGGCCACACCGACGGCAAGGGCTCGGTGCCCTACAACCAGAAGCTGTCGGAGCGCCGTGCGCTGTCGGTGAAGCAATACCTGGCGGGCAAGGGCGTCGACGCGGCCCGCATGACCACCGTCGGTTTCGGCAAGTCGCAGCCGATCGCCGACAACGGCACCGACGAAGGCCGCGCGCTCAACCGCCGGGTCGAGCTGAAGGTCACCGCGGCGCGCGCCGATGCCGCTCCGGTGACGACGGCGCCGGCCATTCCCGCTCCCGCTCCTGTTCCGGCCGCGGCAGCGGCGGGCGGCACGGTCAGCATCGTCAAGTTCTCGTTCCAGCCGGAGACCATCACGGTGGCGGTGGGGAGCACCGTCACCTGGACCAACCAGGATCTGGATACGCCGCATGTCGTCAAGTTCGCCGACGGCGTCAGCGGCGCGCTGAAGCAGGGCGCGAGCTACAGCAAGACCTTCAGCACGCCGGGCGTCTACACCTACCAGTGCGGCGTGCATCCCTACATGACCGGCAAGGTGGTCGTGCAATAGCGCTTCATGGGAAGGGAGGGGCCGGTCCGGCTCCCCGTGCCCCGCCGGTGCCGCTGCCCGGCGGGGCTTTTTTGTGTCTACAGCTTCTCGATGTGGACACCGGCCTGCGGCCGCAGACGCTCGGCCAGGGCGGCGGTCGCCTGCAGGCCGCCCTGCTGCGTCACCGCCAGGGCCTGCTCGATGCCAAGCTGCGCCGCCAGCTGCGGCCAGTCGCGGCCGGCAACGAACAGCGCCGCACCGCCGGCGTCGGCCAGGGTGCCGTCGCGATGCACCACGGTGAGCGAGCGCAGGCCCCGCGCCGGTGCGCCGCTGCGCGGGTCCAGTAGATGGCCGTAGCGCTGGCCGCCGTGCTCGAAGAAGCGCTGGTCGTCGCCGTGGGTGATGATGGATTCGTCGTGCACGTCGAGCAGCGCCAGCAGCTGCGACAGTTCGGCGCCGGCGCGCGGATCGCGGACACCGATGCGCCAGGGGCGCAGGCCGTGCCGGCCGCGCGCCGCGACATTGCCGCCGGCGTTGATCAGGGCATTGGAGCAGCCGCGACGGGCCAGCCAGTCCAGCGCCAGGTCGACGATGTAACCCTTGCCGATCGCGCCGAGATCCCAGGCGACTCCGGGTGCCGGCCCATACCACTCCTGTCCCGCGTAGGGCGGCGCAGTGTGCAATGCATCCAGCAGCGGCTCGATCTCCTGCGGCCGCGGCGGTGCCTGGCGCTGGCGCGCGGGGTCGTCGAAGCCCCACAGCCGCACCAGTTCGCCCATGCGGGGTTCGAACAGGCCGCCGCTGTCGCGATGGATCGACCAGGCCCGCAGCAGCAGCGGCCGCAGCAGCTCAGGCACGCTTGCGGCAGCACCGCCAGCCAGCGTCCGATTGAACCGCGCCAGGGCGCCGCGGCCCCAGGCCCAGCCCTCGCGGCCGAACTCGCGCAGCAGTTTCTCCACTTCGACGATGGCGCCTTCGGCGGCGACGTCCTGCGTTGCCGCAACCATCGCCGCGGCCTGGACGGCCGTGCCCATCGCCATGAAATGCCGCTCGATCAGCCGCGGCGCCTGTGCTTCTTCCCGCGCGGTCCGCGGCGACGACACTCCTTCAGGACTCTGACTTGGCCATCGCGGGTGCCGCCGCGGACAGGCGCCGCGCCTGCTTGCGGCGCGCGCTGGCGGTGCGCCACATCATCCACACGCCGCTGCCGGCCAGCAGCAGCGCGGCCAGGCCCGCGGCGTCGATCACATAGGTGCCGAAGCGGCCGAACAGGCGGCCGCTGTGCAGGTCGACCAGCATCTGCTGCGCGGAAACGCTGGGCCGCGAGTACGGCAACAACTGCGAGCGCTGCTGCGCCGCCAGCGGTTGCTGCGCCGACCACTCCACCGCGGTGGCCGGCACCGGCTTCCACGACTCGCCTTCGTCGTCGCTCTGATAGGCGGTGTCGCTGCCCTGGATGGCGATACTGCCCGGACTGGCGGCGACGCTGCCGATGCGGCGGATGGCGCCGATCGGCAGCGGCGGCATCCGCAGCTCGTCGACACGGCTGCCGTCCGGGCGCAGCAGCAGCAGGCTGTCGTTCTGCGCCACGTACAACATTTGTCTGCCGGCGGCGCCCGGTTCCAGCGCGGCGACCAGGCCCAGCGGCGCAGCGATGGCCTGGGGCAGCGGGTTGCCGTCGAGCACGGTGCTGCCGCCGGCCTGCGCCAACCAGTGGCCGCCGGCGGCCAGGCCGCTGCGCGGCGGCTCGGCGTGCAGGCCGTAAATCGACATCAGCCAGGGCCAGCCGATGCGCGCGCCGTTGAGGTCGAGGTCCGAGGCCTCGTTGAGCAGGATGCCGCTGGCTCCCAGCCAGCCGAGGAAGACAAAGGCGAACAGGCCGGCGCGCCGGTGCCACTCGCGCAGGGTGGCGCTGAGGTTGCGCTGCGGCTGCGGCGCATGTGGCCGCGGCGGCGCGGCGGCGGTCGTGACGCGGCGGCGACGAATGCGCAGCGACTCGGTGAAGCTGCGCTTGCGGGACGGTTCGGGCATGGTCACAGCGATCTCCTCCTGCGGCTCGATCGTTTTTAGGGCGGAGTCAGGGCATCCAGCACCAGGGCGGCGCGCGCCATGCGCTGCATCATCTTCACCGACAAGGTGGCGCCGGAGATGCTGTCGATCTGCCGGTCGAGCTGGCTGCCGGCGGCGTGGGCGCCGCTGAACTTGTTGAGGAAGGACAGCTCCGCCACTTCTTCGCCGTGCGACTCGCGGTAGATCAGCACCCGCGCGATGTCGATGGCGTTGCCCTGCACGACGAAGCCGGCGGTGGTGAGCTGGTAGCCCTCCTTGCCTTTGTCGTCGAAGACCCAGGCGGTTTTGCCGCCGGCCTTCCAGTAGCGCAGGCGCGCCTGCGGATAGCTGTGGCCGAGCACCGCGCTGAGCTGGGCCTGGGCATTGCCATCCAGGTCGAGGAAACGCGGCGCCGGCACGGCGTTGCCGAAGGCCTCGGCCAGGAACTGGTCCTGCGTCTGGTGGACGCTGTCGATGGCCGCGGCGCTGCCGGCGGCGCCGAGGCCGAGCAGGAGCAGGGGGGCCGCGATGGTTTTGCGTTTGAGCTTCGAATCCATGATCGGGAGGAGGGATGTTTTTGATTTGGAAAGCCCGCCGGGCAGATGCCCGGCGGGCGGTACGGCTACGGCGCTAGCGGGTGACGATCGCCCGCTCGAGCGGCGCCAGCGCGGCGATCAGCTGGTTGCAGACGTGATAAGGCGTGCGCGCCGCATCGCAGGCCAGGTAGGCGTCCTCCACCACCGCGTTGAACTGGGTCACGGTAATGCCCAGTTCGCTGTGCGCGGCGCTCATGCTGGCACCGGAATAGTGCGCGGGCCCGCCCAGCACCATGTTCTCCAGCTCCTTGTTCAGGGCCATCTGCCGCTCGACATGGCCGTGGGATTTGAAGATCTGGTTGATGCGGTTGTCGGCGAGGATGTAGTAGAACAGGTCATCCACCCACACATCGACGCCGGCCTGGCCGCCGAACTTCTCCAGCGAGTCCGCCGGAATGCCGGGATAGGTCGGCGTCTTGCCTTCGCTGCGGTTCGCCACCGGGTCGCCGGAAGCGCAGCCGGCGGTGCTGGCGACCAGTACCAGCCCCGCCGCGGCGGTGAGCAAGCTGAGGCCGTATCGGATCGTGTTCATGCGTGTCT
>CAYWPB010000381.1:0-4007 GCA_964458725.1 uncultured Nevskia sp. | reverse complement strand
ACCGGGAGGGACCTGCGCGCATGATCGGTTTCTGGCGGCGGCTGCGGGCGACGACCTGGGCACGCAGCCTCGAGTTCCTGCGCGACCGCTCGTCGTTGGGCTGGAACCTGGTGTTTCCGGTGCTGCTGGTGCTGGGCCTGGCCTGGGTCTTCTCCGGCCCCGGCCAGCCGCTGTTCAAGGCGGCGGTACTGGCGCCGCCGGGCGCCGTGCTGGACGGCAGGCTTCATCCTTTCCTGGCCACGCCGCAGGTGCAGTTCTACACCGAGCAGCCGGGTGCGGCGGCGCTGCACAAGGTGCAGCTGCAGCGCATCGACATGCTGCTGGATTTCACCACCACGCCTGGCCGCTACTGGGTCAACGAGCAGTCGCCGAAAGGCAAGCTGCTGGAGCAGTTGCTGCACGGTGCCGGCGGCGAGCCGCTGCAGCGGCAGGCCACCAGCGGTGCCGAGGTGCGCTATGTCGACTGGGTCACGCCCGGCGTGCTCGGCATGAACATGATGTTCTCCTGCCTGTTCGGCATCGGCTACGTCATCGTCCGCTACCGCAAGAACGGCTATCTCAAGCGCCTCAACGCCACACCGCTGCGCGCGATGGAGTTTCTGCTGGCGCAGCTGCTGTCGCGTCTCCTGCTGATCGTGGTGGTCAACGCCCTGGTGTTCGGCGCCTGCCGCCTGCTGCTGCACCTGCGCATGGAAGGCTCGTACTGGAACCTGCTGCTGCTGGCCGCGATGGCCGCCTTCTCGATGATCGCCATGGGCCTGGTGGTATCGGCGCGCATCAGCAGCGAGGAGCTGGCCGGCGGTATCCTCAACGTCATCGCCACGCCGATGATGGTGGTCTGCGGCGTGTTCTTCTCCATTGACGGCGCCCCGCGCCTGCTCCAGTTGCTGGCGCAGCTGCTGCCGCTGACCCATCTGATCAACGGCGCCCGCGCCGTCATGCTCGACGGCGCCAGCCTGGCGCAGATCGCCCCCAACCTCGCCGCGCTGGCGGCCATGAGCGTGGTCTACCTCGTACTCGGCGCGGCCCTGTTCAAGTGGAGACAGAATTGAAACTGCCCAAGGTGATTGAGTACAGCCACGGCATCAGCTGCATCGACACCGAGCAGGTCCGGCCGGGCCTGGCCTGCTGCTACCTGCTGCGCAGCGGCGACCGTTACGCCTTCGTCGAGTGCGGCACCTCGCACTCGGTGCCGGGCCTGCTGCGTGTGCTGGAGCACGAGGGCATCGCGCCGGAGCAGGTGGCCTATGTCATGCCGACCCATGTGCACCTGGACCATGCCGGCGGCGCCGGGCTGCTGATGAGCCGGCTGCCGCAAGCGCAGCTTGTGATGCACCCGCGCGGCGCGCGCCACATGATCGACCCGTCGAAGCTGATCGAGGGCGCCTCCGCGGTCTACGGCCCCAAGGCAGTGGCTTCGATGTACGGCGAGATCCTGCCGGTGCCGGAGTCGCGGGTGATCGTCGCCGACGACAATTTCAGGCTGGATTTCAGCGGCCGCCAACTGCTGTTCCTCGACGCGCCCGGCCACGCCCGTCACCACTACGCAATCTGGGATGCGGAAAGCCGCGGCATCTTCAGCGGCGACACCTTCGGCCTGTCCTACCGCGAGACCGACGGCCCGCAGGGTCCGTTCCTGCTTCCCACCACCACCCCTGTGCAGTTCGAGCCCGAAGCCTGGCGGCAGACGCTCGACCGCTTCCTCGCGCTCGATCCGGCCTGGGTCTACCTGACCCACTACGGCCGGGTCGGCAACGTCTCCCACCTGGCTCACGTCCTGCGCCGCGGCATCGCCAACTACGAGCGCCTGGCGCGCCACCACGCCGCCGCGCCGGACCGGCATCAGAAGATCAAGGAAGCGCTGACCCTGCACACGTTGGAGGAGCTGCGCGCGATGAGTGCGCCGTTGAGCGAAGCCCAGGCGCGCGAGCTGCTGGCCTTCGACATGGAGCTGAACACCCAGGGCCTGGAGGTCTGGCTGGACCGGCAGAAGGCGGCCTGAGCCAGCCTCCCCGGGGACGCTTGACCTCAGCGCTGCAGGCTGGCGCTGGCGATGGAGTCGGCGGAGCGCACCGCGTCGGCGTGGGTGCCATAGTGGAGGCACAGCAGCAACAGCAGCGCGGCCAGGGAGCCGGCGGCCCGCAACATGAAGTCCGTGTTGTCTTTCATCGTTCCCTCCCGCGCCCTCAGGCCAGCAGCCTGGTGACGACAAAGCCGGCGCCAAAGCCGATGGCGCCGGCCCACAGCGCCCAGCGCACCCGCCGTTTCAGGCGTAGCCGGTTGGACTGCGGATCGTGGTAGAGCCATTCCATGGCGTACACTCTGGGCGATGTCGGGTTACAAATTAGTAAACCGCGTCGCAGTACGAGCCGATTTCGTGAGCTGCGTCACGGCCGCCTCGCGGCCGCCAGCGGGAGCCGGCGGATCAGCCCGGGGCGGCAGCAGGCACCGTGCGCCGCAGGCGCTGCCGCAGCGCCAGCACCGGCGGCGAGTCGAAGCCGGCCAGGATGCGCTCCGGGTCCAGCGCCGGCAGGCGGTCCAGCATCTGCCACAGGTCGCAGCCGACCCGCGCCGGGTTGAGGCCGACGCGCTGGTTGCGCACCGTCACCGCCTCGCTGCCCAGCCATTGCCGCAGGCGGTGCACCGAGACCTTGAGCGAGGCCGCGGCACGGTCGCCGTCGGCGTCGGGCCACAGCCACTCCGCCACCTCGGCTTGCGCCACGCCGCCGCGTTCCGCCACCAGGATCGCCAGCAGCTCGCGCAGCTTGGCCGGCGGTTTCTGCGGCGCGGCCGCATCGCCGCCGTCCTCGATCCGCACTTCCAGCCCGGCCAGCGCGTCGATCTGCACCGGCATCGGCCAGCCCGGCACCGGCCGCGGCGCCGGCACCCGCTTCTCGCGCACCCAGCGCTGCGCCACCTGCGGCAGGATGCCGTGCTCCAGCGCATGGGCCAGCAACTCGGCCATCACCGGCGTGCGCCAGCCGCAGGTGCTGTGGAAGCCGCCGAGCTGCTTGACCATCAGCATCCGCTCGACCTGCTTGCGCAGAGCCGCCTCGTCGCGCCGCGCCAGCGCGATCTCGGCGCCGGCGCAGAAGGCGATGAAGCTGAACGTGGGATTGCCGGCCGCCTTGGCCAGCTCGAGCTGCCGCCGGTAGGCCCACTCGGCGCCGGCGAAGTCCCCGGCGTGCAAACGCGCCGGCGCCAGCGCCGACAGCACGATCACCATGTGGAAGCCCGAGCCCAGGGCCTCGGCCATCGGCAGCGCCGTCTCGGCGTGAACCAGTGCCGTCGGCGCGTCGCCGCGCGACAGGCTGTACCACGATCGGAAAAAGTGGTGGACCATCACGTCGAGCCGCTTGTGGCCGCGCTCGGTCTGCGCCAGGCGGTCGAGGTAGGCTTCGGCGCGGGCCCAGTCCTCCTGCGACAACGCGCAGAAGATGCCCTGGGTCAGCAAGAAGAAGTCGCGCACGTGCACGCCGCACTGCTCCGCCAGCAGCAGGCCCTGGTCGACCTTGCGGTAGCACTCGGCCGGGTCGCCGCACTGCCAGTCGACGATCGCCGCATTGCTCCACCAGATCAGCCGCGCCAGCGGCGGCAGCCCGCCGCGCTCCACTTCGGCGCTGCAGGCGTTGTACAGCGCCTTGCCGCCCGGGAAGTCGCCGGCCCACCACAGCCGGTAGATCAGTAGCTGCGCCGCGGCGGCGATGCGGCTGCCGGCGTCGGGTGCGAAGTCCAGGGCGCGCGCCGTGGCGGTGGCGTAGCGCGCCAGCCGCGGGTCCTCGGGGCGGCCGTACATCAGCGCGGTCAGCGCGTCGGCGGAGGTGCGGAAGGCCCAGTCTCCGGGCGGCGGTCCCAGCTCGGCCACCAGCGCCTCCAGCGCGTCGACCAGCTCGGCCAGGCCCTGCACCGCGCCCCACTGCACCACGTAGCTCGCCACCTCACCGCACCAGGCGCGATAGGCCGCCGCGGCCTGGCGCTGTGTGGCGAAGGCGCCGCGGCTGCGGGCG
>CAYWPB010000380.1:0-4008 GCA_964458725.1 uncultured Nevskia sp. | reverse complement strand
CGCGCTGGCGGCCTTGGCCACCTCGGCCAGCGTGGGAGGCGCGTTGCCGCGCAAACGGATCAGGATGCGCCCGGCCATGTCGGCCAGGGCGGTGGCGGTGTCGGCGGCGAACAGCACCAGCTCCGAGCCGCCCGGGGCGTGCAACACCGATACCTGGGTGCGCAGCGGCCGCTGGTATTCCTCCAGCACGACGTGGGCGTTGATGCCGCCGAAGCCGAAGGCGTTGACGCCGGCGCGGCGCGGGTGCTCGGCGCCGTGGATCCAGGGCCGCGCCTCGTTGTTGATGTAGAACGGCGTGCGTTCCAGCGCCAGGTCCGGATCGGGCTCCTCGCACAGCATCGGCGGCAGCACTTTGTGGTGCAGCGCCAGTGCGGTCTTCAGCATCGAAGCCGAGCCGGCTGCCGGCAGGCAGTGGCTGATCATCGACTTGACCGAGCCGAGCGCGATGTCCGGCAGCTTGCCGCCGCGCGGGCCGAACACGGTGGTGAGCGCCTGGATCTCGGTGCGATCGCCGACCGCGGTGCCGGTGCCGTGGGCCTCGATCAGCCCGATCGTGGCGGGGTCGATGCCGCTGCTCTCGTAGGCGCGCTTCAGTGCCAGCACCTCGCCTTCCAGCCGTGGCGTCAGCAGGCCCTTGGCCTTGCCGTCGGAGGCGATGCCGATACCCTTGATCACGGCGTAGATGCGGTCGCCATCGCGCTCGGCGTCTTCCAGACGCTTGAGCACCATCACGCCCACGCCTTCGCCGAGCAGAGTGCCGTTGGCGCCCTTCTGGAACGGCCGCAGGCGGCCACGCGACAGCGCCTGGATCTGGCAGAACTGGATATACAGCTGCGGCGGTATCTGCGCCTGCACGCCGCCGGTCAGCATCAGGTCGCAGCGGCCCGAGACCAGCTCCTCAACCGCCTGGTTGACCGCGATCAGCGAGGAGGCGCAGGCCGCGTCGACGATGTAGTTCGGACCCATCAGGTCGAGGCGGTTGGCGATCTGGCCGGTGATGACGTTCGGCGTCAGCGGTCCGACCATCTCGCCGCTGTACGGCGGCAGCTGGCTCTTGAAGGCGGCGCGCAGCTCCTCCAGGTCGGCCGCGCTCAGGTCCGGGCGGACCTTGCGCACGATGTCCATCGCCTGGTCGACGAACAGGCCGTGGAACAGCACATTGGTCTGGCCGCGGGCGGTGTAGGTGCCGCGGCCGAGCACCACGCCGGCGCGCTCGCGGTTGAACGGCGCCTTGAGGTAGCCGGCGTCGGCCAGCGCGTCGCGCGCATGCTTCAGCGCCAGCAGGTGGTCGGGATCGCCGCCGTCCGCCGTGCTCGGCATCACGCCGAACTCGGCCGGGTCCACCTCCGCCAGGTCGCGCAGGAAGCCGCCCATGGTGGTGTAGATGCGGTCGTTGCGCCTGGCGCAGTTCTCCACGTCGAGGTAGGGGCCGGCCCATTCCGGGCCGGCCTCGCCGATCGCGTCGACCTTGTCGAGGATGTTCTGCCAGTAGGCGCGCAGATCCCGCGCGCCGGCGTAGCAGCCGGCGAGGCCGACGATGGCGATGTCGAGCGTACGGCTCACGCGCTCAGGCCCGCGGCGGCGTGGCCGGGCGACATGCGGTTCAACGCCGCGCTCATGGTGCTCTCGCCGTCGATCACCTGCAGCAGCAGGCGGCCGGAGGCGTCACGTAGTTGCGCGTCGTAGCACAGGGTCAGCTCGTTCGGCGCCGGCTTGAAGCGCATCGCCAGCGACAGCGGGCCGCCCTGCGGCGCCGCGGCGTAGCGCAGCACCCGGCCGAAGCGCGAGGGCAGGGCGCCCATGTCGCGGTGCACCCGCGCCCACACCCAGGCCAGCTGCGGCGGCAGGTCGAGCAGGCCCGGATCGAACAGCCAGCGCGCGTCGCGCCCCGGCTCGCCGAGGAACCACAGCGGCGTCGACGGCACCACTTCGGCGTCGATGCCGTCGGCACCGAGGCCGATGTGGCGCGCCAGGCGGAAGCGCTCGCCGTGGAACAGCAGCTCGCGGTAGGCACGGCCGGCATCCATCGCGCTGGCGCCGTGCAGCGGCGCGAAGCGCGCGGCCGCCGCTTCCGGCAGCTGCGGCGCCAGGATCGCACTGGCGCGGTAGCAGGCGATCTTGCGCTGCGGATCGAGCAGCTCGATCGTCACGGCCTGCTGGCCGGCTTCCGAGTGGGTCGAGGCGCGGGCCCGCAGCAGCAGGTCGCGGCCCTGTCCCGGCTCGAGCACGATGCCGTTGAGCGCGCGCACTTCGCGCAGCTCAGCCACCTGCCATTCCGGCCAGCCGGCGGCAACGAACTGACCCATGTATTCCATCGCCGCGGCGGCCGGCAGCACCGGCTTGCCGTCCATGACGTGATCGGCGAGATAGTGGTCGTCGTCGACGTGCAGGCGGTGCTCCAGCGTCACCGCGCCGCCGACGCCGATGCGCAACGGCTGGCGGATCAACGGCAGGCGCTTGCCCGCCGCATCCGGGGCGGTCGCCCCAGTGAGCTCGGCCGCCTGGTTGTGCCAGGGGCCGGCGCCGGCGACCAGCTCCACCTCGTTGCGCGGGCCGTAGGCCAGCTCGTCGAGGAAGAAACGGCGGCCGGAGGCGACCGGAATCGGCTCGACGCCGCGCGAGCGGAAGCCGGCGCGGATCGCGTCGGTGGCCATGCCGGCGTCCCAGGGACCCCAGTTGATGGACACCACGCGCACGCCAGGCCACTCATGGTGCAGCTTCCAGGCGAGGCGGTTGAGGGTTTCGTTGGCGGCGCCGTAGTCGCCCTGGCCGACGTTGCCGAAGCGGCCGGCGACGCTGGTGAAGAAGGCCAGCAGCTTGAGCGAGTCGTGGCGCAGACGTCGGCTCAGCACCCAGGCGCTGTCGACCTTGGTGTCGTAGACCCGCTCGAAGGACTCCATGGTCTTGTCGGCGATGCGCTTGTCCTCGATCACGCCGGCACCGTGCAGCACGGCGTCGATGCGGCCGTAGCGCGCGTAGACGCCGTCGATCACCGCGGCGAAGGCGGCGGGGTCGCGCACGTCGCAGCTCAGGTACTCGACCTGCGCCCCGGCGGCGGCGAGGCGCGCCAGGTTGGCGCGGATCTCGCGGTCGGCGAGCAGGGCGCGGACCTCGCGGTCCAGCTCAGCCGGCGTCGGCTTGCGGCCGGCGGCCAGTGCCTGCTCCAGCAGCAGCTTCTTCAGCGCCGCGCCTTCAGCGGTGCCGGCGGTGGTCGCGCTCTCGGCGCCCGGCAGCGGGGTGCGGCCGAGCAGCACCAGCCGCATGCCGGGACGGGCCAGCTCCTCGGCGATCTCCGCCGTGATGCCGCGCGCGCCGCCGGTGACCAGCACCACCCAGTCGCCGTCGGGGCGCAGGTGCGGGGCGAAGGGATGGTCGTCGATAGCTTGCGGCAGGTGGACGAAGCCGGTGCGCACCGGCTCGGCGCGGCCCTCGCCGCTGCGGTAGCCGATCTCGCTGCGCGCTTCGGCGGCAGCCAGCTCGTCGAGCAGGGTGTCGGCGATGAAGTCGGCGCCGGCGCTGTCCTCGAAGTCGACCAGGCGCGCGCGCAGCTTCGGCCACTCGGCCATGGCGCAGTTGAACAGACCCACCGCCGCGCCGGCGGCCGGCGAACCGAGGCCGGCGTCGTTGCGGCCGAGGCTGCCGCCGAGGCGGCTCACCGCCAGCGCCACCGAGTCCTGCGTCGAGAGATCTTGCCCGCACAGCTGCAGCAGCCGGAACAGGGTCTTGGCCTGGACCGCGGTCTGCGCCTTCCAGCCGGCGAGGTCGCCGGCAGATGCTTCGAGGCCGGCCAGGTGCACGATGCCGCGCACCGGTCCGGCAGCGCGACCCTGTGCCACCGCCGCGCCGAGGGCCTGTGCATCGGCGCAGGTCTCGGCGGAGAGGATCAAGGCCTGGCCGCCGGCGCCGACAATGCGGTCGGCCAGCCGCTCGGCCACGCCTTCGCGGTCGGCGCTGAGCAGGTGCAGGCCGCTGATGGCGTGACGCTGTTGCGGCAGCGGCACCGCGCGG
>CAYWPB010000379.1:0-4011 GCA_964458725.1 uncultured Nevskia sp. | reverse complement strand
AGGCGGGCGTGGGCGCGGGCCTGGTCGGCGGGATCGTCGATGCGCGCGTGCACCACCAGGGTCAGGGTGGCGCGCAGGTTGTCGAAGATCGCCAGCTCGTCGGCGCGCATCAGCAGGATATCCGGCGTGCCGAGCGGATCGGCCTTGTCCGCCGCCAGCTTGGGCTCGAAGTAGCGCACGCAGTCGTAGCCGAAATAACCGACCAGGCCACCGGAGAAGCGCGGCAGGCCGGCTTCCGGCCGCACCCGGGTGCGCGCGGCGTAGCTGCGCAGCCAGGCGATGGGATCGCTCACCGTGTCCTGCTCCACTACTGCGCCGTCACGGCTCAGGCGCACCTCGCGGCCGCCCACGCTGAGGGTTTCGCGGCAGGGCAGGCCGATGAAGGAATAGCGCGCCCAGCGCTCGCCGCCCTGCACCGATTCCAGCAGGAACGAGTACGGTCGGTTAGCCAGCTTGAGATAGGTGCCGACGGCGGTGTCGAGGTCGCCGGGCAGTTCGCGGGTCAGCGCGATGTGCGTGAATGCAGCTGATTCGGTCTTCATCTGATTGCTCGGTGCAACAGCCCGGGACACGGGCAGGATGGTTCGTTACAGGGCTGAATCAGTCCTGGAAATTCACCATCGCCAACCGAGTTGGAGGCGCGCGCAAGGCCGTGTCGGACGGTTCGACATGATCAGGCAGCCCTGGCAATCGCCTCGCGCATGCCCCGGATTGTAGCCGCATAGTCTTTCGCGCCAAAGATGGCCGAGCCGGCGACGAAAGTATCGGCCCCCGCGGCGGCGATCGCGCCGATGTTGTCGGCCTTGACCCCGCCGTCGATCTCCAGGCGGATTTCCCGGCCGGGGTGCCCGGCGGTGTAGGCGTCGATCAGGGTCCGCGCCTCGCGCAGCTTGTCCAGCGCGCTGGGAATGAAGCTCTGCCCGCCGAAGCCGGGGTTGACCGACATCAGCAGCACCAGGTCCACCTTGTCCATGACGTAGCGCAGGTGGTCCAACGGCGTGGCCGGATTGAATACCAGGCCGGACTTGCACCCGGCGTCGCGGATCGCCTGCAGGCTGCGGTCGATGTGCTGCGTCGCTTCGGGGTGGAAGGTGATGGTGGTCGCACCGGCCTTGGCGAAGCTCTGCGCCAGGGCGTCCACCGGGCTGATCATCAGGTGCACGTCGATCGGCGCCTTGACGCCGTGCCTGCGCAGCGCCTCGCACACCATCGGACCGATGGTCAGGTTCGGCACGTAATGGTTGTCCATCACGTCGAAATGGATCCAGTCGGCGCCGTCGGCGATGACCCGCGTCACTTCCTCGCCCAGCCGCGCGAAGTCGGCGGAGAGGATCGACGGGGCGATGACGGCGGGCAGGCGGCTCATGGGCGCGCATTATCGCAGAACCCCGGCCGCCGTGGCTGCAATGCGGATTTCTCCATTCCCTATTCGGCGCTTTTTACTTACAGTGGCGGCCTCGTTCCGGGTTTTGTTCATGATCGCTGTAATGGGGCTCGCCTTTGCGCTGCACGTGCTGTCCGCCGTGGTCTGGGTCGGCGGCATGTTCTTCGCGTACCTGTGCCTGCGTCCCGCGCTGGCCGAGATGATGCCGGCCGAGCGCGCCGCACTGTGGGTGCGCGTGCTGGGCCGCTTCTTCGCCTGGGTGCTGGCGATCGTGCCGGCAATGCTGCTCACCGGCATCGGCATGATGCTGCTGAGCGGCGGCATAGCGGCTGCCGGCATCCGCGTGCATGTCATGATGGGCCTGGGCATCACCATGATGCTGCTGTTCCTGCACGTGTACTTCGCGCCGTTCAAGCGCCTGCGCCGGGCCGTCGCGGACGGCGACGTGCGCTACGCCGCCGAGCAGGTCGGCACGATCCGCAAACTGGTGGCGGTGAACCTGACCTTGGGCATCGTGGTGGTGCTGGTCGCCACCGCGGGTAAATATCTGCTGAATTGAGCTGAATCGAGTCGAGTGATGACGTCCAATCAAGAAGGTCTGTTCGAATCGCGCATCGAAAGCCTGCCGCTGATCCACCGCGGCAAGGTGCGCGACCTCTACGCCCTGGGCCAGGAGCACCTGCTGATCGTCACCACCGATCGTCTGTCGGCGTTCGACGTGGTGCTGCCGCGGCCGATTCCGGGCAAGGGTCGCGTCCTGACCGAGCTCACCGCATTCTGGATGCGCCGTTTCGAGAGCCGCATCGCCAACCACTTCGCCGCGCCGGCGGTGGATCTGGCGCGTTACCTGCGCCCCGAGGAGCTGGCCCAGTGCGAAGGCCGCGCGGTGGCGGTGCGCAAGCTGCGCGCCCTGCCGGTGGAAGCGGTCGCGCGCGGCTACCTGATCGGCTCCGGCTGGAAGGACTACCAGGCCAGCGGGGCGGTCTGCGGCGTGACGCTGCCGGCCGGCCTGCAGATGGCCGACAAGCTGCCGCAGCCGATCTTCACGCCCGCGTTCAAGGCGCCCAAGGGCGAGCACGACGCCAACATTTCCTTCACCGAGGTCGAGCGCCTGGTCGGACCGCAGCTCGCCGCTCAGGTGCGCGACACCACCCTGGCGCTGTACCGCGAAGCGGCCGACTATGCCGCCGGTCGCGGCATCATCATCGCCGACACCAAGTTCGAGTTCGGCGTCGACGACAGCGGCAAGCTGCACCTGATCGACGAGGTGCTGACGCCGGACTCCTCCCGCTTCTGGCCCGCCGCTGGCTATCGTCCCGGCATCAGCCCGCCGAGCTTCGATAAGCAGTTCGTGCGCGACTACCTGGAGACGCTGGACTGGAACAAGACCGCGCCGGGGCCGCAGCTGCCCGACGAGGTGCTGCGGAAGACGGCGGAGAAATACCGCGAGGCGCAGCGTCTGCTGACGGAGGCCTGAGGCGGCGCAGTCAGTTACAGCGGGGAAGGCCGCTGTTATCCTCGGACCACCTGACAACAAGGTCAGCCGGAGGAAACAACAACAATGACAACTGCCTACTGGTGCGTGCTGGCCGCGGCCGCGCTGACCTACCTTGCCACCGGCCTGGCCAAGATCGGCGGGCGCATGCCGCCGGACGCGAACCATACTCCGCGCGACTGGCTGGAGCAGCTGCAGGGCTGGCCCAAGCGCGCCCACTGGGCGCAGCAGAACGGCTTCGAGGTGTTTCCGCTGTTCGCCGCGGCGGTGATCATCGCCGGCCTGGCGCACGCGCCGCAGGCCCGCATCGACAGCGGGGCGCTGGCCTTCATCGGCTGCCGTGTCGCCTACCTGATCCTCTATCTGGCCGACCTGTCCTGGCTGCGCACCGTCGCCTGGACCGGCGGCATCGCCTGCTGCGTCTGGCTGTTCTTCCTCGGCGCGTAGGTGCGGGGGTAGGTCGGCCTTCAGGCCGACGACGCAGTCGCCCTGGAGGGCGACCTACAATCTAGCGGGATCGATCGGAGCCCAGCCATGCAGATCAAGATCGAAATCGACATGAAGCCGGAAGAGCTGCGCCGCTTCCTCGGCCTGCCCGACGTGGCCGGGCTACAGGAGGACGTGGTGCAGTTCCTGCGGGAGACGATCGGCTCGGCCAGCGAGAGCTTCGATCCGGCGAGCTTCGTCAAGGACAACATCAAGACCATCCGCAACAGCGGGGCCTGGAAGAAGGTGGTGGCGGCGGCCAAGGCGCGCGCCTCCAGCCTGGTGCCGGAGCCGCCGCCAGCGCCGAAGAAACGGGCGGCGCGGAAGAGCGGACCGGCCAGGCCGAGGCCGGCGCGCAAGTCCGCGGCGAAGAAGGCGGTGGAGCCGGCGACCGCGGCAGCGGCGGATGCGCCCGCCGCGGAGGGCGGCCAGGGGAATGAGTGCGGCTAGTCGTCGAAGCGGCTGGCCAGTTCGCGCCACAGCTTGAGGCGCGCCGCGTGCTCCTCGCCCAGACGCAGGCGGGTGGCGGGGAAGAGGGCGAACTGGTCGGGCAGCAACTCGCCGACGCAGCGCGGCCTGCCCGCCAAAGCCCACCCCTCGCGCAGGGGGAACAGGTGATTTTCCCACGGCCCGGCCCCGTACCTCC
>CAYWPB010000378.1:0-4085 GCA_964458725.1 uncultured Nevskia sp. | reverse complement strand
GGCGTGTGTCGGGGGCTTCGGGGGAAACTGGTGCCGACTTACCCCGCAGCCATGACCATGCACCCGGAATTCATGGCAGGTTCTAGATGAGCCCCCCAGGTGCCGGATCCCCTTTGCCTGGGACGGGCATCCCGACTACCTGCTGGCGGTCGCCGCCAACCGCGACGAGTTCCACGGCCGGCCGACCGCGCCGCTCGGCGACTGGAGCGACGCGCCGGGGGTCGCCGGCGGCCGCGACCTGCGCGAAGGCGGCGGCTGGCTGGCGCTGCACCGTGACGGCCGCCTCGCGGCGGTGACCAATGTGCGCGAACCGCATCTGGCACCTGCGCCGCACTCGCGCGGCGAAGTAGTGAAGGATTTTGTCGCCGGGCACGACACGGCGGCCGAATATGCCGCGCGCATTTGCGCGGCCGGCGACGCCTACGGCCCGCATAACACCCTGCTATGGGACGGCCGCGAGCTGATCCACGCCAGCAACCGCTTCGCCCCGCCCTGGCGCCGCATCGCGCCCGGGGTGCATGGCATCTCCAACGGCCCGTTCGACGCGCCGTGGCCGAAAACGCGGCACCTCAGCGCCGTCCTCGGCGAATGGCTGCGCGGGCAGCGCGGCGCGGCCTGGCCGGAGCCGACGCCGCTGCTGGAGGCGCTCGCCGACGAGCATGGCGCGGCGGACGCCGAGCTGCCGCAGACCGGAGTGGGCCTGGAAATGGAGCGCCTGCTCGCCCCCGCCTTCATCCGCGGCGAGCGCTACGGCACCCGCGCCAGCAGCGTGGTGCTGATCCGCCGCGACGGCCGCGCCCTGCTGTTCGAGCGCAGCTTTGGTCCCGGCAAGAAGCCGCTGGGCGACGCACGCCTGGAAGTTGTATTGAAATCGGAAACCGCATCATGAACGAGCCCCGCGAAACCCTGCCGCAGGACGATTACCTTTGCGCGCGCCTGCGCCGCGTCGAGGTGGAGGTGCACGTCGGCCTGCACCCCTGGGAGTTGCACCCGGAGAAGCCGACGCGGCTGTGGGTGGACGTGGACCTGTACATGCTCGATCCGCCGCGCCAGCCCACCGGCCTGTACGAGGTGATCGACTACGACCGCGTGCGCAACTACCTGCGCGGCTGGGAGAGCCGGACGCACACGCCGCTGCTGGAGACCCTGGCGGCGGAGCTGATCGAGTTCGGCTTCGAGGACGACCGCGTCGACGCGGTGCGGGTGTGCCTGCTCAAGCCGGATATCTTCAACGAAACGCGCGGCGCCGGGGTGGAGATGTTCCGGCGGCGGCGGCCGCAGGCCACGCTCCCGCCCGCCACGAAAAAGAAATCCGCGGCGCGTAAAACCGCATCGAAGCGGAAGTAGCTTCGACTACGCACGGAGGCAAACCATGAAAACGCAGATCCGCGGCACCACCATGCCGGTCCTGGAGATCGGCCTGGAACCGAACGACCGCATCGTCGCCGAACCGGGCGAGTTCTCCTGGATGACCGACGGCGTGCAGATGCGCACCACCGCCTACACCGCCGGCGCCAAGAGCATCTGGGGCGCGCTGGGCCGCGCCTTCTCCGGTGGCGGCCTGTTCATGACCGAGTACTCGGCGCCGTCCGGACGCGGCGTGGTGGCCTTCGCCGCCAGGGTGCCGGGCTTGATCATGCAGGTGGATGTGCCGGCCGGGCACTCCTACCTGATCCACCGCCACGGCTTTCTCTGCGGCACCGAGGGCTTGCAGCTGTCCACCGGTTTCCAGCGCTCGCTCGGCGCCGGCATCTTCGGCGGCGACGGCTTCGTGCTGCAGCGCCTGTCCGGCCCCTGCACCGCCTGGGTCGAGCTGGGCGGCGAGGTGGTGACCTACGAGCTGGCGCCCGGCGAGACCCTGCAGGTGCATCCCGGCCACATCGGCATGTTCCAGGACAGCGTCGGCTTCGACGTCACCTTCATGCGCGGTTTCGCCAACGCGCTGTTCGGCGGCGACGGCCTGTTCGTGGCGCGCCTGACCGGGCCCGGCAAAGTCTGGCTGCAGACCCTCACCGTGCCCAACCTGGCGCACGCGCTGTCGCCCTACCTGGCCGGCGATGCCGTGCAGAACACCGAAACCGGCGTGGCCGGCGGCATCGCCGGCGCGGTGCTGAAGGGGATTTTCAGCGGGCGTTAGTAGTCAGTAGTCAGCACGGCGCTCACTCCTGCGGCGCGCAAGGGCCGCTCGCCTCTCCCCTTGCGGGAGAGGCCGCGCCGCAGGCGCGGGTGAGGGGTCGCGCACTTAACCCGGCTCACCGCAAATTGGAAGTGCGCCGCCCCTCACCCCAACCCTCTCCCATGTGCATGGGGAGAGGGAGTCGGGCGACATTTAGAGCAAACCCTCGCCACCGTCGACCGCCAGCGTCGTTCCGGTGACAAACGCCGCCCCCGGCCCCGCCAGATACAGCACCGCCTCAGCGACCGCCTCCGCCCCGCCGAGCTTGCGCAGCGGCACCCGCTCCAGATGCCGACGCTGCCCGGCCTTGTCGACACTGTCGTCGCTGGGCCAGAGGATGCCGCTGGGCGCCACCGCATTGACCCGCACCTCCGGCGCCAGCTCCAGCGCCAACACCCGCGTCGCCGCCTCCAGCCCGGCCTTGGCGGCGCAGTAGGGCGCGCGGCCGCGCAGCGGCCGGCTGGCATAGAGGTCACTGACGTTGACGATGGCGCCGCGCGCGGCGCGCAGGGCCGGGGCGCAAGCCTGGGACAGCAGCAGCGGCGCCTTGAGGTTGGTACCGATCAGGTCGGCGAAGGCCTGCTCGGTGATCGTGCCCAGCGGCGTCTCGTAATAGGTGGAGGCGTTGTTGACCAGCAGGTCGAGCCGGCCCCAGGCGGCTTGCGCGCGCTGCGCCAGCCGCTGCAGCGCCTTGGCCGACAGCAGGTCGGCGCGCAGCACCACCGCCGACTTGCGGCGTGCGGCATTCAATTCGGCGGCCAGGGCCTCGGCCTCGTCGACCGAGGCGTGGCAGTGGATCGCCAGGTTCATGCCGGCTTGGTGCAGGGTCCGCACGATGGCGGCGCCGACGCGGCGCCCGCCCCCGGTGACCAGGGCCGCTCCCCGCAACGCTCCACCCGCGCGCAAATCCATGACGCCTCCTATATCCTATTCTGGCTTGTTTCCGGCCTGTTTCTGGCCTGTGCCGGTGCGCCTCAGGGGCGCCTCTCTCGAAACTATTTTACGGAACTACCCGTGAGCGACCTGCTGCAAGTCATCCTGCTCGGCCTGATCGAAGGCATCACCGAGTTTCTGCCCATCTCCAGCACCGGCCACCTGATCATCGCCGAGCACTTCGGTCTGGGCGAGCGCAGCGAGGTGTTCAACGTGGTGATCCAGGCCGGCGCGATCCTGGCCGTGGTGGCGATCTACCGCAAGCGCCTGTGGGAGTTGACCCTGGGCTTCGCCCAGCCGGAGAACCGCGATTACGCGCTGAAGCTGGCCACCGCGTTCCTCATCACCGCGGTGCTGGGCCTGATCGTGACCAAGCTCGGCTTCAAGCTGCCGGAGGAGATCGGGCCGATCGCCTGGGCCCTGCTGATCGGCGGCTTCTGGATGATGGGCGCGGAATGGCTGGCGGCGAAAAAACCGGACGCCTCGCGGATCACCTGGACCGTAGCCATTGCGGTCGGCCTGGCGCAGATCGTCGCCGGCGTGTTCCCCGGCACCTCGCGCTCGGCCGCGACCATCTTCATCGCCATGCTGGTCGGCACCAGCAACCGCGCCGCCGCCACCGAATTTGCCTTCCTGGTGGGCATCCCGACCATGTTCGCCGCCAGCGGCTACGAGCTGCTGAAAGCGCTCAAGCACGGCGGCGCCGGCGGCGAGAACTGGGGCGCGCTGGGGGTGGCCTTCGTCGTCTCGACCATCACCGCCTTCGTCGCGGTGAAATGGCTGCTCGGCTACATCCGCAGCCACCGCTTCACCGCGTTCGCGGTGTACCGCATCGTATTGGGCGCGGCACTGCTGCTGTTCCTGCCAGCCGGCGGCTGATCCGCCCGGCTCAAGCCGGCAGAACGTCGATGAAGGCCCGGGTGAAGAACACCACCGGCTCCGTCTGCGGCACGCCCGGTTCCCCTTCCCACGCCAC
>CAYWPB010000377.1:0-4099 GCA_964458725.1 uncultured Nevskia sp. | reverse complement strand
GGCCCGAGACGGCCCTGACCCCGCGGCCCACGCCGCAACCGCCGGAAGCCGGGACCCAGGGCGGACCCTCGCGCACACTGAGCTCGACAGACTCGATCCCCGCGCAGGTGGGTCGTTATCACATCGAGGAGGAGATCGGTCGCGGCGGCATGGGGGTGGTCCTGCGCGCACGCGATGACTTGTTCAATCGCAGCCTGGCGGTCAAGGTGTTGCAGCAGCGCTTCCACGACCATCCCGACATGGCCCGGCGCTTCCTGGAAGAGGCGCAACTCATGGGACAGTTGCAGCATCCAGGCATTCCGCCGATCTACGACCGGGGTGAACTGCCCGACGGCCGGCCCTTCTTCGCCATGAAGCTCATCAAGGTACTGACACTCGCGGAGTCGCGGAAAGAACGCGGCACCCCCCGGCATCACCATGGTATCAGTCCGCGAGGCCCTGATCGGCCAGGCCCTGCCGGCCACTCCCTCGGTGTTCGACTACAAGCAGATGGCCGACAACGAGTCGATGCTCAACACGCCGCCGTGCTTCGCCTGGTACGTCTGCGGCCTGGTGTTCAAGTGGATCAAGAACGAGGGCGGCCTGGAGAGGATCGCCGAGCGCAACCAGCGCAAGGCCGGGCTCCTGTACGAGACGATCGACGCCAGCGGCGGCTTCTACCGCAATCCGGTGGCCAAGGCCGACCGCTCGCGCATGAACGTGGTCTTCACCCTGGCCAACCCCGAGCTCGACGCCGAGTTCCTGAAGGGTGCGAACCAGGGCAACATGCCCGGCCTCAAGGGCCACCGCTCGGTCGGCGGCATGCGCGCCAGCATCTACAACGCCATGTCGGTGGAGGGCGTGCAGGCGCTGGCAGCGTATATGAAGGAATTCGCGCGTACCAAGGGCTGATGCGTTCCGTCGCCGTCTACTGCGGCTCTGCCTCCGGCACGAACCCGGCCTTCGGCCGGGCTGCCGCGGAGTTGGGTCGGCTGCTGGGTCAGGCCGGCTGCACCGTCGTCTACGGCGGCAGCAATGCAGGCCTGATGGGCACGGTGGCGGACGCGGCCCTGGCCGCGGGCGGCAAGGTCATCGGCGTGATCCCGGACGGCTTGTTCGAGCGCGAAGTGGCGCACCTGGGCCTGACCGAGCTGCGCGTGGTGCGCAGCATGCACGAGCGCAAGGCCCTGATGAACGAGCTGGCCGAGGGCTTCGTGGCCCTGCCGGGCGGCTTCGGCACGCTCGACGAGCTGGTCGAGATGTACACCTGGAACCAGCTCGGCATTCATCACAAGCCCTGCGCCCTGCTCAACATCGACGGCTACTACGACCACCTGCTGGGTTTCCTGCGCCATGCTACCGACCAGGGCCTGCTGCAGCGGCGCCAGCTGGAGCGGCTGCTGGTGGCGCCGGACGTGGCCGGGCTGCTGCCGCAGCTCGATGCCGCGATGCAGGCGGTGGAACCGGCCACGGCGGCGCTGCGGCCCTGACAGCGGCGCGCCATCGCTTTGCGCGGCGCGGACCGGCACAATAGCGCCCCCTGAGCCGCACTTCTTTTTCCCGCCAATCCAGGAACGCCGATGTTCAAGGTCAAGACGCTGAACAACATTTCCGTGTACGGCCTCGAGCGCCTGCCGCGCGACCGTTACGAAGTGGCCTCGGACATCCAGAACCCGGACGCGCTGCTGGTGCGCTCGGCTGACCTGCACAAGGCGGAAATCCCGGCTACGGTGAAGGCCATCGCCCGCGCCGGCGCCGGCACCAACAACATCCCGGTCGGCGCCATGTCGGCGCGCGGCGTGCCGGTGTTCAACGCCCCCGGCGCCAACGCCAACGCGGTGAAGGAGCTGGTGCTGGCCGCCATGCTGCTGACTGCACGCAACATCGCCCCGGCCCTGGATTTCACGCGCGGCCTCAAGGGCAGCGACGAGGAGCTGCACAAGCTGGTCGAGGACGGCAAGAAGAATTACGTCGGCCTGGAGCTGCCGGGCCGCAGCCTCGGCGTGATCGGCCTGGGCGCGATCGGCGTCAAGGTGGCCAACGCGGCGCTGGAGCTGGGCATGGAGGTATGGGGCTTCGACCCGGCGATGACGGTGCAGAACGCCTGGCAGCTCAACTCCGGCGTGCGCCAGGCGTTGTCGGTGGACGACCTGGTGTCGAAGTCGCAGTTCATTTCGGTGCACGTGCCGCTGCTCGAGGCCACCCGCAAGCTGATCAACGCGGACCGCATCAAGCTGATGAAAAAGCCGGGCGTGGTGCTGAACTTCGCCCGCGCCGAGATCGTCGACGAGGACGCGGTGCTGGCGGCGCTGAAGGACGGCGCGCTGCGCGCCTACGCCTGCGACTTCCCCAGCAACAAGCTGCAGAACCAGCCCAAGGTCATCGCCACGCCGCACCTCGGCGCTTCCACCGGCGAGGCCGAGGACAACTGCGCCATCATGGTGGCCGACCAGCTGCGCGAGTTCCTCGAGACCGGCAACGTGCGCAACTCGGTCAACTTCCCCGAGGCGGTGATGCCGCTGCTGCCGGGCAAGCAGCGCCTGGCCATCGTCAACGCCAACGTGCCGAACATGGTCGGCCAGATCACCACCGCCCTGGCGCAGCACCAGCTCAATATCGCCGACCTGCTCAACAAGTCGCGCGGCGAGCTGGCCTACACCTTGGTCGACGTCGACCAGAAGATTCCGGCCGGCCTGGTCGCCGAGATCTCCGCCATCAAGGGCGTGCTGGCGACGCGGGTCATCGTGCCATGAGCAAGCTCAAGGACGAGCTGGGCCAGGCGCGAACCAAAATCGATGCGATCGACGCGCAGCTGCAGTCGCTGATCTCGCAGCGCGCCCGCATCGCCGAGGAAGTGCGCGAGATCAAGCTGCGCAACGGCGGCGCCGCCGGCGACCACTACCGCCCGGCGCGCGAGGCCGAGGTGCTGAAGCGGGCGATGGAGCGCAATGAGGGCCCGCTGCCGGACGAGATGATGGCCAAGCTGATGCGCGAGATCATGTCGGCCTGCCTGGCGCTGGAATCGCCGCTGTCGGTGGCCTATCTCGGCCCCGAGGGTACCTACACCCAGGCCGCCGTCTACAAGCACTTCGGCCACCAGGTCGCGGCGCGCGCGGTCTCGGCCATCGACGAGATCTTCCGCGACTGCGAGTCCGGCATTGCCGCCTACGGCGTGGTGCCGATCGAGAACTCCACCGAGGGCGTGGTCAGCAGCACGCTGGACCTGCTGGCCAACACGCCGCTGTCGATCTGCGGCGAGGTCTGGCTGCCGGTGCACCACCAGTTGCTCAGTCGCCACGAGCGCTTCGAGGATGTGCAGGTGATCTACGCCCACCCGCAATCCTTCGCCCAGTGCCGACGCTGGCTCGACACGCGCCTGCCCGGCGCGGCGCGGGAGCCGCTGTCGAGTAATGGGGCAGCGGCCAAGCGCGTTGCCGAGACCGGGCAGGGGGCGGCGATTGCAAGTGCGGCAGCCGGAGAGCTATACGGACTGCGGGTGCTGGCGGCGAACGTCGAGGACGACCCGAACAACACGACGCGGTTCCTGGTGATCGGCCGGCAGAACCCGGAAGCCACCGGCGCCGACCGCACTTCGGTGGTCTGCTCGGCGCTCAGCGGCGGCGAGGCCGGTGCGCTGTTCCGCCTGCTCGAGCCGTTCGCCAAGGCCGGCATCAACCTGAGCAAGATCGAGTCGCGCCCGAGCCGGCGCGGCGTGTGGGATTACAACTTCTTCCTCGACATCGAGGGTCATCGCGCGGAAGGCCACGTGGCCCAGGCGCTGGAAGAGGTCCGCGGCCGCGCCGCGTTCTTCAAGATCCTCGGTTCCTATCCGCGAGCGGTGATGTAAGCAATGAGCACGCAGCAGAACCCGGCATTTCTCGAATTCGTCGCCCCCGGCGTCAAGGAGCTGCACCCCTACGAGCCCGGCATGCCGGGGGAGGAGCTACAGCGCCGCCTCGGCGTGAGCAACGCGATCAAGCTGGCCTCCAACGAGAACCCGCTCGGTCCCAGCCCGAAGGTCAAGGAAGCGCTGGCCGCGGCGGCTGCCGGCAACCTGGCGCTGTTTCCGGACGACGGCGGCTTCCGCCTCAAGGCCAAGCTGGCGGCGCTGCACGGCGTC
>CAYWPB010000376.1:0-4100 GCA_964458725.1 uncultured Nevskia sp. | reverse complement strand
TTCAGGATCGCAGGCGATGACATTTAGTCATCGCCAAAGCGCGATCCTTCACCCCTCCGACCTGCCCGCGCGCATCAAGGCCTGGGCGCGCGACTGCGGCTTCGCCGACGCCGCGATCGCGCCGCTGTCGCTGGACGCGGACCGGGCGCAGCTGGAGCGCTGGCTGGCCGACGGCTGGCACGGCGGCATGGCCTACATGGCGCGCGATCCGCAGATGCGCGCCGAGCCGGCGCGGCTGCGGCCGGGCACGCTGTCGGCGATCAGCGCGCGGCTGGAGTACCAGCCGCCGGCGGACGCCGCCGAAGCCAACCTCGCCGACGGCGAGCGCGCCTACATCTCGCGCTACGCGCTGGGCCGCGACTACCACAAGCTGATGCGGGCGCGCCTGAAGAAGCTGGCCGAGCGCATCGCCACCGAGGTGACGCCGCACGGCTACCGTGTGCTGGCCGACAGCGCACCAGTGCTGGAGAAGGCGCTGGCCCGCAACGCCGGTCTGGGCTGGATCGGCAAGAACACGCTGCTGCTGACGCGTGAAGCCGGCAGCTGGTTCTTCCTCGGCGAGATCTACACCGATCTGCCCCTCCCTGCCGACGGGCAGCCGCCGGTGCAGAACCTGTGCGGCACCTGCAACGCCTGCATCGACATCTGCCCGACGCAGGCCATCGTGGCGCCCTACCGGCTCGACGCGCGGCGCTGCATCTCCTACCTGACCATCGAGCACCACGGCGCGATTCCCGAGGAGCTGCGGCCGCTGATCGGCAATCGCATCTTCGGCTGCGACGACTGCCAGCTGGTCTGCCCCTGGAACCGTTACGCCAGGATCAGCGCCGACCCGGCGTTTGCGCCGCGCCACGGCCTCGATGCAGTGAAGCTGGCCGAGCTGTTCGCCTGGAGCGAGGAGGAATGGCTGCGCAAGACCGAAGGCATGGCGCTGCGCCGCGCCGGCTACGGCCGCTTCCTGCGCAACGTCGCCGTGGCGCTGGGCAACGCGCCGTCGACCGCAGCCGTGCTGTCGGCGCTACGCTCGCGGGCGCAGGATGAGAACGAGCTGGTGCGTGAGCACGTGGCCTGGGCGCTGCAGCGGCACCGGCAGGCTCACTCCAGCGGACAGACCACCGAGGGACCGGAGTAGTCCGAGACCTGCCGCTGGGTCCGCAGGTAGGCGTTGCGCAGGTTCGGGTCGCGCTCCAGCGACAGCGCCAGATTGACCTCGTCCTCGGCCTGGTCGGCACACTGGCGCTCGACCAGGGCCTGCGCCAGACCGTTGTGGGCGGCGGCGGAATTCGGCCACAGCTTGGCCGCGTTGTGATACGCGACGGTGGCGCCGCGCAGGTTGTGGAGGGCGTAGTAGCCGCGCCCCATGCCGAGCCAGGCCTGCGCCTCGTTCGGCCAACGTTGCGTCACCGCGCCGTAGGCCTGTAGCGCCGCCTCGGTCTTGCCGGCCTGTTCCATCTGCGTCGCGGCCGCGGTCCAGTCGGCGGCATTGGCGCTCTCCGGCAGGTCGCCTGGACGCAAGGCCAGCATCGCCCAGTAGCCACTGTCCTTCCAGGCGGCGAGCAGCTCGGCGTAGCTCAGCACCCGGCGCTGCTCGCCGGCGCTGCGCAGCACGAAACTGTTGCTTGAAGGATCGACCCCGACCAGCACCGCGTACTGCCACTGCCTGAGCACCAGACCGCTGCGCAGCAACAACAGCACCGGGTGGCCAGCCTGGACCTGCTGCACCACGTCCAGGTCGAGCTGCTTCGAGCGCAGCACCCAGCCGACTCGGCCGAAGTGCGGCAGCGCGCCGCGCACTGCGGCGGTGGTCACCTCGCCGGCCTGGCGGTCGTTGACCAGCGGCGCCAGCTCCACCGGCGACGCCTGCACGCCGCTGCCGCCGAGCAGCATGGCCAGCGCCGCCGGCGCGCCCTGTTGTCCTGCCGCGGCGTAGTACGGCACGTCCTTCAATTCCGCGGCCTGGCCCGAGACCTGATAGTCGCGCAGCTGCGGGCCGCTGGAACAGGCGGCCAGGCCCAGCACGGCGAATGGGAGGAGACGACGCAGCATCGAATGGCGGAAAAGCACGGCGGGGTCCTGCGGATGGAGAATCTAGTGAGGGATGAGCGAGAGCAAGGCGCTGGTGGAGGGGTCGAGCGCGGCGCCGCCGCTGTCCATCGCGGTCAGCACCGACTGCGCCAGCTGCTTGCCCAGTTCCACGCCCCATTGGTCGAAGGCGTTGATGTTCCACAGCACGCTCATGACGAAGGTGCGCTGCTCGTACAGCGCCAGCAGGGCGCCGAGGTGGTGCGCGTCCAGCTGCGGCAGCAGCAGGGTGTTGCTGGGTCGGTTGCCGGTGAAGACGCGGTGCGGGATGGCCTGTTCCAGCGCTTCGCCGCTCAGCCCCTTGGCCTGCAGTTCAACGCGCACCTGCGCCGCGGCCTTGCCCTGCATCAGCGCCGCGCTCTGCGCCAGGCAGTTGGCGACCAGCAGGCGCTGCTGTTGCTGCAGGCTGTGGGCGGCGTGCTGCGGCAGGATGAAGTCGACGGCGTGAATGGCGGGGCCCTGGTGCAGCATCTGGAAGAAGGCGTGCTGGCTGTTGGTGCCGACGTCGCCCCACAGCGCCGGTGTGGTGGCGTAGTCGACGGCGCGGCCCTCGCGGTCGACGCCCTTGCCGTTGGATTCCATCTCCAGCTGCTGCAGCCACGCCACGAAGTACTCGAGGTCCTGGGCATACGGCGCCACCACCTGGCTGGCGCGGCCGAGGAAGTTGTTGTTCCACACCGCCAGCAGGCCGAGCAGCACCGGCAGGTTGGCTTCGAACGGCGCGCTGCGGAAATGCTGGTCCATGGCGTGGGCGCCGGCCAGCAACTCGCGGAAGCGCTGCGGGCCGAGCGCGACAACGATGGGCAGGCCTACCGCCGACCACAGCGAGTAGCGGCCGCCAACCCAGTCCCAGAACTCGAACATGTTGGCGGTGTCGATGCCGAACTTCTCCACCTCGGCGCGGCTGGTCGACACCGCCACGCAATGCCGCCGCACCGCATCCTCGCCCAGCGCCGCGGTCAGCCAGGCACGCGCGGCGCGGGCGTTGGCCATGGTCTCGAGGGTGGTGAAGGTCTTGGAGGTGATGATGAACAGCGTCGTCGCCGGCTCCAGGCCGTGCAGCGCCGCGGTGAGCTGGGCGCCGTCGACATTGGCGACGAAGCGCAGGCGCGGACCGTCGGCCGCGGTCGCCAGCGCGCGGCAGACCATGCGCGGACCGAGATCGGAGCCGCCAATGCCGATATTGACCACATCGCGGATCGGCTGCCCGGTGGCGCCGCGCCAGGCGCCGGAGCGCAGCTGATCGGCAAACGCGCACATCCGTTCGAGCACGCGGTGCACGTCGGCGTCCACGTCCTGGCTGCCGGCACGCGGTGCCGTGCCGCGCGGGGCGCGCAGCGCCAGGTGCAGGGCGGCGCGGTTCTCGGTGTGGTTGATCGCCTCGCCACCGAACATGCGCCCGATCCAGCCACGCAGGTCCTGCTGCCCGGCCAGCGCCAGCAGCAGATCCAGGGTGCGGCCGTCGGCCAGCTGCTTGGAGAAATCCAGGTGCAGGCCCGCCCCGTCGGCGCTGAAGCGCTGCGCGCGCTGCGGCTCCTCGGCGAACAGGCCCGCGATGCGCAGACCGCGGATCGCCTCCGCGTGATCCCGCAGGGCCACCCAGGCCGGGCTTTCGGTCAGGGACGACATCGGTCGATGGAAATGAAAAGAGGTCCAAGCTTAAGAGCTTGGACCTCTGAATTCTACAAACCGTTTCGCGCGCCTCGTCGGTTCCGCGCGCTGGCGCGCGCTTGAACCGACCTACGCCGCCTGTACCGGGATCGTGTTGGCGGTGCGGGTGACACGGTTGGCTTCGTCGCAGTACACCAGCTTGGGCTTGTGCAGCTTGGCCTCGCGGGCGTCGACGTCGCAGTAGGTGCAGATGATGACGCGGTCGCCGACGCGGGCCTTGTGGGCCGCGGCGCCGTTGACCGAGATGATGCCGCTGCCGTTTTCGGCGCGGATGGCGTAGGTGGTGAAACGCTCGCCGTTGCCGACGTTGTAGATCTGGATCTGCTCGTACTCGTGGATGCCGGCGA
>CAYWPB010000375.1:0-4100 GCA_964458725.1 uncultured Nevskia sp. | reverse complement strand
ACTACGAGCGCACCGTCAGCGCGCTCAACCTCCATCATTTCCTGCTGGGCCTGTCCAAGAGCTTCGTGTTCGGCGTGCTGGTGGCGCTGTGCGGCTGCTACTACGGGCTGCGCGCCGGCCGCAATGCGGCGGCGGTGGGCGGCGCCACCACCTCGGCGGTGGTCGCCGGCATCGTCGGCGTGATCCTGGTCGATGCCGTTTTCGCGGTGTGCGCCAATGCGCTCGGCATCTGAGTCGGCGCTGCCGCCGGTGTGCGAGGTCGACGACCTGCGCATGTCCTTTCCCGGCCGGCTGATCCAGGAGCACATCTCGTTCCGCATCGGCCGCGGCGAGATCTTCACCATCATGGGCGGCAGCGGCTGCGGCAAGAGCACCCTGCTGCGCCACATGATCGGCCTGAACCATCCCGCCGCCGGGCGCATCGTCTACGACGACCTCGACTACTGGGCCGGCACGCCGGAGCAGCAGGACCAGGTGCGGCGGCGCTTCGGCGTGCTGTTCCAGGGCGGCGCGCTGTTCAGCGCCATGACCCTGTTCGAGAACGTGGCCCTGCCGCTGCAGCTCTACACCCCGGCCAACGAGGTGGAGATCCGCGCCCTGGTGCGCTACAAGCTCGGCCTGGTCGGCCTGCGCGGCTACGAAGAGTTCTACCCCTCGGAGATCAGCGGCGGCATGCGCAAGCGCGCGGGCCTGGCGCGCGCCCTGGCGCTGGACCCGGACCTGCTGTTCCTCGACGAGCCCTCGGCCGGCCTCGACCCGATCAGCTCGCGCCGGCTCGACGACCTGATCCTGCAGCTGCGCGACGGCACCGGCGCCAGCATCGTCGTGGTCAGCCACGAACTGCCGAGCCTGTTCGCCATCGGCGACAACGGCATCTTCCTCGACGCCGACAGCAAGCGACCCATTGGCCATGGCTCGCCCAAGGACCTGCTGGCGCACAGCAGCCATCCCACGGTACAGGCCTTCCTACGGCGCGAGCCGGTGCAGGACGGCGGCACGCATGACATGGTGGTGCACAGTGAATAACACCTACGCTTCCGGAGGACGGCCATGAAAAAGGCCAATCCCGCCCTGATCGGCGGTTTCGTCGTCGGCGCGATGTTGCTCGCCGCGGTGGCGGTCCTCGCCGTCGGCGGCAATGCCCTGTTCGTGCGCCAGCGCCACGCGGTGATCTACTTCAGCGGCGCGGTCACCGGCCTGTCGGTCGGCGCGCCGGTGAACTTCCGCGGCGTGCGCGTCGGCCACGTCACCGACATCAAGCTGCAATTCGACTCCAAGAACCTCGCCGCGCGCATCCCGGTGTACATCACGCTGGACCCGCGCAAGGTGCGCATGCTCGGCGGCCAGAAGCTAAGCGTGTCGGACGTGCCGTTCGAGAAGTTCATCGAGAAGGGCCTGCGCGCACAGCTGGCGATCCAGAGCCTGGTCACCGGCCAGCTCGATGTCGAACTCGACTTCCAGCCCGATACGCCCGCCGTGTTCGTCAGCGAGGACCCGGACGTCAACGAAATCCCGGCGATGCGCTCGGACTTCGACACTTTCCGCGACCAGCTGTCGCAGATCCCGCTGCGCCAGGTCAGCGACGAGCTGCGCGAAACCATGCAGGCGGTGAAGCAGCTGGCGCAGACCGCCAACAGCGAGCTGGGCGCCACCGCCGCCTCGGCACGGCAGACCACCGAGGCGCTGACCAAGGCCATCACCCAGCTGCAGGGCGACACCCAGCGCACCCTGGCCTCGGTGCAGAAGCTGAGCGAGCACGTCGACACCGCGGTGACGACGCTGTCGCCGCAGCTCAACCAGACCCTGGCCACGGCGCAGAAGGCGCTGACGGATGCCGACGCCACCCTGGCCCATACCTCGGAGCTGACCGCGCCGGGCGCGCCGCTGCGCGCCGACCTGGAGCAGGCGCTGCGCAACCTCGCCGTCGCCTCCGAGGCGCTGCGCAGCTTCTCCGAGACCATCGACCGCAACCCGCAGGCCCTCGTCACCGGAGTGAACCGGAAATGAACCACGCCCTCAAGCCCTTGCGTGTGGCCGCGCTGGCCCTGCTGCCGGTCCTGGCTTGCTGCGCGGCGCCGCAGCCGCGCCTGTTCCTGCTCAGCAACAACGTCGCGCTGCCGCCTCCACCCGCGACTGCGACGGCGCGCCCCCTGCTGGTGGTGCGCACCGTAGTGCTGCCGGAATATCTGGACCGCCGCGCGGTGATCTACCGCAGCTCGGACGCCGAATTGAAACGCTTCGACGACGTGATCTGGGCCGAGCGCCCGGGCGAGAGCGTGACGCGCTGGGTGGCGCAACAGCTGGCCGCCGACCTGCCGGACTACGCGGTCGAGGCCTTCACCGTGCACGGCGACAAGTCGCCGGGCCTGGCGCTCAACATCGACCTGCAGAGCTTCGAACCCGACGCTAGCGCCGGCCCCGGCGCGGCCCTGCACCTGCGCGGCAACTGGCACCTGTCGGGCGAGGCCAGCGCCGACGGGCAGCTGTCCGCCGACGTGGCGATGAGCACGCTGGATCCACCGGCCACGGTGGCGGCGATGCGCAGCGCCCTGACCGTGGCCATCGACGGCGTCGCCGCGCGCATCCACCAGTTGCCCGTTTCCGCCGCCAAGAAGTAACCCGGGAAGCGCGTAGCGCTGCCGGGATACGATGCGGCAAGCCCCCGGGTGGCGCTACGCGCTTCCCGGGCTACAGGGCTGCGGGATTTCCAGCGCCGGCCTCAACGGAAGTTGATGAAGAACGCCCCGGTGTAGAAGCGGCCGCGGTCGTGGCGAATGGCGGCGAAGTTGCCGGCCGCCAGCGGCTGGTCGATGACCTGGTCGCTGTAGTTCTCGTTGGTCAGGTTCTGGATGCCCAGGCTCAGGCCCCAGGCGTCGGTGGCCTCGTCGGCGAATACCAGATGCGGATTGATCACGAAGGTGGCCTTCTGCAGCTGGCGCGGATCGTCCTCGGAATTGAGGTAGCGCTCGCCCTGGTAAAGCAGGTCCACCGCGGCGCTGACGCTGATCGAATACGGGAGACGCAGGAAGGTGTAGGCCGGCGTCATCGCCGCGGTCCACTGCGGCGCGAAGGCGAGTGGCAGGCCGGAGAGGTTGCAAGCGTAGGTCGGATTACTCGGCGTTGACCCGGGCGCCGGGTGCTTGCGATCCGTCGTGGGACATTTGGTGTCGCCGGCCGTCAGGCCGTTGTAGTAGTCGGTGTAGCGCGCGTCGGCGAAGCCGAACGAGCTGTATAGCGACATGCCGCGGACTGGTAGCAGCCATTGCAGATCCGCCTCGAAGCCCTGCGAACGCGCCCCCGGGCCGTTGACGATCACCACGTTGGTACCCTGGAAGGTGGACACCTGCAGATTGCTGAAATGGGTGCGGTACAGTGACAGCGAGCCGCGGATCGGCCCGCCCCACAGGCGATCCTTGATCTTGTAGCCGGCCTCGAAGCTGCTGGCCTTCTCCGCGCCGAACTCGATCTGCTGTTCGTTAAGCGGGATGCCGTTGAAGCCGCCGCTCTTGTAGCCGTCGGACCAGTTGAAGTAAGCCTCGCTGTGCTTGCTCGGCTGGTACTTGATGCCGACCTTGGGGGAGAAGTCCACCTCGGTACGGTGCAGCGCCTTGGCGCCGGTGTCGTCAAAGTTCTGCTGCTGGGCGATGGCCTGGATGATCCTGCTGTTGGAGAAGCTGTGCGGTTCGCCGCGGCGGTTCTCGATGCCATAGCGCAGACCCAGCAGCAGGGCCCAGTCATGGGTGAAGTACCACTCGGCGTTGCCGAAGGCGGCATAGTCCTTGGTGCGCAGCGCCAGGCCGGAAATGGCGGTCTGCGGTCCCAGCAGCGGCTGGGCCAGGGTATTGATCAGGTCGCCGACGGTCACACCGGGCGCGCCGGCATGCTGCCCGCACAGCGTCTGCAACAGCTGGCCGACAACGGGCAAGGACAGGCAAGGCAGCAGCGGCGTGGTCAGCAACGGCGCGCAGACCGAGGACGACACGCCGTTCTGGTCGCAGTCCGCCGCCAGGATGTAGTTGGCCGCCGCGCCCAGGTTCTCGATCTGGAACAGGTCGGAGGTGCGCAGGGTGTAGTTGTCGTAGTACAGGCCGGCGACGAAG
>CAYWPB010000374.1:0-4119 GCA_964458725.1 uncultured Nevskia sp. | reverse complement strand
TCGACAGCTTTCCGGGCGTCGGGAACTCGTGATAGTCCAGCGCCGCCTTGCGCAGCCGCTCGCGCTCGGCGCTCATCGGGACCGCCGGGTGCCGCCGCCCGAGCTCATCCCGGTCGACTCAGCGCAGTGAGTAGGTGAGCAGGGAAAACGTGTCCGCGTAGTATCGGTTCGGATAGAACGCCGCGGGACCGTGGTTGACCTTCTGCGCCGGGTCGACCACGCCATCGGCTGTGACCAGGAACAGCTTCTTGCTCGCCGAATCGAGCGCCATGGTGCGGGCCTGCGGCCTTGTGGTGAACGCCTGCTCCAGCTTGTAGACGTCCGGGCCCAGTTGCTCGTAGATCACCACGTTGGCGTCGACGCCATTAGAGGTATAGATGCGATGCGTCGCGGCGTCGTAGATCACGCCATCGTTGCCACGGCCGATCTCGAGGGAGGCCACGACCTTGCCGGTCTCGGAGTCGAGCACGTCCAGCACCGGCTTGCTGCCGCGGCAACCGACAAACAGGCGCTTGCCGATCGGGTCGATGGCCATGCCGGTCGGCTGCTCGCAGCCCGTGGTCGGCCATTCCGCCGTCACTTTGCGCTGCTTGATGTCGACCCGCACCACCCGGTCACGGTCGCGCTCCGCGACCAGCAGGTTGCCGCGCCCGTCGGGAACGGAGGATTCCAACTTGTCGCTTTCCATTTTCAGCTTGCCCAGCAGGGCGCCACTCCTGGCATCGACGAAGGCGAGCTGCCGGCTGTCGCCCATCATGAACGCCAGCTGCCGGGTCACCGGGTCGTAGAACGCATTGTCGGCATCGTCGCCCAGCTTGATGCGGTCCAGGGTCTTCAGGGTGGAGATCTGGAACACCGTGGTCGAGCCATCCTCGTTGACGGTGTAGCCGCGGTCGAACTCCTCGACCAGCTTGGCGGCGTTGGCGCCGGCCGAGTTCTCGATGGCGCCGACCACCTTGCCGGCGCGCGTGTCGTAGACGGTAACGCCGGCGTCGCGGCGCCCCATGTACAGGTAGCCACGGCCCGGCTCGAACGTGAGGTAGTCCCAGCCGTCGACGGGACCGGGGAAGCTCACCGCCGATTCCAGCCGGTACAGCTGCGGCGCCTCGGCCAGGCCCGGCAGCGCGGTGGCGGCCAGGGCCAGCAGCAGCGCCCGCCCGGCACCACGCAGCGCGGCAGCCATCACTGCCCCATCGCCATGGCGCCGCCGGCGCCCGCCGCGACGGAGAACTGCAACACCTCGGCGCCGGTCTTGCCCTCGCCCGGGGAGACGGCGACGTACAGGCGGTTCAGCTCCGGCACCAGGATGCCGGTCTTGGCGCCGGCGGCGCTCGGCACGCGCGCCAGCTCCTCGTAGTGATCGGGGTCCTTCTCCTGGTAAACGCCGATGTAGCCCTCGCCACCGAGCACGTAGATGCGGCGGTTGAGCTTGTCGAAGACCACCTCGTCGGTGCGGCCCGGCGCGGTGAAACTGGCTATGCTGGCGCCGGTGTCGGAGTTCAGCACCACCAGCTTGCCCGGCTTGCGCGTCACCACGAACAGGCGGTGATTGGCCTCATCCATCGCCACCGGCGCGTTCTGCTCGGCTTCCTTGATCGGCCAGGTGTTGATCACCGAGCGGCTCTTCTTGTCGACCACCGCCATGTAGTTCTTGTCGGTGATGTTGATGTAGAGATGGTCGCCGTGCTGCTCCACCGCCATCGCCTCGGTGTGGTCGGAATCGAACTTGAGGTCGCCGAAGTGCTTGCCGGTGTCGGGATCGATCTCGGCCAGCAGGCACTCCTTCATCTTCACGTCCTTGCCGCCGGTGACCACGTACAGGCGGTTGCGCACCGCGTCGTAGCCGATCGAGTCGGCGCCCGGCGTCAGCTTGACGCTGCCGACGATCTTGTAGCTCGTGGCGTCCAGCACCTTGGTCATGCTCTCGCCGCTGTCGGTCACCAGCAGGCGGTTCTTCGCCGGCACGTAGAAGATGCTGTGCGGCGTGTCGAAGCCGCTGATGGTCTTGAGGTGCTCGCCGCTGCGCAGGTCGAACACCTCCAGCGTGCCGTGGTCCTCGGCCGCGAGGAACAGGCGGTTGCCCTTGGCGTCGTAGGCGAAATGGTCGAAATCGCCGGTGTAGCCCGGCAGGTCGGCGTGGCCCAGCAGCTTGAGCGGAGCATCGGCCGCGGCGGACGCCGGGCCGTCGGCGCGGGCCGCGCCCGCTGCCAGCGCGGCGGCCATCAGCGTGAGCGACAGGAAAGGACGGAATTTCATCATGCTTCTCCTCGAAAGTTCGGTGTCGAAAAATGGAGCGATCGCTGCGGCCGCGGCCTCAGGCCTGCGTCTCGAACAGCTTGGCGGTGGACGAGATCTGCTTCTGGATCTCGTCGCGGATCGCCTCCCCGCGCCGGCGCAGGGCGTCCTTGTCGTCGCCGGCCTGGTAGGCGAACACGGTGCTCACCGCGCCGATGGTCTTGCCGGAGGCGTCGTGCAGCTGCATCTCCACCTCCAGCCGCTTGCCGGTGGAGTTGACCTCGGTCAGGGTCTTGCCGCTGTTGATCACGCCGAGATCGTCGTCGTCGGCCTTCTTGCCGATGCGGCCGATGCTGGAGGCGGCGATGACGTAGTCGGCATGGGCCGCCGGCGCGGCGTGGAGCGCCAGGATCAGCAGGTCCGGGTGCGCCGCCATGGTGCGGTCGACCAGCTTCTGGCCGGCGGTGTTGGCCGAATAGTGCGGATCGTAGGGATACGGCTCGACCAGGTTGGCGGCGTTGGTGATGCGGCGCTGCAGGCCGGCGGCGATGCGGTCGGCCTGGCGATGGCGCGCCGCCTTGTCGTCGCCGGGCTTGTACGGAAACACCACGCCGACGGCGCCAAGGGTGTCGCCGGACACGTCGAGCAGGCGCTCCTCTACCTCGAAGCGGTCGCCTTCCTCGTTCAGCTCCAGCTTGGGCGTGCCGCTGCGCACCACTTCCATATCGTCGTCGTCGGCCTTCTTGCCGATGCGGCCGATGTTGGAGGCGACGATCTCGTTGTCGGAGCCGCCCGGCGGCACCGCGTGCAGCGCCAGGATCACCACGTCCGGGTTGGCGGCGAGGGCCTCGTCCACCAGTTGCTGGCCGTAGGACTCGGTCGGCACTTTCGGATCGAACTGGGCTGGCTCCAGCAGGTTCTTGGTATGCGAGATGCGATGCGCCAGCTCGTCGCGGATCAGCACGGCTTTCTTCGCCAGCGCTTCCTTGTCGTCGCCCGGCTTGTAGGCGAAGACCTCGCCCAGCGCGCCGATCTGGCGGCCGTTGGCATCGAGAAACGGCAGCAGCGCCTCGAAGTGGTCGCCGGCCTGGTTTAGCGACAGCTTCGGCTTGCCGGACTTGACCACGCCGAGGTCGTCGTCGTCGGCCTTCTTGCCGATGCGGCCGATGTTGGAGGCGATGATGACGTTGTCGGCGCCCTTGGGCGGCGTGACGTGCATGGCCAGCACCACCAGCTCCGGATGGCGCGCCACGGTGCGGTCGACCAGCGCCTGGGCGTAGGTCTTGGCCGGCGTCTGCGCCGCTGCCGGCAAGGCGGCGGCGGCCAACAACAGCAAGGCAAGGTGTTTCATGAAATCCGACTCCTCCAGTTCAGTTTTTTGTCTGTCCAGCCGGCCGCCGCAGCGGCCGTGAAGCATCTGCCGCTAGCGGCGCATTCCGGCGGATTCGGGAAACATCCGCTGCAGCAACCGGTCCTTCAGCAATACCTGGTGGTACAGCACCGCTGCGACGTGCAGGCCGACGCCGACCAGCAACAGCGTTGCCGCCAGGCCATGCAGGTCGCCCAGCACCGGGCCCGTCGCCGCGCCGGTCGGCAACAGCGGCGGCAGCGGCAGCAGGCCGAACAGGCTCACCGTCCAGCCGCGGCTGGAGGCGTTGGCCCAGCCCAGCAGCGGCAGCACCAGCAGCAGCGCGTACAAGGCAAGGTGGGTGACCTGCGCCGCGTGCTGCAGCAGTCCGGTCCCGCCCGCCGCAGGGAAGCGGCGCCGCTTGAAAAGCAACGTCGCACGCAATACCACCAACACCCGGATCAACCCGCAATCCTACAGGTGCAAGTCAGTGAACCCGCCCTGTGGAGTGTCCAGCGCAGCTTCCAGGCTAGTCC
>CAYWPB010000373.1:0-4119 GCA_964458725.1 uncultured Nevskia sp. | reverse complement strand
GGCATGGGCTGGGTGGGCGAAGGGGGCGGCGCGGCCCTGCTGGCCACCGAGTACGGGCCGCCCGGGCGCCGGGCCTGGTTCGGAAGTTTCCCCCGGCTGGGCCCCTCGCTCGGCTTCCTTCTTGCCAACGGCCTGTTCCTGGGCTTGCTGCTCCTGCTCGACGAGCAACAGTTCGCCGCCTGGGGCTGGCGCCTGCCCTTTCTGGCCAGCGCGCTGCTCGTGGCAGTGGGCCTGTACGTGCGCACGCGCCTGGCCGAGACGCCGGCTTTCACCCGCCTCGCCGCGCGCGGTGAACGGCTGCGGTTGCCGCTGGCGGAGCTGCTGCGCCACCACGGCGGCAGCTTGGCGCTGGGCGCGCTGGCCATCGTCGCCTGCTACGCCATCTTCTACATCTCCACCGTGTTCGCGCTCGACTACGGCGTGCGCGTGGCGCTGATCCCGCGCGGCCGCTTGCTGCAGCTGATGTGCCTGGCCGCAGTGGCGATGGCCCTCACGACCTTGCTCTCGGCGGCGCTGGCTGATCGCTACGGCTGCCGCCGCGTGCTGCTGGCAGGGCTGCTGCTCACGGCACTTTCCGGCTTCAGCCTGGCACCCCTGCTCGGAGCCGGCGACACGTTTCATGCGCTGCTGTTCCTGCTGCTGGAGCTGGGCCTGATGGGCCTGATCTTCGCGCCGATGGGCGCGCTGCTGCCGGCGCTGTTCCCCGCGCAGGTGCGTTACACCGGTGCTGCCGCCGCCTACAACCTGGGCGGCATCCTCGGTGCCTCGCTGGCGCCGTTCGCCGCGCAGCTGCTGCTGGCCTGCGGTGGCCTGTCCTGGGTGGGGCTCTACATCACCGCGGCGGCGGCAGTGAGTTTTGCCGCGGTGCTGGTGCTGCGCGAACGCTACGAATAGCGGCTCGTCTATCAACCAATCCGATACCAGCCATCCCTGGCGAGACTTCAGAACCTATATCGACCCCCGGCCCGGCCATCCGTGGCCGGGCGTTCGGTTCCGCAGGCGATGACATTTGGTCATCGCCTAAGCGCGGACCCTCACCCAGACCAGGCAGCGGTTGTTCGCCGGCATCGCGCGGTCCTCCAGCAGGCTGAAGCCGATGCCGCGCGCCAGCGCGTCCACCGCCTCGAAGTCGCGGATGCCGCGATGCGCCGCCGCGGCCTTCAGCGAGGCATCGAAGGCCGCGTTGCTGTCGCTGGTGTAGCGGCCGCCGTAGTTGAAGGGCCCGTAGATCGCCAGCTTGGCCTGCGGCTCGAGAATCTCCGGCAGACGCGCGAACAGTGTCTCCACCTCCGGCCAACTCATGATGTGCAGGGTATTGGCGCTGTACACCGCGTCGAAGCGCGATGCCGGCCAGTCGCTCTGGTTCACGTCCAGCTGCAGCGGCACCGGCGTGTTCGGCAAGCCCGCCTCGTCCAGCCACAAACGGATGCCGGACAGGTTCTCCACGCGGTCGCTGCACTGCCACCGCAGCTGCGGCAGCGCCGCCGCGAAGTGCACCGCGTGCTGGCCGGTGCCGCTGCCGATCTCCAGAGCCCGGTGGCGATCGGCAAAATGCTCGCGCAGTACCGCGAGGATCGGATCGCGGTTGCGCTCGCTAGCGGCAGACCAGGGCTTGTCAGTCATGGGCGATAAGAGGATGTATATAGCGCGCGCTTCAACGCGCGCAGCACCAGATCCAGTGCGCCTGGATCGCCTGGTAGAGACACAGCGCGCCGCACAGCAACAGCAGCACGAAGGTCAGCAAGGTCCCCCAGTAGCGCCCGAACTGCCACTGCGTGGTGAAGGACAGGGCGATGCCGTGCAGTACCCGCGCCAGCAGCAGGGTCAGGCCGATGGCGTGCAGCACGTAGATCGAGAAGTGCCCCAGCTCCAGCAAGCCCAGCATCAGCAGGATCAGCGGCACGTACTCGGAGAAGTTCGCATGGCCGCGGATCAGGCGCAGCATGCTCGGATCACCGCCGTCGCCCAGGCCGATGCCATGGCCGCGATAGTTCACCACCTTCATGCTGAGCACGAAATACCAGATCGCCAGCAGGCCGGCATACAACGGCGTCACCATCATGTTTGCTCCCCCTGTTCGGCTTGGCGGCGGATGCGCCGTGCCGTTTGTTCTGTTCAGCCCCTCAGCGTCGCGTTCAACTCCTCGATCAGGGCCCACAGCTGCTCGCCGAACGCGCGGTAAGCCGGGCGCAGCAGGTCCTCGGCGATCAGCCGGTCGCGATCGATCCTGCCGTTGGCGACGATGCCGTCGCGCATCCGGCGCAGGCAGCTCATCTGCTCGTCGGTGAAGCTGGCACCAGCCTGTTTGCGGCCGCTGAGCCAGCGGGCGAAGCGCGCGTGAGCCCGGTCAGCGGGGCTTGGGCTATTCGCCGCGTCCCTGGAGCCCGGGGCCAGGAAATGGCGCAGTTCCGGATTGTCGAAGGGCGCGCAGGCCTTGGCGGCCATCGCCTCCCGCACCTGGAGGTAATGCTGAGGACCGAGGGTTTCGTCGCGGGCGGCAGCGTGGAGCAGCGCTTCGCGGCTGATCCGGTGCGGATCCACCGCTTCCAGCAGGCGGGCGCAGATCGCAGCGAGGGTTTCGCCGCCGGCCAGCTCGGCGGCGCGCGCACGCTGTTCCGGCGTCAGTTCACCGTCCAGGCGGGTCAGGCTGGCGGCAAGGCCGCGCAAGCTGGCCTCGTCGCGCCGCTCCGTGGCGGCGCCGAGCAGCAACTGGTCCAGAGCTTCCGTCTCCGGCGAACTGGAAGGTGGACTGGAATGGGGGGGAGCCAACCGTGTCCTCCGACGCAAACGACCCCGCTACTTTAGCCCAGATGGAGGGTCGCGGAGCAGCCCCGGGCCGCCCGCACCGTCATAGCTTCCGGTAGACCTCGGCGCCCTGCTGCTTGAACTCGCTGGCCTTCTCCTTCAGGCCCTCGGCCAGGGCCGCCTGCTCGTCCATGCCCTGCTTGGCGGCGTAGTCGCGCACGTCCTGGGTGATCTTCATCGAGCAGAAATGCGGGCCGCACATGGAGCAGAAGTGGGCCAGCTTGGCGCCTTCCTGCGGCAGGGTCTCGTCATGGAATTCCTTGGCTTTTTCCGGGTCCAGGCCGAGGTTGAACTGGTCTTCCCAGCGGAACTCGAAACGCGCCTTGGACAAGGCGTTGTCGCGCACCTGTGCCGCAGGATGGCCCTTGGCCAGGTCCGCGGCGTGGGCGGCGATCTTGTAGGTGATGATGCCCTCGCGCACGTCGTCCTTATCCGGCAGGCCGAGATGCTCCTTCGGCGTGACGTAGCACAGCATGGCGGTGCCGAACCAGCCGATCATGGCGGCGCCGATGCCGCTGGTGATGTGGTCGTAGCCCGGCGCGATGTCGGTGGTCAGCGGCCCCAGGGTGTAGAACGGCGCCTCGTCGCAGTCCTTGAGCTGCTTGTCCATGTTCTCCTTGATCAGGTGCATCGGCACGTGGCCGGGCCCTTCGATCATGGTCTGGACCTCGTGCTTCCAGGCGATCTTGGTGAGTTCACCGAGCGTCTCCAGCTCGCCGAACTGCGCCTCGTCGTTGGCGTCGGCGATGGAGCCGGGACGCAGGCCGTCGCCGAGCGAGAAGCTGACGTCGTAGGCCTTCATGATCTCGCAGATTTCCTCGAAATGCGTGTAGAGGAAGTTCTCCTTGTGGTGGGCCAGGCACCACTTGGCGAGGATCGAGCCGCCGCGCGAGACGATGCCAGTGACGCGCTTCGCCGTCATGGGGATATAGCGCAGCAGCACGCCGGCGTGGATAGTGAAGTAGTCCACGCCCTGCTCGGCCTGCTCGACCAGGGTGTCGCGGAAGATCTCCCAGGTCAGCTCCTCGGCACGGCCGTCGACCTTCTCCAGCGCCTGATAGATCGGCACCGTGCCGATCGGGACCGGCGAGTTGCGCAGGATCCACTCGCGCGTCTCGTGGATGTGCTTGCCGGTGGACAGGTCCATCACGGTGTCGCCACCCCAGTGGGTGGACCAGACCATCTTCTCCACCTCCTCGGCGATGCTGGAAGTGACGGCGCTGTTGCCGATGTTGGCGTTGATCTTCACCAGGAAGTTGCGGCCGATGATCATCGGCTCCAGCTCCGGGTGGTTGATGTTGGCCGGGATGATGG
>CAYWPB010000372.1:0-4128 GCA_964458725.1 uncultured Nevskia sp. | reverse complement strand
GCGTCAACGTGACCGCGCAGCTGACGGCGGCCGGCGCGCCGGTCGTTGGCGCAGCGGTGACGCTCAGTATCGGCGGTGGGGCACAGCTCGGCCTCACCGGCACTGGCGGCAGTGTGACGTTGACCCTGCCGCTGCCGAACCTGCCGGGCAGCTACCCACTGGTGGCCGCCTTCAGCGGCAACGCGGCGTACCTGCCGGCATCGGCGACCATGCCGTTCACTGTGACCAAAGCACCGACGCAACTGACCGCGTTGGCCGCTCCTGCGCTGGGCGTTACCTTGCACGCCACGATCGGCGCGACCACGCCGCCACTGTTGCAGGAAGCGGTCACCTTCGTGCTCACCCCCGGCAGCAAGACCTTCGTGGTGGCCACCGACTACCTCGGGCGGGCCAGGCTGTCGGCACAGGGACTGTCGCCGGGCAGCTACGCAGTAACAGCATCGTATCCGGGCAACGCCACCTACTTGGCGGCCGGCACGATTCCACTGGGCAACGTGGTGATCTCAGCGTCGCCGCCGGATGCGCCCACCGCCGCCACCGCACTCTCCGGCAACACCCAGGCCAGCATCAGCTTCACCGCGCCGGCCAACAACGGCGGCAGTCAAATCACCGGCTACACCGCGACCTGCACGCCCACAGTGGGATCGCCGGTGCCGGCAGCGGGTGCGGCCAGTCCGCTCACGGTCCCTGGACTCACCAACGGCGTGACCTACACCTGCACCGTCCACGCCAGCAACAGTGCCGGCGCCGGTCCGGAATCGGCACCCACCAATCCGGTGACGCCCTCGGCAGCGCCTGCGGCCGCCCTCACCGTCATGCTCGCCGGCGCCGGCGGCGGCAGCGTGCTCAGCAGCCCGCCGGGGATTGCCTGTCCGGCTGATTGCACCGAAATCTATCCGGCCGGCACCGGGGTGGTCCTGACCGCCACAACGAGCAACGGCGCGGTGTTCACCGGCTGGCTGGGCGCCTGCACCGGCGCCAGCACGACCTGCACTGTCACCGTCACCGCCGCCACCAGCGTCAGCGCCACCTTCGCCGCCCTCGGCACCGTGCCGTCGCTCAACGCCGATCTCAGCAGCGGCGGGACCAAGTACGATCCCCACACCGATGGGGTGCTGATCCTGCGCTATCTGCTGGGCCTCACCGGCACGGCGCTAACCAGTGGCGTGACCCTGACCGATCCGGCGGCGATCCTGGCGCAGCTCAACGACACGCGCCCCGTCTTCGATGTCGACGGCAACGGCCAGGTCGATCCCCTCACCGATGGCCTGCTCATCCTGCGCTATCTGATGGGCCTGCGCGGCCAGGCACTCATCGCCGGTGCCATCGGACCCGGCGCTACCCGCACCCTGGCACCCGACATCGAAGCCTATATCCTGTCCCTGATGCCGTAGCAGGCCTTTGTAATTCGCAGAGTATTGTCTCGCCCGCGAGGTCACCCCCGCCGCTCGCCGGTCTCCACCAACGGCGAACAGAACATTGGCCAATGCGCCTCGGAACCACTTCGATGGATTTGCATGGCCGGGTTGCGAAGAATTCGTCGTTGTGTGTTTGAGGCTGGACGCCGAATGAGAGTTGCGGTGACCTGTCCGACCAATTCCCAGTTGGCGTCATTGGGATGTGGGGAGTGGGCTTTCATGAGTCGGACGCCCCGCAAGTCATGTCCAAATCATCGACGCGATCGATCGAACGCCCGGGTGAAGTTGGTGTCGAGCACGATAACGGACGCAGCAGCCGTGCGCCTTAGAAGTTCCTGGACCTCCGGCACGTTGAGTGCAGAATCGACGACGGCGCTTTCCGTGTCTACCTTCGTGTCTGCGAGCACGAGGTAGTCGTCCCCTCTTGCTACCAGACCTGCGCCCGCGAAGAACAGCACTGCAAGCGTGTTGTCCGGCGGTTCCACGGCAGGCTTTTCCTGCTTGAAACCCGCTGGCAGGAACGAAACGCGAGGAAGCACCGGATCACCCTGTGCCCTTCGCTTGGCAAGTTCGTCGAAGGTCACGCCAGCGAGTCCCATTTTGACATCAGCCTTCTTTGGGTTTACAAGCCTCGCCACTTCAAAGCCCGCCGAATTCAACAGCGCTTCCCACGCCAGAGCATCGCGCTCGACGTTGGGAAAGCGCACGTCGGTGCGCTCGCCGAGCCTGTCTACAGAAAAGACCAAAGCCTTGCGCCTTCTGGTCGGCGGCTGCCGCTCGAAATAAATATCGCCGCCCATGTCGGTGGAAAGGAACGGCCGCTGTCGGTTCTCGGTGTCCGCCATGACTCGCTTGACAGCTTGAGTAAGTGCCAATTGGAGCGGTGTGCCCGGGTCTTTCAACGCTGTCAGGACGGCCGTGGTAAACGGCGAGTTTCCGCCTTCCTTGCCGTCTTGCGCCAAGCCGCCCGGCGGAGCCGCATAGGCGACAAGCTGCCCCTTGATGTCTGTGCGCATCGCCTCCTTTCGAATGGCCTCGTCGATGGAATGCCTCTGAGCCTCTGCGGCCAGCTCGCGTGCGCTTCTGAAGCGGCGTTCGGCATCAATCCCCCAGTACGCCAGGCCTGCCGCGGCTACGGTCAGCGTACCGGCACCGACCAAACCAAGAGCAGTCCGACGCGACAATTTCTGAACGATGATCTCTCGCTCCGCGAGCGCCTCCGCGCGCGCTGTCTGTGCCTTGGCCACCTCTGCAAGCTGCTGGCGCTCCTTGTTTGTCCGCGCGACTTCCGCTTCGCTGCTGGCTGCAATGAACGCATGCTGCGCTTCAGTAATCTCTGGCGCACCCGCTTTCCATCTCGCCGACCAGGCCGCGGCCGCTTCGAACTCGAGTCCGCGCAGCAGCAGTGCGTCGGCGCGGCCGCGGTGCTGCCACCGCGCGACCAACCCCGCCAGTCGGGTATGTTCCCGAATCCAATCGATATCCGTGTTAAGCGTCTTGCCGAGCAGGCCGAGCGCGCGGGCGAACGTATGCGCCTCGTTGAAGTGGATGTAGTTCAGCTGCTTGAGCTTTGCCGGCACATCCTCTTCCGAAACTGCCAACGCCACTATCGGGATGATTCGCTTGGCGAGTTCGACCGCCTTGTCGACCTCCCAGGCACACCGCGGCGATTTCACTGCCTCGGGCGAAATGACGAACACGACGGTGTCGGACTCCTGGATCAGCGCGCCGAGTCGCGCCTCCCAATCCTCGCCTGCTGCGATATCCTGCTTGTCGAACGAGGGCGCAAAGTCAAGCAATTCGAGTCCGGCCAGAAGATCCTGGACGAACGCGCTGCAATCGCGTCTGGAATAGGAAACGAAAACCCTGGGTTTCGCGGACTGTTCCGGATCGGCCATCGAGCCCTCGATAGACGTGCGTATCGGCATTTTGGTTCGCACACGCCGCGCCAGGCAGGAACCTCGAGTTCTCCCGCGCTTTAAGCCAATCATAACCCGCCGCGCCCGTTCGCCGCGCCATTTCGTGGTTGAAGTCGTCGTTGAAACTGCGAGCAAACAACCCGGCACTCTAGTATCATCATGCGCGTCGTCACGATGGGGAGTGAGGGACTCACGATGGCGGTTCAGATCACCGGACTGTTGGTGATGAGGGGTGCGTGCGACCGTGGCCGCACTTCGGCCGATCGAACGGCGTCATCATTCCGACCACGCTGCCATGCGCTCGACGACCGATCCGAGATAGGAGTGCTGAGCTGCGCTTCGCAGAGCGCCTGGCCGCATCGAACGACATGAGCTTGCGGCGCTGAAGCTCAGTGATCCCCCGTCACCAGTCCATACTCGAGTTTTCGCATGGCCGCTACCTGAAGATCGCGGTCCTGCTGTGCGTTGCGGCCATCGCCGCCTATTGCTGGCACGACCCTCCGGCGACGTATCTGAAGCCGTACGGCGGCACCTGGCTCGGCTACACGCTAGGCACCGTCAGCGCAGCGCTCGTTCTCTGGCTGATGCTGCTCGGCATTCGCAAGCGCAGCTATCACTCCAGCCTGGGCAGCGTGCAAGGCTGGACCTCCGCGCACGTCTACCTGGGTGCCAGCCTCATCGTCATCGCCACCCTGCATTGCGCGTTCGAGTTCGGCTGGAACATTCACACGCTGGCGTACGTGCTGATGATGCTCGTGATAGCCAGCGGCTTCTATGGCGCTTATGCGGAC
>CAYWPB010000371.1:0-4165 GCA_964458725.1 uncultured Nevskia sp. | reverse complement strand
CGCGGATGGCGCGGCGGCCGGTGGCGGACCCGGGCGCAGCAGCAGGGTCAGGCCGACGAGGATCGCGATGCCGATGGCGATGAGCAGGAGGGCCGGCCGTTGCATGGGCTTTGCGTTGTGGGTGGATGAATTTTGCTGGGTCGGTTTTACCATATCCGCTCCCGGGCCCCGTCCGTAACATGCGGGAAACAAGAACAAAGCACCGGCGCGCCGCGCCCGGCTACATCCGCGAGGGGAGAGATTCAAGCATGCGTCATACCGCCATCGGTCTGCTGTTCGCCGGGACCCTGTCCCTGCTCAACGCCGGCTGCGGCAGTTCCAGTCCGGTGGCGGGCGCGGGCGGCTCGTCCTCCGGCGGCAATGGCGTGCTGCCGCCCGGCGCGGCGCCGCAGTCCCGCTACGACCTGGCCAACGGCTGCTACGCCCTGAAGTCGCTGCCGGCCAAGGCCTATGCGGTGCACGGCGGCGATGGCGGCTACACCGCCTCGGCCACCGACCTGTCCGGCGCCGAGCCGTTCTTCATGAAGCCCACGGCGCTGGGCAAGTACCTGTTCTACGCCCACGACAAGACCATGATGGCGGCCGAGAACGGTGCCATCGCCAGCGACACCGCGCCTTCCGACGCCGCCGACTGGACCGTCGACGCCACCTCGCCCGGCGTCTACACCGTGTCCTCGGCCGCCGCCGGCAAGGCCCTGGCGGTCGATCTGGCCAGCGGCAAGCTGGTGCTGGCCGACAGCGCCGGGCAGTTCGGCTTCGACGGCACCAAGGGTTGCACCGACTATCCCGAGGCCCAGGTCAATGCCACCGGCGAGACCTTCAAGGGCCGCGGCGTGGACCAGCCGGCGCTCGGCTTCGCCGACAGCCATCTGCACATCAGCGCCACCACTTTCCTCGGCGGCGGTCACTACGGCACGCCGTTCAACCGCTTCGGCATCACTGAGGCACTGAAGAACTGTGAGGCGGTGCACGGCCCGGATGGCACACTCGACGTGGTCGGCAACTTCCTCGGCGGCAACCCGGTGGGCCACCACGACACCGTGGGCTGGCCGACCTTCGTCGACTGGCCCAACGCCGGCTCGCTGATGCACGAGAGCACCTACTACAAGTGGATCGAGCGCACCTACAAGGCCGGCCTGCGCCTGATCGTCAACGACCTGGTGGAGAACCAGGCGCTGTGCACGCTGGAGTCGAAGACGCCGGGCCACAACCCGCTGCAGGACTGCAACGAGATGGACAACGCCATCGGCCAGGTGCAGTTCATGCACGACCTGCAGGACTACATCGACGCCCAGGAGGGTGGCCCGGGCAAGGGCTGGTTCCGCCTGGTCGACAACCCGGCCGATGCGCGCAAGGTGATCAACGACGGCAAGCTCGCCGTGGTGCTCGGCATCGAGATCTCGCATCTGTTCAACTGCGACGTGAAGCAGCTTGCCGGCGGGCCGGAGATCGACGGTTGCACCAAGGCCGACATCGACACCCAGATCGACCGCCTCTACAACCTCGGCGTGCGAGAGATGTTCCCGGTGCACGAGTTCAACAACGCGCTCGGCGGCAACGGCATCTTCGACGGCCTGGTGCTTAACGCCGGCAACTTCGTCGACACCGGCAGCTTCTGGTACACCTACGACTGCCCGGCCGGCGACTACTTTTACGATCCGGGCGCGATCATGACCACCTCGGATCCGACCGGCCTGACCAACCCGCTGCTGGCGGCGCTGTTGCAGGCCGGCGGCGGCGGCGCGTTGCCGCTGTATCCCAACACCCGCCAGTGCAACGGCCGCTTCCTCACCGACCTGGGCCACTACGCGCTGCAGAAGATGATGGAGAAGAAGATCATCATCGAGGTCGACCATCTCGAGCTGAAGATCAAGGACCAGCTGCTCGACATGGCCGAGGCGCAGAGCCCGCAGTATCCGGTGGTTTCCACCCACGGCGGCCACGGCGGCATCAGCATGGAGCAGGCGCGCCGCATCCTGGCGGTCGGCGGCATCCTGTTCCCGGGCAACGGCAACGGCGCGCAGTACGTGAAGACCCTGAACAAGCTGCTGCCGGTGAAGAGCCCGAAGTACTGGTTCGGCATGGGCTACGGCGCCGACACCAACGGCCTGGCGCACCAGGCGCCGCCGCGCGGCGCCAACGCGGTGCCGGTGGTCTATCCGTTCACCCTGTTCAAGGGCACGGGCTGGGGGCCGCGGTTCGACGGCATCCAGCCGGTGACGTTCGACCGCGAGGTCAGCGGCGAGCGGGTGTTCGACATCAACAAGGAAGGCTGGGCCCACTACGGCCTGGTCGCCGACTTCGTCGATGAGGTCAATATCGAGGGCGGTCAACCGGCGATCGATGCGCTGTTCAACTCGGCCGAGGCTTATCTGGAGATGTGGGAGCGGACGGTCAAGCGTTGATGTCGTCCTTCCCCCGGACTCGATCCGGGGGAAGGATCTGGTGCCGTCATCGCCATCCCTGGCGCGACCTTGCCCTATTGATGAAACCCCGGCCCGGCCATCCATGGCCGGGCGTTACGCATCCCATCCATGGGATGCGCCCTTCGGGCCCGCCTGCGGCGGTTCGATTTCGCTCCTGGCGAAATCGTCGGTCTCGCAGGCGATGATATTGAGTCATCGCCAAAACGCGAGCCCTCACCCTTCGCTGCGCTCAGGATGAAAGCCGGGCCCTTGATCCGGCGTCGCCGCACCCCATACAGCAGGAATGTCTCTGAACATCCTGCTCCGGCTCGCTGGCCTCAGCGCGCTGCTCCACGCCTACCTCGGCCTGCGCCTGCTGCCGGCGCTGCCCATCGGCCCCGCCGGCATCTGGGCTGGGATCGCCCTGCTGGCCCTGTCCGCGCTGCTGCTGCCGCTGCCGTTCCTGCTGCGCAGCTCGCGGCGCCACTCCAAGGCGGACCTGCTGGCCTGGGCCGGCTATCTCGCCATGGGCCTGTTCTCCTCGCTGTTCGTGCTGACCGTGCTGCGCGACCTGGTGCTGCTGGTCCTGGCGGCGGCCGGCTGGCTGTTGCCGGTGCTGGCGCCTTCCGCCGGCGTGCGTGCGGACTCCGCCGTCGCGGTGGTGGTGGCGGCCCTGCTGGTGACCGTCGCCGGTCTGTTCAACGCCCGGCGCCTGGCGCGGGTGGTGGAGGTGGAGCTGCCGATCGCGGGGTTGCCGCAGGCCCTGGCCGGCTTCAGCATCGTCCAGATCAGCGATATCCACGTCGGATCCACCATCAAGAACGGTTACATCAAGGCCATCGTCGGCCGGGTCAACGCCCTCAAGCCGGATCTGATCGCCGTCACCGGCGACCTGGTCGACGGCACCGTCGAGCGCCTGGCGCCGCACATCGCGCCGCTGGGCGAGCTGTCGGCACGCCACGGCGTCTACTGCGTCACCGGCAACCACGAGTATTACTCCGGGGTCGAGGCCTGGGTCGCCGAGTTGCGCCGGCTGGGCTTGCGCGTGCTGCTCAATCAGAACGAAGTGGTGGAGCACCATGGCGCGCGCCTGCTGGTGGGCGGCGTCACCGACTATTCGGCGGACCGTTTCGGCGAGGCCCATCGCAGCGATCCGCGCGCCGCCCTCGCCGGGGCGCCGTCTGACGTGGCGCTCAAGCTGCTGCTGGCCCACCAGCCGCGCAGCGCGGCGGCGGCCGTCGAGGCCGGCTTCGACGTGCAGCTGTCCGGCCACACCCACGGCGGCCAGTTCCTGCCCTGGAACTTCTTCGTGCGCTTCCAGCAGCCGTTCACCGCCGGGCTCAACCGCCTGCGCACCTTGTGGGTCTATACCAGCCGCGGCACCGGCTACTGGGGACCGCCGCTACGCTTCGGCGCGCCGTCGGAGATCACGCGGCTGCGGCTGGTGGCGGCGTAGCACCCACCCGCAAATGGAAAACCAAAAAGAAAACCCCGCCGATCTTGCGATCGGCGGGGCTGATCTCTTGACGCCTTAAGCGCTTACTGCGAACCGCCGCTCGAGGACGAGGAGCTGCCTTCGGCCGGCGGAGTGCTGCTGTCGCTGGAGGGCGCGGCCGGGGCCGAGGTATCGGCCGGCGGCGTGGTTTCCGCCGGGGCGGCGGGAGCAGCCTCGGCCGGGGCAGCTTCAGCCGGAGCGGCTTCGGCGGGCGCCGCCGGAGCAGCCTCCGGCACGAGCATGGTTGCCAACTTTACTGCGGGCA
>CAYWPB010000370.1:1815-4175 GCA_964458725.1 uncultured Nevskia sp. | reverse complement strand
AACCACAGGATGCTGAAGATGATCATCGCGCTGAACTTGAAGCGCTCGGCGTAGCCGCCGGAGATCAGCGCCACGGTGATGGCGGCGAAGGTCAGCTGGAACATGCAGTAGACGTAGTCGGGCAGGTAGATGCCCTTGCTGAACGTCGCGGCCACCGCGGTGGTCGGGTCGTCGCCGACCATGAACAGCTTGTCGAGCGAGCCGATGAACTGCGTGTACCAGTGTCCGTCGTGGCCGGCGGTGAAGGCCATGCTATAGCCGTACACCACCCACAGCACCGCAATCACGCAGAAGATCGAGAAGCTCTGCATGGTCGTCGACAGGGCGTTCTTGGTGCGGACCATGCCCATGTAGAACAGGGCCAGGCCCGGCACGGTCATGAACAGCACGAAGGCGGTGGAGGTCATCATCCACGCCACGTCGCCCTTGTTGCACTCGAAACCCTTGTCGCCGCACTTCGGCGTCGGGGCGGCGGGAGCATCGGCGGCCGGAGCCGCAGGAGCGGCAGCAGCCGCATCCGCCGGAGCAGCGGCGGGAGCAGCAGCCGGAGCGGCGGCAGCGCCGCCGGAGGACGAGGAAGCAGCGGCCGCAGGCGCGGCGGCCGGAGCCGTGTCCGCCCAAGCCATGCTGCCGAACGCGGCGAACACCGCGAACAGCAGCACGCGGACCAGATTGGAAAGGGAAAGCATTTTTATGGACTCCTTACAGTGCGTCTTTGCCGGTTTCGCCGGTACGGATGCGGATGGCCTGGTCCAGCGACAGCACGAACACCTTGCCATCGCCGATCTTGCCGGTGTGTGCCGCCTTACTGATGGCCTCGATGGCCGGATCGAGCTTGTCGTCGGTGACGGCAACTTCGATCTTGACCTTGGGCAGGAAGTCGACGACGTACTCGGCGCCCCGGTACAGCTCGGTGTGGCCCTTCTGGCGGCCGAAGCCTTTGACCTCGGTGACGGTGATGCCGGCGACGCCGATCTCCGACAGCGCCTCACGCACCTCGTCAAGCTTGAAAGGCTTGATGATGGCTGTGATCAATTTCATTGGATGCAACTCCTCTTTCCTGCAGCGGTAGAACTGCCCTGTGAACCCCGCCGCCCGAAAAATCAGCCCCCGACGGCGTAGCTAGGCGGTTGAAGCATGGAGCGTGCCAGCGGCCTCCGGGCCGGCCTGCGGCACGGCCTGCGCCGGATTTGCCGCCGCTACCGTGCGCCGGCCTGGCGGGGCAGCTAGACTCCGCCCAAACGGAGAAGCCATCGATGCTGGACCCCAAACAACTGGAAGACCTGGCGGCGCGCCTGTCGCGCGTGCTGCCGCCCGGCCTGCGCGGCCTGCGCGCCGAACTGGAGGACAACTTCCGCGCCGTGCTGCGCGCCAACCTCGACCGGCTGGAGCTGGTCAGCCGCGAGCGCTTCGACACCCAGGCCGAGCTGCTGGCCCGCACCCAGGCCAAACTGGCAGCGCTGGAGAAGCGGCTGAAGGCGCTGGAGAAGAAGATCCCCGGTAAAGCGGAAGCCGAGTAGGAAGCCCGCAGTTCCCGAGAGGCCGCCGGAGAATCCCGTGCTTTATCGGTGCTTCATCTTGTTTTTCAGGGGAATAGCGGTGACCAACCATCAGCCTGGGGATTCTCCGGCTGAATCGGCTCTGGCCTGTCTGCGGCGCGCTGGACTTGGGCTTCACTCGCCCCATGGAACCACCATGGGGCTCGCTCCAGCCCGGCGTCCATCACGCCTCGACATACGGCCAGAGCTCGATTCCCCCTCGGGAGCTGCGGGCTAATGGGCCTCGCCACGGTCCACAGCCGCGCGCAGAACGGCCTCGTCGCCGATCCCGTGACGGTCGAGGTCGACCTGTCGCCGGGGCTGCCGGGGCTGAGCATCGTCGGCCTGCCCGAGGCGGCGGTACGCGAGTCGCGCGACCGGGTGCGCGCCGCCATCCTCAACAGCGGCTACCAGTTCCCCAACCGCCGCATCACCGTCAACCTGGCGCCGGCCGACCTGCCCAAGGACGGCGCCCGCTTCGACCTGCCGATCGCTCTGGGCATTCTCGCCGCCTCCGACCAGATCCCGCTGGCGCCGCTGGCCGACCTGGAAGTGCTGGGCGAGCTGTCCCTGACCGGTGAGATCCGCCCGGTGCGCGGCGTGCTGCCGGCGGCGATCAAATGCTCCAAAACGGGGCGCAAGCTGCTCGTTCCCGAGGCAAATGCCGAGGAAGCCCGCCTGGCCAGCGGTTGCGAACTGAAGGCCGCGAACCAACTTGGTGCGTTATGCGCCGTTTTGCACGGCGAGGGCCTGCCCAGCCTGCCGCCCAAGCCGCCGGTGATGGGACAGCGCGCCGTGCCCGATCTGGCCGAGGTGCGCGGC
>CAYWPB010000370.1:0-1805 GCA_964458725.1 uncultured Nevskia sp. | reverse complement strand
GGTGAAAGTTGAAGTCCACCCCTACGCCGTGCCGCGCGGCCAGTTCCAGGCCAAGCGTGCACTGGAGATCGCCGCCGCCGGCGGCCACTCGCTGCTGCTGTGCGGCCCGCCGGGCGCCGGCAAGAGCATGCTGGCGGTGCGCCTGCCCGGCATCCTGCCGCCGCTGGGCGAGGCCGAAGCGATGGAAGTGGCGGCGGTGGCCTCGGTCGGCAACGGCGGCTTCGATCCGCTGGACTGGGGCCTGCGGCCCTACCGCGCGCCGCACCACACCGCCTCGGGCGTGGCCCTGGTCGGCGGCGGCGCCCAGCCGCGGCCGGGCGAGATCACCCTGGCGCATCACGGTGTGCTGTTTCTCGACGAGCTGCCGGAATTCGACCGCAGCGTGCTGGAGGTGCTGCGCGAGCCGCTGGAGAGCGGCCAGATCACCGTGTCGCGCGCGGCGCGGCAGGTGGATTTCCCGGCGCGCTTCCAGCTGGTCGCAGCGATGAACCCCTGCCCCTGCGGCTATCTCGGCGACAGCGCCGGGCGCTGCCGCTGCACCCCGGACCAGGTGGCGCGCTACCGCGGCCGCATTTCCGGCCCGCTGCTCGACCGCATCGACCTGCAGGTGTTCGTGCCGCGCCTGGACCCTGGCGAGCTCACCGCGGAGCAGGCGCCGCAGGCCGAACCCAGCAGCGCCGTGCGCGAGCGCGTGATGCTGGCGCGCCAGCGGCAGCTGGCCCGCGCCGGCAAGGCCAACGCGGTGCTGGAGCCGAAGGAGCTGGAGCGGGACTGCGCGCTGGACGAGGCCTCGCGCCAGCTGCTGACCCAGGCGCTGAACCGCCTGTCGCTGTCGGCGCGGGCCTATCATCGTGTGCTCAAGGTGGCGCGCACCATCGCCGACCTCGCCGGCGTCGAGGCCGTGAGCACGGCGCACATCGCCGAATCGCTGCGCTACCGCCAGCTCGACCGCGAGCCCGCGATCTAGAAATCGAAGTCCTTGCGCAGCCCCAGCATGAACTTCGGCTGGTCGCTGCCGCCCTGCGCGCCGTCGGCCAGGTGCAGATCGGTCCCCACCACCTCGGCCCAGGCCTCGAGGTCCCACCACGGCAGTTCACGGCTCAGCCGCAGCGCATAGTCGAGATAGGCATGGCCGCGCCCGTCGGCGCTCAGCGGCGCGGTCTGGCGTTGCACGCCGGCGCCGAGGCCGTAGCCCAGGCTCGCGCGCAGCTTGAAGTCCCAGGGCAGCGGGTAGCGCAGCAGGCCTTGCAGGTACCAGCCCGGCGCGCCGCGCCCGGCGTAGTCCGGAGCGAAGCTGGCCTTGAACGCGACCGGTCCGGCGGCGAGGCCGCCGTAGACTTCCGCGAAGTCCTGGCTGCCGCCGCCGAGCAGCGGACCGCGTTCGCCGCTATAGACATAGCCGGTGACACCGGCATCGAGCGTGGCGTTGAGCAGGCCGAAAAGGTGCAGCGGATGGGTGTAGCCGCCGTAGAGATCGAATTCGCCGCCGCTGCCGGCGCTGCGGTTGTTGCTGGCCCAGCCGCCGGCGTAGAGGCCGCTGTCGTGGACGTAGTCCAGGCCACCCTGCAGGGCCGGGCCATTGGTCTGGTCCACGCCGCGGAACAGGTAGTCGCTGGCGATGCCGAGGTTGCCGCTGAACCAGTCGGCGCGGACCGGCGCGGACAGCGCCCAGAACAGCAGAAGCAGCAGGCGGGCCTTCATGCCGGTACGTGCCCTGTCGGCGGCGGATGGATGCGGCACGGTAGCCGAGCGCGGCCCAACAAAAAAGGGCCGCCTCGCGGCGGCCCTTTGGCTTGCGGCGCGAA
>CAYWPB010000369.1:0-4187 GCA_964458725.1 uncultured Nevskia sp. | reverse complement strand
CTTTCACCTTCGCCGCGCGCAACGGCGTGTAGCCGGTCCTGGAGGCGATGCTGCGGTCGGCGCCGCGCTCCAGCAGCAGCTTCACCTGCGACTCGTGCCCGGCGACGCTGGCGAAGTACAGCGGCGTGATGTGGCGGTCGTTGAGCGCGTCGATCTTCGCGCCGCGATCGAGCAGCACCTGCAGGATCGCCGTGCTGCTGCCGAACCAGGCGGCGTAGTGCAGCGGCGACCAGCCGGCATCGTCGGCCTTGTTGACGTCGGCGCCATGGCCCAGCAGCAGGGCGACCTCGGCGGCATCGTTGCGCGAGATCGCGGCGAGCAGCGCGGTCTGGCCGAGCGAGTCCACCACATCGACCGGAATGCCCGCGTCGAGCTCCTGCTTCACCGCGGCGAACTCGCCGCTGCGCGCATGGTTGACGAAAAAGGCGGCGCGGTTCTCCGCCGACAAACCAGCGTCCGGCGCGGCGGCGGCTTCTGGCTTTGCCGCCTGCTGGGCGCAGGCACCGAGCAGCAGGGAGGCGGTCACTGCGAGCGTGAATTTGCTCATCGCGTCTCTCCTCTCAACGCGGGCTGCGCGCCGGCGCGGCGACGGCACCGGGGCCGCTGACCTTGGCCGCGGCGGCGAGGCGGCTGGTCAGCCCTTCCAGCTTGAGCTGCGCGGTCTTCTGGCGCAGCGCCTGCTTGGAGTTGTCGTCCAGCGCCTCGTAGGGCGCCGGGTTCTGCACCGGGCGCGGGCCGTCCTCGACCTTGATGACGTGCCAGCCGAAACGGGTGCGCAGCGGCGTCTTGCTGTACTCGTTCTTCTTCAGCGCGACCACCGCGTCGGCGAAGCCGTGGTCGACGAACAGGTCCGGCCGGAACCAGCCGAGGTCGCCGCCGCTGGCCTGGCCACCCGGGTCCTGGGTATTGCGCCGGGCCAGCTCGGCGAAGTCCTCGCCCTTGTCGAGCTTGCCGATCAGCTGGCGCGCCTCGTCGGCGGTGGGAACCAGGATTTGCCGCACCTTGTACTCGACGATCTTGCCGTTGGGGCGGTGCCACTCGTAGGCGGACTTTGGGCTTTCCTGGGGGAGCGGGTTCCTGGCGAAGTAGGCCTCGAGGTAGGCGCGCGACAGGATGGCGCGATCCTGGAAGGCGATCTGGTCGGCCACCTCGGGCTTGCGATCCAAGCCCTCTTTGCGGGCCTGCTGCGCCAGCAGCTCCTCGGTGATCAGCTCCGAGCGCGCTGCGGCCTTGGCCTCGGCGCCGGGCAGCACCTTCTCGGGCGAGAAGTTGGCGCTCATCAGGGTGACGTGGTTCTGGCTGATCGGCTGGCCGTTGACGATCAGGTCGGCGGCCAGGCCGGAGCCGGCCTTGACTGCGGCGTCGTCGGCGAGCGCGGTCGCGGCGGAAAAGGCTGCGGCCAGCGCCAGAGCGGAGAGCTTGAACGGGTGTTTCATCTTGGTCATATCCATTGTTTCCTGGTGAGACGAGAAAAGCGCCGCCCGCTTGCGCGGGCGGCGCCTGTACCGCTAGTTACCTGTACAGCCTCAGCTGTTGCCGTCCGGGTTCAGCGGCGCCGCCGGGTAGTAACCCGGGCCGAACAGCGGGGCGCCGTCGCGCTCGAAGATCGCCGAGTGCGGCTTGGCCGTGCCCTTCACGCCGCGGGCGCCCGGCCACAGCCAGGAGTCGCGCGCCGAGCTGTCGAAGTCCAGGCACGGCGTGCCCAGCAGCTCGTCGGTGAAGGAGGTGTCCAGCACGGTAGCGCCGGTGCGGCGGTCGACCTTGCCCAGGCAGATGGTGCGGTCGCCGTCGGAACCGGTGCCGGGCAGCGGCACGTGGTTGAGCTCGACGAAGTACTGGATGAAGGCGAAGCGCTCGACGCCGCTCGCGGCCTGCTGTCCCACCACCGCATCGCGCGGCAGGCCCAGGCCTGAGCCGTCGTTGAGCGGCGTCAGGTCGAGGTAGCCGCCCGCGCCCTGCGGCGAGGGCTGGTAACCGATGCGGTCGATCACGGTGAAGTGCGGCCCGCCGTGGGTGTACAGGTTCTGCAGCGTGTTGAGGTTGCCGCTGCCGGGACCGCCGCCGGTGTTGCCGGAAGGCTCGCCGCCGACCTGGTTGGCGTTGAGGAAGATGTTGCCGATGGTGCCGGATTCCACTTCCTGGATGGTCTGCGCCAGGCGGTAGTAGCCGACGCCGGGCTCGCTGACGTTGGACGACAAGGTGGTCGCAAGCCCGCTGCCGTTGGGGCCGGTCTCGAACTGGCCTATGGCGCCGCGCACGCGCGGGCAGTCGTCGGCCTCGTTGTTGTGGCGCAGCACGTTGAACTTGCCGCTGACGCCGCCGGACTGGTCGGCGCGGGTCGCGGGCAGGCCCAGGGTGGTGTTGGCGGTACGGCTGGCGGCCGGCGGCGGGAAGTCGCACTTGATGGAGGTGGCCAGGGTGTCGGCATGGCCCTTGGCCAGCAGCGGCCGGATGTCCACCGTCAGCACGCGGCGGCTGTGCTCGCGCGGATAGTCGCGGTCGAACTCCACCGCGCCGTCCGGATCGATGCTGCCCGGGCTCTCGATGCCGGCGATCGGCAGGATCAGGAAGCGGTCGTCGTCGGTCAGGGTGAAGTAGGACACGCCGGTGCAGGGGCCGACGTCGTAGACCGCGCGCCAGTACGGACCCTTGCCGCCGTAGATGTTGGTTTCGCCGCCCGACAGCGTGACGTCCGGACTGTAGAACAGCGTGCCGCCGCACATCGCCGCGGAGAAGGCGCCGTCATGCGGCACGTAGCTGTTCTGGCCCTTGCTGCTGCTGGCGACGGTGACGGTGGAGCCGGCGTTGGCGGCGACGCCGGCGCTGGACACCGCCTTGTCGTAGCTCGGATCGCCGAGGCTGACCCAGCCCTTCTGGTTCAGCGTGTGGTGCGACTGGTGCGGCAGGCCGAAGGCCATCAGGCCCTCGTTCTCCTCGTGGAAGATCACTTCCTCGTGGCGCGGACCGTCCGGCACGGCGCTGACCGAGCGGATGTACGGGTTGCCGGAGTAGACGTTGGCCTGGGCCAGCGAATCCCTGGTCTTGCCGTGGGCGTAGCTGTTGCTGGTGGGATAGACTCGCACCGAGCTGCCGAAGGACGAGCCGCAGACGCCGAGCGGGCCGGCACTGATGCTCTGGCCGCCGGCGACCAGCGGCTCCTGGTTGCACAGGCCGCGCAGCGCGCCGTTGATGGCGGCGGCGCCGATGCTGGCGGCGACGGCGTAGTCGGACTGCACCAGGTACTTGCCGTCATAGGTCAGCGCCATGCCGTGCGGCAGGGCCTCGATGCCGACGTCCTTGTTGCCGTAATAGAACACACCCTGGTTGTAGGAGCGCGCCACGCGCGTGTCCGGGTAGCTGGTGTACTCGGTGGGATTGCGCGGCTGGTTGGCCTTGACCAGGGCCGAGTACTCGGTGATGCCCTTGTGGCCGAGCAGCGCGTTGTCGTCCGCGACGTCGACGCCCGCCAGCAGGCTGCCGAGGATGCCGCCCTGCTCGGCGCTCTGCAGCAAGGGTACCGGCGCCGGCAGCGAGGCCACGCACAGGCCCGCTATGGTCGGCGCGGCGCGGTCCGGATCGATCTCGGTGACGGTGCCGCCCGGTCCGTACACGTAGTTGCTCATGTAGGTGTACAGGATCTTGTGGTTGGCGCCCGGCGCCGGCATGACGATGAAGTCGTCGGTCAGCGAAGAACGGCGCGGCTGCGTGCCGCAGACCGCGATGTCGGCCTTGCCGATGTTGCGCACGCTGGTGATGTCGAAGCGGAATACGTTCTTGCTGATCACGCCGCCGGCGAAAGTGTACTTGTGGCCCTTGGCCAGGCCGTCGCCGCCGCCGGAGATGTAGGAGGTGTAGCTCAGCATGTGGTGCGGATCGTTGTGCGAGTCCGAGCCCAGCACGCCGACGATGTTGCCGGCGACGTTGGAAGCCAGGATGTTCGGCAGCTCCGCGGTCCAGATGACGTTGCCGAAGGTGGTCGAGTTCGGCTCGGCGTCGACCACCGCCAGGAAGTCCTGGCTGGTGCGTGGATCGCACAGCGGCGTCGAGCAGCCGTCGCCGGTCCACACCAGCAGCACCGCGCCGTTGGCGATGACCTGGCCGGTGTACTTGTTGATCGCCGGCGGCGCGCCGGCCGCGGCGGAGCTGGCGCGGCCGCCGGCGCCGGTGAGCGTGCCGGTGACGCTGCC
>CAYWPB010000368.1:0-4200 GCA_964458725.1 uncultured Nevskia sp. | reverse complement strand
GAAATGTTCGTCGGCGTCGGCGCGAGCCGCGTGCGCGACATGTTCGAGCAGGCCAAGAAGCACGCGCCCTGCATCATCTTCATCGACGAGATCGACGCGGTCGGTCGCCACCGCGGTGCCGGCCTCGGCGGCGGGCATGACGAGCGCGAGCAGACCCTCAACCAGCTGCTGGTCGAGATGGACGGCTTCGAGGGCAGCGAGGGCGTGATCGTCATCGCCGCCACCAACCGCCCCGACGTGCTCGACCCGGCGTTGCTGCGCCCGGGTCGCTTCGACCGCCAGGTGGTGGTGCCGTTGCCGGACGTGCGCGGCCGCGAGCAGATCGTGCGCGTGCACATGCGCGCGGTGCCGCTGGCGGACGACGTCAAGCCCGAGCTCATCGCCCGTGCCACCCCCGGCTTCTCCGGCGCCGACCTGGCCAACCTGGTCAACGAGGCGGCGCTGTTCGCCGCGCGCGCCAACAAGCGCCTGGTCGACCAGCACGACTTCGAGAAGGCGCGCGACAAGATCATCATGGGCGCCGAGCGGCGCTCGATGGTGATGAGCGAGGAAGAGAAGCAGAACACCGCTTACCACGAGGCCGGCCACGCCATCGTCGGCCTCAACGTGCCGGACTACGACCCGGTCTACAAGGTCACCATCATCCCGCGCGGCCGCGCCCTGGGCGTTACCACCTTCCTGCCCGAGGACGACCGCTACAGCTATAGCAAGCAGCGCCTGAACAGCGTCATCTGCATGCTGTTCGGCGGCCGCATCGCCGAGGAGTTGACCCTGGGCCCTGACAAGGTCACCACCGGCGCCTCCAACGATATCGAACGGGCCACCGAGATGGCGCGCAAGATGGTCACCAAGTGGGGCCTGTCCGAGAAGCTCGGCCCGTTGTCCTACAGCCAGGACGAGGACGAGGTATTCCTCGGCCGCAGCGTGACCCAGCACAAGAACGTGTCGGAGAGCACCGCGACGACGATCGACGCCGAGATCCGCGACATCATCGACCACAACTACACCCGCGCCCGCGAGATCCTGGTGACGCACATGGACAAGCTGCACGCCATGGCGGCGGCTCTGATCAAGTACGAGACGCTGGACGCGGACCAAATCCACCGCATCATGCAGGGCAAGGAACCGGGCACGCCCGGCAGCTGGACCGACACCAGCGGCGGCCGCCCGCCGTCCTCCAGTTTCCGGCCCAGCGCCGGCGGCGTGGTGCCGCCCCCGGTGGCGCCCAAGCCCGCCAGCCAGAGCTGATACCGGCCTTCCGGCCGCAATGGGGGTCGACGCGAAAGCGTCGACCCCTTAGTTTTTAGCCGTGATCCTGCAACTTCCCAGCCGCAGCCTGGACCTGAGCCGCCCCCGGGTGATGGGCGTGCTCAACGTCACGCCGGATTCCTTTTCCGACGGCGGCCGCCACTTCGACCCGGAGGCGGCGTTGCGGCGCGCCCGCGAGATGGTGGCGGAAGGGGCGGCGATCCTCGACGTCGGCGGCGAATCCACCCGGCCCGGGGCCGAGCCGGTAGGGGAGCAGGAGGAGCTGGAACGGGTGGTGCCGGTGATCGAGCGCATCCGCGCCGAACTGAACTGCGTGATCTCGGCCGACACCATGAAGCCGGCGGTGATGGATGCCGCCTGCGCCGCCGGGGCCGAGCTGATCAACGATGTCTATGCCCTGCGCGCCCCCGGCGCGGTCGAGGTGGTCGTGCGGCGCCGCGCGGCGGTGTGCCTAATGCACATGCTGGACGAGCCGCGCAGCATGCAGCAGAACCCAAGCTACGTCGACGTGGTCAGAGAAGTGTCCGATTTCCTGGCCGGGCGGGCGAGGGTCTGCGAAAGCGCCGGAATCGCGCCCCAGGCCATTCTGCTGGATCCGGGGATCGGCTTCGGCAAGACGGACGCGCATAATCTGCGCCTGCTGGGCTGGCTCGATGCCCTGGCAGGGCTGGGCAAGCCACTGCTGATCGGCGTATCGCGCAAGTCCCTGTTTGGCCGGCTGCTGGGCCTGCCGGTGGAACGGCGGCTGCATCCGGGGCTGGCCACGGCGGTCCTGGCGGCCTGGCAGGGCGCGGCGGTGGTGCGCACGCACGATGTAGCGGCCACCGTCGAGGCCATGAATATAACCACGAGCATCATGCTGGCGAGGGCGGGTGCAAGCCCGGAAGGATGAGAATGAGTCGCAAGTATTTCGGAACCGATGGAGTGCGCGGGCGGGTCGGCCAGTCGCCGATGACGCCGGAGTTCGCGCTCAAGTTGGGCTGGGCTGCCGGCCGCGTGCTCGGCGGCAACGCCGGCACCCACGTGCTGGTGGGCAAGGACACGCGGCGCTCTGGCTACATGTTCGAGGCGGCGCTGGAAGCCGGCTTCGCCGCCGCCGGCGTGGAGACCCACCTGCTGGGTCCGCTGCCGACCCCTGCCGTGGCCTACCTGACTCGCGCCCTGCGTGCCCAGGCCGGCGTGGTCATCTCGGCCTCGCACAACCCGCATTTCGACAACGGCGTGAAGTTCTTCTCCGCCGACGGCGACAAGCTCAGCGACGAGATCGAGGCGCAGATCGAGGCGCAGATGGATCAGGAACTGACCTGTGTCGCGCCGGAGCTGCTCGGCCGCGCCCGCCGCATCGACGACGCGCCGGGGCGCTACATCGAGTTCTGCAAGGGCACTTTCCAGGGCGGCTCACTGCGCGGCGTGAAAATCGTAGTCGACTGCGCCAACGGCGCCGCCTACCGCGTCGGCCCGGCGGTGTTCGAGGAACTGGGCGCCGAGGTCATCGTCATCGGCAACCGCCCGGACGGCCTCAACATCAACCGCGGCTGCGGCTCCACCCATCTGGATGGGTTGAAGGCCGCGGTGCTGGAGCACAAGGCCGATCTCGGCGTGGCGCTGGACGGCGACGCCGACCGCTGCCTGCTGATCACCGGCGAGGGGCAGGAGGTGGATGGCGACGAGATTCTGTTCGTCATCGCCCGCCAGCGCCTCAAGGCCGGCGCCCTGCGTGGCCCGGTGGTCGGCACCGTGATGAGCAACCTCGGCCTGGAGAAGGCCTTCGCCGCGCTGGGTGTGCCGTTCGAGCGGGCCGCGGTCGGCGATCGTTACGTGCTGGAGAAGCTCAAGGCCAGCGGCGGCATCGTCGGTGGCGAGACCTCCGGCCACACCCTGTGCCTGGACCGCACCAGCACGGGCGACGGCATCGTCTCGGCGCTGCAGGTGCTGGAGGCAATGCTGGCCGAGCAGGTCACGCTGGCGCAGCTCGTGTCCGGCATGAGCAAGTTCCCGCAGGTGCTGATCAACGTGCCGGTGCAGGGCAGGGCCAAGGCCATCCTCGACCTGCCGCAGGTGGGCGAGGCGCTGCGCGACTGCGAGGCCTCGTTGAACGGACGCGGGCGCATCCTGCTGCGCGCCTCCGGCACCGAGCCGCTGATCCGCGTCATGGTCGAGGCCCAGGATGGGATCGAGACGCAGCAAACCGCGGAGCGCCTGGCCGAGGCGGTCAAGCTGGCCGCGGCGGCCTGAAGCACAATATCCGTCCATAAAAGCGTCGCTTTCCGGGGCGACCTACAATCGTCGCAATCAACAAGGGACCAACTATGTCGCGCCGTTACCTGATCGCGGGCAACTGGAAGATGAACGGCTCGCTCGCCGCCAACGCCGAACTGGTGCAGGGCCTGCTGGACAAGCAGGGCGAATACCCGGACATCGACATGCTGGTGTGCCCGCCGGCCGTGTACCTGGATCCGGTGCGGCGCAAGCTCGACGGCGACGCCATCCTGCTCGGCGCGCAGAACCTTTCCGACCAGACCAAGGCCGGTGCCTTCACCGGCGAAGTGCTCGGCGCCATGCTCGCCGAGCTGGGCTGCCGCTACGTCATCGTCGGCCATTCCGAGCGCCGCGCGCTCTACGGCGAGGACGATGCCACCGTGGCGCGCAAGTTTGCCGCGGCCCAGGCCGCCGGCCTGATCCCCATCCTCTGCGTCGGCGAGACGCTGGAGGAGCGTGACGGCGGTGTGACCGAGCGGGTGCTGGGGCGCCAACTCGGCGCGGTGCTGGCCGCCAGCGGCGTCGATGCCTTCGCCCGGGCCGTCATCGCCTACGAACCGGTCTGGGCCATCGGCACCGGCCGCACCGCCACTCCGGAGCAGGCCCAGGCGGCCCATGCCTTCCTGCGTGGCCAACTGGCGGCCCAGGATGCTAAAATCGCAAATTCGACGC
>CAYWPB010000367.1:0-4204 GCA_964458725.1 uncultured Nevskia sp. | reverse complement strand
CTGCCACACCCGGCGTGCCGGGTGTGCGGCCGGCCTCGCGCTACAACCGCGACTTTGCCGCGGGGACCGGCCACTTCTCCATCGGCACCGACATCCTCAAGCTGATCACCGAGACGGCGCCGGAGACCTGCGCGCAGTACGACACGCTCAACCAGATCGACACGTTCGCCTGGCGCATGCAGAACGTGGAGGGGGTGCAGTCGGTCAAGTCCATCGCCACGGTGATCCGCCAGGCCTACGTGGGGCTGATGGACCTGGCGCCGAAGTTCGACGTGCTGCCGCATAACAGCAATGTGCTGTCGCTGATCAACCAGGACATCCAGACCACCTCCGGCCTGCTGGACTTCCACTGCTCGGCGATGCCGGTGTTCGTGTTCACCGCCGACCACCGCGCCGCCACCATCGACACGGTGATCGACGCCGCCAAGCGCTTCGACGCGCAGAACGCGCAGGAGTTTTACGCGGCGCACCCGGAGGTGCAGCCGGCCGCCTGCGCCGCGCGCACGGTGCTGCGGCGCGAGGTGGGCAACCGGCAGGAGGCCTTGAAGCAGTACAGCGAGAGGCTGCGCGCCAAGGGCGCCGGCGACGAGCAGATCGGCGCCGACGCGCACGTGCAGAAGCTGCAGAAGGCGGCGGACGATGCGACGGCCGCCTACCAGGAGCAGGCCGGCATGAGCTGCCCGGCGCACTTCGCCATCGGCTCCGGCAACATCGGCGTGATGGCGGCGGCCAACGAGGTGGTCAAGTCCAAGGAGCTGGTCACGGTGCTGGCGGTGTACGCGGTGATCGTGCTGCTGGTGCTGGCCTCGTACCGCTCGCCCGCCGGCCTGCTGGCGATCTGCATTCCGCTGTTCATGGTCTCGATCTTCGCCAACGCGCTGATGGCGCTGTTCGGCATCGGGCTGAAGGTGGCGACGCTGCCGGTGGTGTCGCTGGCGGTGGGCGTGGGCGTGGACTACGGCATCTATATCTACGACGTGCTGCAGCACAAGGTGCGCGAGGGCCTGCCGCTGCGCCAGGCCTATTTCCAGACCTTGCACCAGACCGGCAAGGCGGTGGTATTCACCGGCCTGTGCCTGGCCGGCGGCGTGGCCGCCTGGCTGTTCTCGGAGCTGCAGTTCCAGCGCGACATGGGCAAGCTGCTGGTGTTCATGTTCACCGCCAACATGCTCGGGGCGGTGCTGCTGTGCCCGGCCTATTACCGCTTCCTGTCGCGCCGTTCCGCGGGCGCCTGAGCGCCGGCCGCCGCATCACTGCAGGTTGAAACTGATCGGCAGCTCGATGGCGAAGTCGGTCGCGTCCGGGCTGGTGTCGGCCGGCACCGGCGGAAAGCGGCCAATGCGCCGGAACACTTCGCGGCACTCGCCGTCCAGCGCGCCATAGCCCGAAGGCTTGACCATCTGCGCGCCGGCGATGGCGCCGTCGCGGCCGAAACTCACGCGCACGGTGCAGCTGCCCTCCTCGTCGTTGGCAATGGAGCGGCCCGGGTACTGCAGGGATTTCTGGATCAGGCTTTCCAGTGCGCTGAAGTAGCTGGGCGGCACCACCGTGCCGACCACCTGCGGTGTCGAAGGCGCCGCCTCGGCGGGTGGCGCGACCGCTTCGGCCGGAGCCCGGGGGGCGGTGGCCTGTAACTGGTCGGGCTTCGGCGCCTCGGTCTGCGGCACCGGTTTGGGCAGCGTGGCGGCCTTGGGACGCGGCGGCGCGGGCGGTGCCGGCGGCGCCAGGTCGACCACCGGCATGGCTTTGGGCGGCGACAGGAAATCGACGTGCGGATGCACCAGGTACACCAGGCAGGCGATCAGGCTGCCGTGGAACAGCACCGACAAGGCCATGCCCAGGCTGAGCGGCTGGCGCTGGCCGGTCTTGACGGCTGTACTCATCGGTCTGCCTCCTGGGGACATGGCAGCCACACTGCGCGGCTGCCGCTGAACGGGGGCTGAAGCGCGGACCGCAACGAGCCCGCGCCTGACACTTGCACCATGTTTCAGACCGCGGTGACCGTTCATCGTTCCCGCGCGAACGCAGCACCGGCAAGGGCGTATCCAGTCAATGGTGGCGGCCGCCGGGCCGCAGCAGAGGAGATGGAGATGCCGCAGACCAGCCGGGGCGCGATGTCGCGCCTGATGTACTACGACGATTTCACGCGCTCATGGCGGCTGAAGCCGCCGTACGAGCTGGCACTGTGGCTCGCCGGCGGCGCCCTGACGGTCGCCTGGGTGGTGGCGATCTGGTAAAGAGCAATCCGGGGCGGGCCCGGTCCTAGACACCCTCCTTCAGCGCCTGTATCCGGCCGCTGCGGATCGCCTTGCGCAGCAGGGCGTGGTCGCGCTCGGTCTGGTCGGCGTAGCCACAGGCGAAGGCGGTCAGCGCGTCCTCGAATGCCTCGCCCCGGCCCATGTAGCCGATCAGGGTCACGGCGTCGCCGGAGCGGGCGTGGGCGCGCGCCAGGGCCCAGCCGCAGCTGCGCGCGTAGTGGCGCAGATTGGCCGGCTTCATCGCCTCGATCACCGGCTTGACCTTCACATCGCGCAGCTGGCGGATGTAGAACTGGCGGCCGTTCTCGCCCTCGGTCCAACCGAGGAACAGGTCGCTGGCGCTTTGCATGATCTGCTGGCCGGCGACGACACGCTGACCATGGTTGCCATAGGGACTGGCGCCGCAGTGCGGCTCCAGCACCGAGGCGCGCGCTTCCTTGTATTGCAGGAACAGCGAATCGCCGTTGCCAGACAGCAGCAGCACGATGCCGCAGTCGGTGCCGACGCTGCCGATGCCCACCACCTTCACCGCAACATCGACGATGCGGTAGCGGTCCAGCAGCAGGCGCCGCGCCGGCAGCAGCGAGCGCCGGTAACGGCCGAAGGCCTCCTCCACGGCGCGGTGGTAGGCCTGGTGCTTCTGGATATCGTCCTCGTGGTACACCAGAGGCGGGTTGTCGATGATGCGCGGCGTCTGACCCAGATCGTAGGTAAGCTTGGCCAGGTCGTGGGCATGGGTGCTGAGCGAATCGGCCAGCGCCAGCCGCTCGCGGCTGAACTGCTTGAAGGTCTCGTCCTCGCCGCGGTCGATCAGCTCCTGCAGGTCCAGCGCCGAATACCAGGCCTCCAGCACCGACATGCGCGCGTAGTCGGCCATGCGCCGGCGGTAGGTCTGGCAGGCGTACCAGGCGGCCTCGTTGCACTGGTCGTCGTCGAAGCCGTTGGCGCGGCCGGCAAGCACGAAGCTCGCCGCCAGGCGCTTCACGTCCCACTCCCAATGCGCCAGGGCGGTCTCGTCGAAGTCGTTGATGTCGAACACCACCTTGCGCTCCGGCGTGGCGAAACCGCCGAAGTTGAGCAGATGGCAATCGCCGCAGGCCTGCAGCTTGAGGCCGCTGGCCGGCGTGCCGGCGAGGTCGTGGGCCATCACCGCCGCAGCGCCGCGGTAGAAGGTGAACGGCGAGACCATCATGCGGCCGTAGCGGATCGGCACCAGATGGGCCACGCGGCCCTGGTCGGAAGCGAGCAGCAGCTCGATCGGGTCGGCGCGGCGTGGCAGTGCCTTCCACTGCCCATGGGCCTTGCGGGGACAGCGTTCGCGCAGTGCCTTGCCGGCGGCCAGGCGGTCCTCCACCGGCAGCAGATAGGGCTGGTCCGGGTGATCCGCCGCCGGCGCCGCCGCCCGGCGGTCCTTGCCACCCCTACCCGCCCCATCCTTGCCGCTGCCCTTGCTGCGCGCGTTCGCCTTTTTCATGCGGTTCTCCCTCGTCGTTGCGGACGGCCCCCTTCAGGCCGGTAGACTAGCGCGAATGGGCGCAGTCATAGCGCCCGACGGAGGAGAAACCGTGATCCCGTTCCGCCCGGTTGCCTGGATCGGGCATCCCTCGTTCCTGCAACACGACATGGGACCGGGCCATCCAGAGTCGCCGCAACGGCTGCTGGCGATCGAGGACCGGCTGCGCCTGAGCGGCCTGCTCGACTTCATGGATCAGCTGGAGGCGCCGGCCGCCACGGTCGAGCAGCTCGAGCGCGTGCACAGCCGCGAGCACGTGCAAAGGGTGCTGCGCGCCGACACCTCGCGCGGCCCGCTGTGGCACGACCCCGACACGATGCAGGGCCCCGGCACCGCCGAGGCGGCCCTGCACGCCGCCGGGGCCGGGGTACGCGCGGTCGAGCGGGTACTGGCCAGGGAAGCCGGCCTGGCGTTCTGCGCGGTGCGCCCGCCC
>CAYWPB010000366.1:0-4213 GCA_964458725.1 uncultured Nevskia sp. | reverse complement strand
GCGCCGGTCCCGCTCAGTTTCTTCCGGAGCTGGTACGACGGCATGCCCTTCACCGGCGGCCTGATGGGCGTGATCGTGGCGATGATGGTGTTCGCCCACCACGTCAAGCTGAGCTTCTGGGAAGTGGCGGACTTCGCCGCCGTGCTGACCCCCTTCGGCCTGTTCACCGGCCGTATCGGCAACTTCATCAACGGCGAGCTGTGGGGCGCTCCGACCACCCTGCCCTGGGGCATGGTCTTCCCCACCACCGACCCGGAACGCCTGCCGCGCCATCCCAGCCAGCTCTACGAAGCCGGCCTGGAGGGCCTGCTGCTGCTCGGCATCCTCTGGCTGTTCGCCCGCAAGCCGCGGCCGATGGGCGCCGCCGCCGGCCTGTTCCTGCTCGGCTACGGCGTGTTCCGCTTCATGATCGAGTTCGTCCGCATTCCGGACAAGCAGCTCGGTTATCTCTACGGCACCGGCTGGTTCACTATGGGCATGCAGCTGTGCGTGCCGATGCTGCTCTGCGGCGCCGCTTTCATCTGGATGGCCTATCGGCGCAACCGCTATCCGGTGCCCGCCGAGGCGGGCGCCTGATGCCGAGCACCCTGGTTTCGATCCGCCGGCATCTGCCGTCGGATCAGCGGCGTGCCCTGATCGAGGAAGTGCAGCGGGTGTTGGTGGACGTGCTCAAGATCCCGCCGCACGACCGCAACGTACGCCTTCAGGCCTTTTCCGCCGACGACTTCATGGTCGGGCCGGAAGCCTCCGAGTACTACACCCAGGTGGAAATCACCCTCTACCCGGGCCGCTCCGCAGCGCTCAAGCGCGAGCTGTACCAGGCCCTGGTGCAGTCGCTCGGGCGCTTCGGGGTGCCGCCGCAGGACACCCGCATCATCCTCAACGAAGTGGCGCCGGAAAACTGGGGGCTGCGCGGCGGCATCCCGGGTTCCGAACTGATCGCACCGAAAAAGCTGGAGGTGTAATGAAGCAATATCTGGACTTGATGCGCCACGTGCTGGAACACGGCGCCGAGAAGAGCGACCGTACCGGCACCGGCACGCGCTCGGTGTTCGGCCATCAGATGCGCTTCGATCTGAGCGCGGGCTTCCCCCTGCTCACCACCAAGAAGCTGCACACCCGATCGATCATCGTCGAGCTGCTCTGGTTCCTGCGCGGCGAGACCAATATCGCCTGGCTCAAGGACAACGGCGTCTCGATCTGGGACGAGTGGGCCGATGAGAACGGCGACCTGGGCCCGGTCTACGGCAAGCAATGGCGCTGCTGGCCCACCGCCGACGGTCGCCACATCGACCAGATCAAGCAGACGCTCGAGCTGCTGAAGAAGTCGCCGGACTCGCGCCGCATGCTGGTATCGGCCTGGAACGTGGCCGAACTGGACCAGATGGCGCTGATGCCCTGCCACGCCCTGTTCCAGTTCTACGTCGCCAACGGCAGGCTGTTCTGCCAGTTGTACCAGCGCAGCGCCGATATCTTCCTCGGCGTGCCGTTCAACATTGCTTCCTACGCGCTGCTGACCATGATGGTGGCCCAGGTCAGCGGCTACCAGCCAGGCGATTTCATCTGGACCGGCGGCGACTGCCATCTCTACTCCAACCACCTGGAGCAGGCGCGCCTGCAGCTGACACGCGAGCCGAAGCAGCTGCCGACCATGACCATCAATCCGGACGTGAAGGACCTGTTCGCCTTCAAACTGGAGGACTTCGTGCTCAGCGACTACGAGCCGCACGCCCACATCAAGGCGCCGGTGGCGGTTTGAAGCACGGGTTGACTCTGGTTGTCGCCGTTGCTGACAACGGCGTGATCGGCCGCGACGGCGGCCTGCCCTGGCGCCTGCCGGAGGACCTCAAGCATTTCCGGCACCTGACCCTGGGCAACACCGTGCTGATGGGGCGCAAGACCTTCGAATCCCTCGGCAAGCCCCTGGAAGGGCGGGCCAACTGGGTGCTGACGCGAGATCCTGCCTATGCGCCGGCTGGCGCCACTGTGTTTCGTGATCTCGCCGCGGCCCTTGCCGCGCAGCCGCAGGGCGAGCTGCTGGTCATCGGCGGCGCCGAGCTGTACCGCCAGACCCTGCCGCACGCGCGGCGGCTGGAGTTGACGCGGGTTCATGCCGAAGTCGAGGGCGACACGCATTTCCCGTCTTACGATCCGACGCAATGGCGCGAAACCGCGCGCGAGGATCGCGCCGCCGACGAGCGTCATGCCCACGCCTACAGCTTCCTCACGCTGGAGCGGGTGTAGGGCGGCCCGTGGCCGCCGCGAATTCCGCGCTGCAACCCCGGCGGGCACGGCCCGCCCTACGAGCGTGCTATAAAACCCTGCCGCGCCGCCGGGCGCGCCCATTCCGAGAACGAGAGGACACACCATGGCAGACCTCAAAGCGCAGTTCGAGCAAGCCCAGGCCGACGTCAAGACGCTGACCAAGCGCCCTGGCAATGACGACATGCTGGCCCTCTACGCGACCTTCAAGCAGGCTTCCCAGGGCGACGTGTCCGGCTCGCGCCCAGGCATGCTGGACATGGTCGGCCGCGCCAAGTACGACGCCTGGGCCAAGCTCAAGGGCGAGAGCAAGGACGGCGCGATGAAGAAGTACGTCGACAAGGTCGCCGGGCTGCTGAAGACGCACAAGTAGCGGCTTGCGCTGTTGTAGGTCGGCCTTCAGGCCGACTGCGCAGTCGCCCTGAAGGGCGACCTACAAAAGCAACGGCCCCCCAGCCCCTCTCCCGCAAGCGGGAGAGGGGAGTGGAAAGTTCAGAACAACTTCCCCTTGTCCTTCGCCCCCATCATCTGCTCCCGCACCAGCGGGATCGGCGGACCGCCGTAGGACAGGAACTGGTCATGGAAGTCGTGCCAGGCGTCGCGGCCGCCGTGCGTCGCGGTCCAGTCGGCGCGCAGTTTGCGGATCATCAGCTTGCCCAGGCTGTAGTTCAGGTAGGCCGGGTCGAAAGTGCCGCGCTCGGCCTGCTGGGTCGCGTTGCCGGCGTCCTGGTAGGCCTGCTCGCGGAACATCTTCTGACAGGTTTCCACTTTCATGCCCTGGGTGTGCATGCCGATGGCGCAGAGGAAGCGCACATCGCGCAGCAGCGCCTCCGATAGCTGGCCGACGTGCACGTCCGGCGCGCCGTCGCCGAGGCCGGCTTCCCACATCATCTCCTCGCTGTAGTGCGCCCAGCCTTCGGCGAAGGCGTAGCCGACGAAGATCTGGCCAAAGGTGGAGGACGAGCGGTTGGCGTGCAGGAACTGCAGGAAGTGCCCGGGCCAGACCTCGTGCGCCGAGGTGAACAGCAGCATCGCCTTGCCCGGCTTGTAGGCGTCCTGCTGCGCCTGCGGCCAGCTCGGGTCCGGCGGCGAGACGTAGTAGGTCGAAGGCATGCCCTTGTCGTAGGGGCCGGCGATGTTGATGTAGGCAAAGTTCCAGCGCTGGTAAGGCGGGGCTTCGTTGACCAGGGCCTGCTCGGTGCCTGGAATGCTGACCAGGTTCTTGTCCTGCACGAACTGGCGCAGCTGCGTCAGCTGGGCGCGGGCACCTTCGACCACGCTGCCCTTCGGCTTGTCCGCCTCGACCTTGGCGACGCAGGCTTCCAGGCTGCCGCCGGGCAGCAGCTGGCCACAGGCTTGCTTCAGCGCCGCCGTGTTGCGCGCCAGGTCGGCTTTGCCGATTTTCTCCAGCTCGGCCAACGGCGTGCGCACGCGCTCGGTACGCCACAGCATGTCGGCGAAGCGCTTCGGACCGAGCGTGAAGCTGTCGTCGGCCGTCGACTGCTGCGTTTTGAACCACTCGGCCAGGTCCTGCATGGCTTTGGCCGCCGGCTCGATCGCCGCCTTCAGCTCGTCCTGCAGCGCCGGGTCCTTGACCTCGGCGTAGGCCTTGGGGGCATCGTTGCGGAAGAAGTCGGCGTAGCCGCCGAAGGCCGAGATGCCGCGCTTGACGAAAGTCTTCGGCAGCGGTGTCTTGAGATTGGCGCGAATCTGGCCGGCCGCTGCCGGAATCGACTTGAGGTAGCCGACGAAGGCCCTCAGCCGCTGGTCCAGCGGCTTGTACGGCCGCTCCATGTAGACGCTGGGATCGAAGCCGTTGTCGAGGTAGAACGCCGGGTTGTGCAACGGCGATTGCGCCTCCTCGCGCCAGAACAGCTCGCCGTCGATGCGCGCCAGCAGGTATTCGCGCTCGAAGCGCTGCTGCGGCGACAGCGCGGCCGGCTTGAAGGCC
>CAYWPB010000365.1:3818-4217 GCA_964458725.1 uncultured Nevskia sp. | reverse complement strand
GTCACCGTGTTCGGGGGCGGTTTCTTCAACCCCGAATTGCGCGAGCGGGCCGGGCCGCGTGTGTTCGACACCTTCGACTACGTCTGCCTCGCCGCCGGCGAGCGCCCGCTGCTGGCCCTGCTGGAGCACCTGCACGGAGGGCGACCGCGCCAGCGCCTGGTGCGCAGCTTCCTGCGCGAGACCGGTGGCGCGGTGCGGTACGTCGATTGCGGCGAGCCCGACGTGCCATTCGCCGAGGTCGGCACGCCGACCTGGGACGGACTGCCGCTGGACCGCTACCTGTCGGTGCTGGACATGCTCAACCCGATGCACCGCCTGTGGTCGGACGGGCGCTGGAACAAGCTGACCGTGGCGCACGGCTGCCACTGGAAGAAATGCAGCTTCTGCGACGTGAGCCCC
>CAYWPB010000365.1:0-3808 GCA_964458725.1 uncultured Nevskia sp. | reverse complement strand
ATCTCGCGCTACGACCTCGCCTCCGCCGCGGTGCTGGCCGACCGCATCGAGCGGATCGTCGCCGAAACCGGCCAGAGCGGCTCTCATTTCGTCGACGAAGCCGCCCCGCCCAAGGGGCTGAAGGCGCTGGCGATGGAGCTGCTGGATCGCAAGCTGGCTGTCTCCTGGTGGGGCAACATCCGCTTCGAGAAATCGGTGACGCCGGCGCTGGGCGGGGGGGCCGCGGACTCCGGCGGCATCCGGGGGAGCGGCGGCCGCGAAGTCGCGCACGACCGGCGGCTGAGGCTGATGAAGAAAGGCGTGACGGTCGAGCAGGTCGCGCGCGTGACGCGCGCGTTCACGGACGCCGGCATCCTCGTGCACGCGTACCTGATGTACGGTTTCCCGACCCAGACGGTGCAGGACACGGTGGACGCGCTGGAGTACGTGCGCCAGCTGTTCGAGGCCGGCTGCATCCAGTCCGGCTTCTTCCACCGCTTCGCCTGCACCGTGCACTCGCCGGTCGGCAGGCACCCGGAACAGTACGGCGTGACCCTGGCGCCGCTGCCCAAGGGTGGCTTCGCGAAGAACGACATCGGCTTCATCGACCCCACCGGCGTCGACCACGACAGCCTCGGCGCGGCGCTGAACAAGGCGCTCTACAACTATATGCACGGCCTCGGGCTGGAGGAGGACGTGCGCAGCTGGTTCGGCGGCAAGGTGCCGCGCAGCACGGTGCCGCGGCAGTTCATCGCGCGGGCTTGTGAAGCGTAAACCCTGTAGGTCGCCCTTCAGGGCGACTGCGCTGTCGGCCTGAAGGCCGACCTACAGGTCACTTCGCGGCCGGGATCTCGAACGTCCCGTCCACCACCTCGAGGAACGTCCGTTCCTCGCGTACGATGAAGCGCTTGTCCTGGGCGAAGTTGAAGTTGCGCCGCCCTTCCTCGTCGGCCTTGATCCGGGCCCGATAGGTCTCGTACGCCGCCAGGCTGTCGAAGCCAATCAGGCCCCAGCCGATGTAGTTGCTGCCCTCGTGCGGCAGGAAATAGCCGAGCAGGTGGCCGCCGCAGCGCGGGATGATGCGGCCCCAGTTGCGCGCGTACTCGCGGAAGGCTTCGCGCTGGTACGGGTCGATCTCGTAGCGGATGAAGCAGGTGATCATCGCGGCACTCCGGTTTTCGGTGACGGGCATCACGCCCTCGCCCAGCGCGCGGGCGGCGCCGGGCGCAGCCAGCAGGACGGCGAGGAAGCCGCGTCGGCTCAGCTGCGGCAGGCTGTCGTCCTCGGTGGTACTGGCGGGGCTCATGCGGCGAGTGTCGCGCCGCGGCGACCCGGCATGCTTCGTCGCGTGCCGAAGTGTCCGGACTTCAGCCCTTGCGGCGGAACAGCAGCAGCGAAAACGCGGCTTGCGTCTCCAGTCCTGCGTTGGCCTCCAGCGCCGCGCGCCGCTCCGGCTTCGCCTTCCAGGCATAGGGAGTCATCGCCAGCAGGCGGCGCAGGTCGGCCTGTCCCAGGCTCAGGGCGAAGCCCAACTCCAGCCGCGTCTGCAGCTCGAACTGCGCCTCGAAGCCGGCCAGGAACTTGTCCGGCTCGTGCGGCCGCACCTCCTCGAACAGGTGCTCACGCAGCGACCACAGGTGGTCTGGCGCCGGCGTTACCAGCAGGACGTGGCCACCCGGCCGCAGCACCCGCTGCATCTCGGCCAGCTGCAAGGGCGTGAACAGGCTGCACACCAGATCCAGCGCGCCGTCGCCGAGCGGCAGATGCGCCGCGCTGCCGACCAGCCAGGTGATGCCGCGATGGCGCCTGGCGGCCGCCTGGATTGCCGGCTTGGCGATATCCAGGCCGATCACCTCCGCCGCGACTTCCGGCAGCGCGCCGGTGTACCAGCCCTCGCCGCAACCCAGGTCGAGCAGGCTGCCGATACCCAGCGGCCGCAGCAGTTCCACCACCGCCTCGCGCAGCGGCTGGTAATGCCCGGCCTGGAGGAATTCGCGCCGCGCCGTCACCATCGCCGCGCTGTCACCGGGCTCCCGGCTATGCTTGTGCTGCACCGGCAGCAGATTGACGTAGCCCTCGCGGCCCACGTCGAAGCTGTGGTTTTGCGCGCAGCGCCAGACCCGGGGCTGGCGGTCCAGCGGCTGGCGGCACAGCGGGCAGAGGATGTCGGGCATCGGCGCGGGTGTCTTGGGAATTCGCCTAGAGTAGAGCATCCGCCAGGAGCCAGACCCATGCGCCAGGACCCGCCGACTCGAACCGGACGCCGCCGCGCGCTGCGCTCGATGGCCGCGACACTGGGCGCACTGGCGCTGCTCCCGGCCTGGGCCGGCGACGACGCGGTCGACGTGATCGTGATCGGCGCCGGTCTCTCCGGCCTGGCCGCGGCGCGCGAGCTGGCGCGGGCGGGGCACTCGGTGGTGGTGCTGGAGGCGCGCGACCGCGTCGGCGGCCGCACCTGGACCATCCCGATCGGCGCGCGCCGCTACGACATCGGCGGCCAGTTCGTCGGCCCCACCCAGGACCGGGTGCGGGCCCTGGCCGGGGAGTTCGGCCTGAAGCTGCAGAAGGTCTACAGCGAGGCGAAGCACATCTGGGAACTCAACAACAAGCGCGTCGAGTTCACCGGCGCGCTGCCGGCATTCTCCGGCGCGCTGTCGCTGGCCGAGAAGTTCGACCTGGCGCGCCTGGATCTGCGCATGAACCACCTGGCGCGGCAGGTCGGCACCGCCGCCCCATGGGCAGCCGCGGACGCGGCGGCGCTCGACGGCATGACATTCGCCCAATGGGTGCAGTCTCACAGCTTCAGCCCCACCACCCGCGACTTCGCCACCGTGATGACCCGCGCCGTGCTCGGCGCCGATCCGGACGAGGTCTCGGCCCTGTTCTGGTTCTGGTACGTGGCCCAGGGCGACAGCGTCGACATGCTGATCGGCGGCGACGGCGGCGCCCAGGACAGCGTCATCGTCGGCGGCTCGCAGCAGATCTCGCTGCAGCTGGCGCAACGCCTGGGCGAGGCGATCAAGCTCGGACAGGCAGTGCGGCGCATCGAGCAGGGCGAAAGCGGCGTGCAGGTGCACACCGACCAGGGCCGCTGGCGCGCCCGCTACGTCATCGTCGCCATGCCGCCGTCGATGGCTCAGGCCATCGCTTTCGAACCCGGCCTGCCACCGGCGCGGCGCGAGCTGCAGGCCCAGGCCCGCATGGGCCGCTACGCCAAAGTCGTACTCAGCTACGAGCAGCCGTTCTGGCGCACGCGCGGCTATGCCGGCGACGTCGGCAGCCTGCCCGGCCCAGTCATGGCCTCCTACGACGACAGCTCGCCGGACGGCGGCCCCGCCCTGCTCGGCTTCATCGGCGGCGGCGCGGAACGGGCCTGGAGCGCGCTGCCGGCGGAGCAGCGCAAGGCCGCCGTGATCGATGGCTTCGCGCGCTGGTTCGGCGAGCAAGCGCGCCAGCCCCTGGCCTACGCCGAAAAGGACTGGACCCTGGACGACTGGGTGCGCGGCGCGCCCACCGGCATCTGGCAACCCGGCCAGCTCAGCCGGCTCGGCCCCGCGCTGCGCCAGCCGGTCGGCCGCGTCCACTGGGCCGGCACCGAGGCCGCGCTGCGCTGGACCGGCTACATGGACGGCGCGATCCGCGCCGGAGAACAAGCGGCGCAGGACGTGCTGCAGCGGCTGACCTGAGCGCCGCCGGCATCCGCCGGCGGCGCCAGTGCCGCACGCAGCTCAGGGGGCGAGGGGCGGGGTGGGGGGGTAAACCGCGATCGGGGAAGCATGGGCGTTGCGGAAGGGGGGCCGCCGCTCTTGAGGCCCGGCCACTTGCCGTA
>CAYWPB010000364.1:0-4243 GCA_964458725.1 uncultured Nevskia sp. | reverse complement strand
CCGCCGGAGCCCGCCGAGGGGCCGCGCGCCATGACATCAAGCTGATCGGGGTGGATTAAATCCAGCTGAGGCAGGTGCCGTGGACGCGCGGGAACCGCACCAACGAGATTTCCGAGATCTCGCGCAGCCTCAAGGCCCTGGGCAAGGAGCTGGGGGTGCCGGTGATCGCGCTGTCGCAGCTGTCGCGCGGCGTCGAGCAGCGCGACAACAAGCGCCCGCGCATGTCCGACCTGCGCGAGTCCGGCGGTATCGAGCAGGATGCCGACTGCATCGTCTTCGTCTACCGCGACGAGTACTACAACAAGGAATCGCCGGACAAGGGCACCGCCGAGATCATCATCGCCAAGCAGCGTAACGGCCCCACCGGCACGGTCAAGACCGCCTTCCTCGGGCCCTACACGCGCTTCGACAACCTCGCGCCCGAGTACATGTATACCTAGGCCGCGGCCCGGATTTGTGGAATCCCGCGCCCGGACGCGGGAAACTACGCGGCTATGACCGGTTCCTACACCCCGCGCGTCACCGCCACCATCGATCTTGCCGCCATCCGCCACAACCTCGGCCGGGTGCGCAGCTTCGCGCCGCGTTCGAAGGTGATGGCGGCGATCAAGGCCGATGCCTATGGCCACGGTGCGGTGCAGGTGGGGCGGGCGCTGCAGCAGGCGGGGGGCGACGCCTTCGCCGTGGCCTGCCTGGAGGAGGCCCTGGTGCTGCGCGAGGCCGGGCTGGACGGCTCCATCAACCTGCTCGAGGGCGTGCTGTCCCTGGAGGAGGCCGAGGAGGCCTCGCGCCTGCGCCTGCAGGTGGTGGTGCACGACTTCTGGCAGCTGCAGCTGCTGCAGAGCCTGCCGGCGCAGCGCCCGCTGACCCTGTGGTTCAAGCTGGACAGCGGCATGAACCGCCTGGGCTTCCCGTTGACCGCCGCGCCGGCCCTCTACCAGGCCCTGTGCCAGCGGCCGGACTGGCAGCTGGCCGGCTGGATCACCCACCTGGCCTGCGCCGACGAGACCGCCAATCCGATGACCCTGCGCCAGCTGGAGGCCTTTTCCCAGGCCCTGGATGGCCTGCCGGGGCCGCGCTCGGCGTCCAACTCCGCCGGCCTGATCGCCTGGCCGGGCGCGCGCCTGGACTGGGTGCGGCCGGGCCTGATGCTGTACGGCGCCAGCCCCCTGCCGGGCAAGTCGGCGGCCGACCTCGGGCTGAAGCCGGCGATGCGGGTGGAGAGCCGGCTGATCGCCGTGCACCAGCTGGAAGCCGGCGAAACGGTGGGCTACGGCGCTACCTTCCGCTGCCCGGAACGGATGCGGGTGGGGGTGGTGGCGGTCGGCTACGCCGATGGTGTCCACCGCATCCTGCCCAGCGGCGCCCCGGTGCTGATCCACGGCCAGCGCGCGCCCATGGTGGGGCGGGTGTCGATGGACATGATCACGGTGGACCTGCGCGAGCTGCCGCAGGCGGTGGTGGGGGACACCGTCACCCTGTGGGGGGATGGCCTGCCGGCGGAGGAAGTGGCGAGCTGGGCGGGTACGCTGGCTTACGAGCTGTTCTGCGGGTTGACCAACCGGGTGCATTTCGTGCACCGGGATTGAATCCGCGGGAGCAACTTCTCTCTTGTGATTCGTCATTCCCGCGGAAGCGGGAATCCGTGGTCGTCGTGATGGACTCCGCCGCCCGACCCCTCCCCCTGACCCCTCCCGCAGGGGGAGGGGGAACACCCAGCCTCACTCCGGATGCCCCGGCGCAGCCTTCCACTTCAGCAGCAGGTGGTCCAGCGACAGCTTGCCGCCGCCAGCGATGGCCAGCCAGGTGAAGATCGCGAAATAGGCGCTCTCGTCGAAGCCCAGCAGGGTTTCGAGCGAATCGACATCGCTCCACTTGGCGGACTTGATCGCCACCACCATGGTGACGGCCAGGGCGCCGCCGGAAATGCGTGTCAGCAGGCCCAGCAGCAGGAAGACGCCGCCGAAGAACTCCACCCCGGAGACGAAAGGGGTGAGCAGGTGCGGGAAGGGGATGTTCCAGCTGACGAAGTTTTCCTCGATCTGCGGCAGGTTGTTGAGCTTGCCCCAGCCGCTCCACAGGAACACCCAGCCGACCACGATGCGCGCCAGCAGCGGCCCCAGTGGCAGCAGGTACTGCGCCACGCGTGCCGGCCAGCCGATCAGCCCGTTGATAAAAAAGCCCATGTCCACGCCTCCGTTGTAGGTGGCGCTACCTTACGGGCTGGGACGGCGTGCGGGTATGGCGGCCCGTCCGCGGTTGATGACGCTACGTTCGGCGGCCGTCGTCAGCAGGGCGGCGGGGAAGCGGCTCAGCCGCCGAGCAGGAAGCTCATCTTGGTGCCGACCAGGTCGATGGTGTCGCCGTTGTTGAGCTTGCGCGCCTGGGCGTCGATTTCCTGGCCGTTGACCAGGGGGTGCTGGCCGCCGCTGCCACCGCCGACATGGACGATGTAGTAGCCGTCGGCGCGGCGGGTGATCGCCGCCACCTGCACGCCAGGGCGGCCGATGGTGGTGAGGGCCTTGGTCAGCTCCAGCTCCTTGCCCATGTTCGGGCCGGAAGCCACCTTCAGCTTGCCCACCAGCGGCTTGCCGCCGGACGGCGCTTCCTGGCCCGGGGCCGAGGCGGCGGCCTTGTTGACCTGGGACTCGAACGCAGCGCCCATCTGGCCGGGGCGCAGGATCATAGTCTTCTCGAAGTCGTCCTCTTCGGCGGCGGCGGCTTCGCTCTGGTATTTCAGGGTGTTGCGGCCGATCGACACGGTGTCGCCGTTGGCCAGCGGATGCTTGGCGACTTGCTTGCCGTTGACCTGGGTGCCGTTGGTGCTGTTCAGGTCCTCGAGGAAGGAGTCGTGCAGGATGGTGATGACCACGGCGTGCCGGCCGGACACCGCCTTGTCGTTGAGGCTGATGTCGTTGTCGGGGTGGCGGCCGATGGTGATGCGCTCCTTGGTGAGCGGGAAATCCCGCGTCGCCCCTTCGGCATCGGTGATGATGAGCTTGGCCATGTCAGACTGTCCCCGTTCCCTTAGTTTGTTCCGCTCAAAACCATTCGATCAGGCGTTCGTACCACGGCCGCTTGTGCGGAAATGCCGCGTCCACGCGCGCCAACACGACCGAAACATTGTCCCTGCCACCGCGCTCATTCGCTTTGCGGACAAGCATTTCCGCAGCAGTGTTGAGATTATCAGCAAACTCGACCAGGGTTAAGCGGATGATCTCGTCGTCGAGCATGTCGGTGAGGCCGTCCGAGCACAGCAGTACGATATCGCCAGGCTCCAGTCCCTCTTCGATCAGATCCACTTCGACCGTGGCCTCCACCCCCAGGGCGCGGGTCACGATGTTGCGGCGCACCAGCTGCATCGCGTCCTCGCGCGAGTAGTGGCCCCGCGCCACCAACTCCTCCACCAGGGAGTGGTCGCGGGTGACCTGCTCCAGCCGGCCCTTGCGCAGGCGGTACAGGCGCGAGTCGCCGGCGTAGGCGATCGACATGCGGTCGTCGTGCAGCAGGGCCACCACCGCGGTGGTGCCCATGCCGGCGCATTGCGGCTGGCTCTGCGCCACCTGGTAGATGGTGGTGTGGGCCGTCTCCAGGGCCTGGCGCAGCAGCAGGGACTCGACGCTGTAGCCACTGTCCTCGTCGACCTGGCCGTGCTTCAGGCGGGGCCATTCGCGCCGCACCGCGTCGACCACCGAGGCGGTGGTGATGCCGCTGGCGATCTCGCCGGCGTTGTAGCCGCCCATGCCGTCGGCCAGCACCAGCAGGCCGATCTCGCTATCCTCGGCGACCGAGTCCTCGTTGTTGTCGCGCACCTGGCCGACATCGCTGAGCAGCGCGGTCGCGACCTTGCCCTTGAGCGCCATATCCCGGCGACCTGCGGCTTAGCCCAGCAGCCCGCGCAGGTCCCGGGCGAAGTCGCGCCCGGCGGCGTAGCGCGCATCCACCTGCTTCTGCAGCGCGCGGCCGATGATGGTCTCCAGTTCCGGCGGCAGGTCGGGCCGCAGGGTCAGCAGCGGCGCCTGCGGCTCGTTGGCGATCTTGAACATCAGCGTGGCCATCGAATCGGCCTGGAACGGCAGCGCGCCGGTCAGCAGCTGGTACAGGGTCACGCCCAGCGAAAACAGGTCGGAGCGGCCGTCGACCTTCTTGCCCGAGAGCTGCTCCGGCGACATGTAGCTGGGTGTGCCGAGCACCATGCCGGTCTTGGTCTTGCTGCTGTCGGTGATGCGGGCGATGCCGAAGT
>CAYWPB010000363.1:0-4244 GCA_964458725.1 uncultured Nevskia sp. | reverse complement strand
GCCGCCGCTGCCGGACCTGGTCAGCATCGGCGTCGGCCACTCCATGGGCGCCATGACCACACTGCTGCAGCAGGCCACGTTCAAGACCTATGCCGGCCTGGCCTTGCTCGGTTTCAGCACGCGAGGCATGCCCGAGTACGTCTCACCCGAGGTCAAGGCCCTGGCCCAGGACCCGCCCAAGGTGCGAGCCGAGCTGGAGCGCCTGGCGCGCGCCACGTTCCAGGTGCCGTACCCGGAGGTGAAGCCTTCGCCGCAGTCAAACGCCATCTTCGCCGGCAACGCCGCCGATCCGCGCGGCGTCGAAGCGATCAAGGTGGCGCGCGACAAGATGCTGCCAATGCTGGCCTTCCTGTCGATGATTCCCGGCAATGTTGCGCCCGAGGCGGCGCAGATCGAAGTGCCGTTGTTCTTGGCCCTGGGCGAGCGCGACATCGCCGGACCGCCGCATCAGGTGCCGGCGGCCTTCCCCAGGAGCCGCGATCTGAGCCTGCACATCCTGCCCGAGGCCGGGCATAGCCACTTCCTGTTTCCCGCCCGCACCGGCCTGTACAACCGCCTCGGCGGCTGGGCACGCCTGGTGGCTGGAGGCGTGTAAGCTGTCATCCTGACCCCGGACTTGATCCGGGGGAAGGATCTGGCCTCGCAACCAGATTCTTCGCCTCGCTCGGAATGACAAACGAACGTAGACGCTTTATCTGGAGAGTTAGAGATGGCAGTTGCACTGAAGGCTGGCGCCAAGCTGAAGAGCGCGGTCTGCGAAACGCAGTTGATGGTGGTGAAAGCCCCGGCGGGCGAATACGACATCCGCTGCGGCGGTGTCGAAATGCTGGCCGGCACGGCCACCGCGCCGGAGGGCCTGGCGCTGGACCCGTCCCAGGCCGAGGGCACCCTGATCGGCAAGCGCTATGTCGACGCCGAGGAGAAAGTCGAGCTGCTCTGCACCAAGGGCGGCAAGGGCTCGCTGGTGTTGAACGGCGCGCCGATGGGCATCAAGCAGGCCAAGCAGCTGCCGTCTTCGGACTGAGGCTCGTGGTCGCCGCGGCGACGCCCAGGCTCATGGTCCCTTCTCCCCTTGGGGGAGAAGGACAGGATGAGGGGCGAATGGCCATCCGTGGCGCGACTTCAGCACTCTTCCAACCCCCGGCCCGGCCATCCATGGCCGGGCGTTCGGTCTCGCAGGCGATGACATTGAGTCATCGCCTAAGCCGCCAGCCCGCACCCACCCGCCGCCGTGTAGGCGACCATGTCCGCTAGGCCATGCGCCAGCTCGTCGAATGTGATCGGCGGCACCGGGTCGGACAGGTGGCGGATCACGGTGAAGGTGCCGCCGTAGATCAGGATGTAGCTCAGCGCCGGCAGATTGCGGCCGCGCAGCAGCTCCGGGTGGTGCATGGCGTATTGCAGCACCAATGCGGTCAGCACCTTCTGCAGCGGCTTGAACGGCAGGTTGCGGCCGATGCTGAAGGAATGGCGCAGGCACTTGAGGTAGCGGCCGTCGTCACGCTCGAGCAGGGCGCGCACCTGGCGCAGCAGCTCGTAGGTGCCTTCGCGCAACGGCATCCGAACCAGCACCGGCGTCAGCGGCTCGATCTTCGCCACGGCGTCGTTCACCATGCGCTGGAACATGGCCCGGTACACCGCCTCGCGATTGTCGAAATACTCGTAGAGCGAGCCGACGCCGACACCCGCCACTTCCGCGATGCGCCGGGTCGTCGTCCCCTGCGGGCCTTCGCTTGCGAGCAGGATCAGGCCGGCCTCGACGATGGCATCCACCGTCGCCTTGGAGCGCTCCTGCCTGGGCTTTCTCGGCATGACCGGAAATCCGAATTGAATCCGAACATATGTTCGGATTTAAATCTAAGGCATCGGACTGAACCAGGACAAGGTGTCGCATGAGCTCGATCCGCACTGTCATGACCCAGGCCAGCCGCGCGCCGGCCGGGGTGAAGGTCGGCATTCCGCCGCGCCACATCGCCTTCCGCGTGCCGGACGGCGCCGGTGCCTACCCGTTCTACGACAACGCCGTGGTTACCGCCTTCCACGCCGTGCTGTCCGGCATCTTCCCGCCGGGCGAGCGCTTCTTCGCCGAATCGGTGCGGCGTTTCCGCGACCGCGTGGAGGATGAGACGCTGAAGGCGCAGGTTGCCGGGTTCATGGGCCAGGAGGCGATCCACGGCCGCGAGCACGAGCGGCTCAACCAGTACTTCCGCGCCGCCGGCTTCGACACGCGCGTGCCGGATCGCCTGATCCGCCTCGGCCTGGGCCTGCTGGCGCGGCTGCCGGCGCGGCAGCAGCTGGCCTGCACCGCCTTCATGGAGCACTTCACCGCGCGGCTCGGCCAGCAGTTGCTGGAGGACGGCGAATACGCCGCCCACTGCGACGCCGAGATGCTCAAGCTGTGGCAGTGGCACGCACTGGAGGAGCTGGAGCACAAGGCGGTGGCCTACGATGTCTACCAGAGCCTCGGCGACCGCCCGCTGGAGCGGCGCCTGGCGGTGCCGCTGGTCACCGCCGCGCTGCTGTTGCCGATTGTGGCGAGCTGGTTGTGGCTGGTGCTGCGCGACCAGCGCCGCCTGCGCTGGCGCGAGCACGGGCGCGGGCTGCGCCTGGTCCTCGGGCGCAAAGGCTTCATCACGCGCATCGTGCCGAAGCTGGGCGTCTACGGGAAAGCCGACTTCCACCCGGCGCGGCACGACACGCGGGCCCTGGTGGAGGAATGGCGCGAGCGCCTGTTCGGCACGCACGGGGCGCTGCGCGCGCAGTGGCGCAACGCGGAGATGATCGCGGCGGCTTAAAACGTGCAGCGCAGCTGCGGCCGCACCCTGCGCTCGTCCCCCGGGATCGGCGCCGCGATCTCACCCACCTTGTGCAGGCCGTGCCGCCGGTAGAACGCTTCCGCGTTCGGCTCCGCATCCACTTCCAGCCAGTCGAGCCGGTTCACCGAGGCGAGTTGCAAGGCCTTGCGCAGCAGCATGCTGCCGAAGCCGCGCCGCTGCGCCGGCGGATCGACCCACAGGTGGGCCAGCACGGCGCCGTTGCCGGCGGCGTGGATGCTGAAGAAGCCCCGCACCGCGCCCTCGCATTCCAGCACCCACACGGTATGCCGTTGCAGCAGCTCCGGCTCGATGGTCAGCTCCTCGCGCCAGGCCACGATCAGCGCCGGCGGGTAGCCGAGCGCCGCCTTGGCAGCGTGGGCGATGGCGCTGAGCCGTTCGGCCTCCGCAGCGCGTGCCGGCCGTAGAAGCGGAGCGCCGTTCACGCCTGCGCCGCGTGCTCCAGTGCGTGCTCGTGGCCGTACTTGTGGCGCAGCCAGCGCAGCTGGAAGGTGTAGCGCGAGGCGCGGGCGAGGTCGTGCAGGTACCAGGCGTTGACCGAGCCGCCGACGAAGGCGCCGATCAAAGGCAGGGACTCGCCGGCCTTGCGCCAGCCGAGGTTGCGGGCCAGGCTCTTGCCGAGGTTGTTGAGGCTGAAGGCGACGCCGTCCTTGGCCAGCTCGCGCTGCGCGGCGCGGCTCACGCCTTCGACGCCGGCATCGCTGCCGCCTGCCGCGACGGAGTCGATGGCGTGCAGCGCGTCCTCCTTCTCCTCCATCGAGTTGGCCGAAGCCAGCGCGAACACCGCCACCGGCAGGCTGCGCCGCTCCGGCGGCGTCAGGTCCTCGCCGTAGCACAGGGCGGTGCGGTGGATGGTGCGGAAGGTCAGGGTCAGCAGGGTCGGCAGGTCGGCCACCAGGCCGAGGCCGCCGGCGACGCCGAACAGCGCGCCACTGCCGCCCGCCGCCAGTGCGGCGCGCTGACCGACCTGCAGCGCCAGGCGGTCGCAGGTCTGAAGCTCGATGCCGCGCAGCTCCTCGATGCTTGACACGCCGGCCTTGCGCAGGATCGAACGGCGGTCGCTCAGCCGCACCGCCGCGGCGTGCACGGCGTCCAGGCTGATGCGCAGCGCCACGCTGGGTACGGCTTTCTCGACTGCGGTGGCCAGCGGCCCGGAGGCCTTGCCGATGGTACGGGTAGCCAGGCCCGGGGACTGGGCGCGCCAGGCGCGGATCTGCTCCAGCTGGCGGTGCTCGTATTCGCTGAGAGGGGTCATCGTCTCGGGCTTCGGGGGAAAACGGGGCCAGCATACCCCGGCGCCATGACACTGACACCGGCATTCAAGGCAGGTTCTAGAATAGCCCCCCATGTGCCTGATCGCCTTTGCCTGGGACGCGCATCCCGACTACCTGCTGGCGCTCGCCGCCAACC
>CAYWPB010000362.1:782-4254 GCA_964458725.1 uncultured Nevskia sp. | reverse complement strand
CACTCGATCCAGGGACGAGGATAGGTAGCATGCGGCTCAGAGGCGTTAGGCGCCTTACTTCGTCCTTTGAGTGCCCTGCACTCATACGTGTTGTGGCGAGGGAATCCGCGCTGTCTACGTTGGAGCGCCACGGGCTCACTGGATGGCACCGGTTTCCGGTAATCATCGAAGGTGGCAGGCCGCCGGATGAGCCGCTCCACGAGCTTCGGGTGCACGGGCGAGCGGGAAGATCCATCGTTACGCCGCCGCCGAAGTTTGGTCCACCATGCGCGGGCTGCGGGCGCGTCGCCGGAGGACCAGAAAACATGCGATCGACTACGGAGGTGGCGATCGACCTGGACCAGTGGGATGGAAGTGACTTCTTTCGATGCACGAACCACGGCAACGGCTTTTTCATATCGGAGCGGGCGAGGGACGCGCTGCTGGAGGAGCGGCCGCTGGGCGCGTTGCTCGGCATCGCGCTGGAGATCATGTACCGCGCGATGCGCTTCCAGCGCGTGCTGCTGTGCATGCGCGACCTGCGCAGCGGCAGCATGTGCGCGCGCTTCGGCTTCGGCGTGGACGCGGAGCGCAAGGTGCCATGCTTCCGCTTCGCCCTGGCCGACCGGCAGTGCATCTTCAACGTGGCCCTCAGCCGCGACGTCGACGTGCTGATCTCCGATGCCGCCGATCCGAAGATCGCCCCCTATGTGCCGGAGTGGCACCGCCGCGAGCTGGGAGCGCAGACCTTCCTGCTGTTTCCGCTGCGGGTGCGCGACGCGCCGGTAGCCCTGATCTACGCCGACCGCGAGACGGCCGGGAGCATTGTCGTGAGTCCGCGCGAGCTGGGCCTGCTGCGCACCCTGCGCAACCAGGTATTGCTGGCGATCAAGCAGGCGGCGTGAACGCGGCGCTGTCATCCTTCGCTGCGCTGAGGATGACAAAATTTCCCTAGGCTCGCGCTCAGCTCTGCTTCTTCCAGCTGACCTCTCTGCCCCCGTGTAGGCGCGCCAGCACCCGTGCGCAGACGAACAGGTAGTCCGACAGCCGGTTGAGATACTGCGGCGCCAGCGGGCTCAGCGGCTCGATCGCGTTGAGCGCCCACAGCGAGCGCTCGGCGCGGCGCGCCACCGCGCGGGCCAGGTGCGCCGCTGCGGCCGGCGCGTTGCCGCCGGGCAGCACGAACTCCTTCAGCGGCGGCAGGGTTTCGTTGAGGCCGGCCAGCTCGCTTTCCAACCGCAGCAGGTAGCTTTCCTTGATCAGGGCGTGGCCGGGCAGGGACAGCTCGCCGCCGAGGTCGAACAGCTCGTGCTGGGTCGTCGACAGCGAGGCGCGCATCGCTTCCGGCAGCTCCTGCACCAGCAGCAGGCCTACGCAGCAGTTCAGCTCGTCGACGTCGCCCAGGGCCTGCACCCGTGGCGCGCTCTTGGGCAGGCGCTCGCCGGTGGCGAGGCCGGTCTCGCCCTTGTCGCCGGTGCGGGTGACGATCTTGCTGAGTCGGTGGCCCATGAATGCAGTTTCCGGTCGATTTCCGCAAAGCATAACCCCGTGAGGCGGGCCATGCCCGCCGGGGCGCGATGCGTGCCCCGGCGGCCACAGGCCGCCCTACAAGGGCAGCGCGTAGCGCAGAGAGGCGTAGACCGCACTGCCCGGCTGGTTGTAGGCGGACACGGTCTGGTAGTGGTGGTTCAGCACGTTATCGCCGCGCAGGTCGAAGCGCAGAGCGCGGGTGAGCTGCATGCCGGCGTTGAGGTTGAGCAGGCCGTAGCCGCCGGTGGTGGTGTTGCCGAAGGTGAAGCCGTCGACGTCATGGCGCAGCGTGCTGGTGTAGAAGGAGGCGCCGAGGTCGTAGCGGCCGAAGCGGCGGTCGAGCGAGGCGCTGGCGATGGCGCGGGCGCGGCGCAGCAGCGGCGTATGCAGCTCGGGCTGGCTCGTATCCAGGCCGCGGCCTCGCGGGTCCTGCCAGATGCCGTTGAAGCGGGCGTCCCAGGTCTCGTCGCTGTAGCTCCAGTCGAGCTGAACGCCGTCGGTGCGGCCGCGCGCGATGTTGATGGCGGTGAAGTTCGGCGGCACGTACTCGATCAGGTTGCGCACGTCGGTGCTGAACAGGCGCAGGCCCGCATTCTGGTGGGCACCGAGGCCCTGCTTCACGCCGACCTCGTAGTTCAGCGCCTTCTCCGGCTGCAGCTTGGGGTTGCCGCCGGGACCGAAACGATCCTCCGCGGTCGGCGCGTGGAAGCCGCTGCCGGCGGCGGCGATCAGGCGGGTGTGTTCCAGTACGTCGAAGCCGTATTCGGCGTTCCAGTTGAAGCGCTCGCCGAAGGCGCCGTCGTGCAGGTAGTTCACCGCGGCCACCAAGTGCTGGCTGTTCCAGTTGAACTCTTCCTGGAGGTAGGCGTAGTCGGTGTCTTTGGCCTCGGCGATCGGCGCGCCGAAGGACGACACCGCGTCGACCCGCTCGCGCGCCACGCGCGCGCCGAACGACAGGCGGTTGTAGCTGCCCAGGCCCAGCACGTTGTGCCAGTCGGCCTCGGGGCGGATGGTGCGGACGAAGTCCGGCGCCTGGTTCTGCGCCAGGCGATCCAGCCCGCGGCTGAGGGTGAGGCTGCTTTCCCAGTTGTCGGCGAGGTGGGTGCCGGCTTCCAGGGCCAGGACCTGGTTGCGGAAGTCCTGGTCGGAGGGCTGCAGCACCAGGCTGAAGTTCGGCGGGGGGAAAACCTGGTTGAGATAGCGGTCCTTGCCTTCGGCGTCCCAGGCGCGGGCCTGGAGATGGACGCCGCCGAGCTGGATCTCCGCGCTGCCGTTCAGCGTGCGGTTGCGGAAGCCGCGGCTGTCGTCGGAACCGACGAAGGGCGGGATGCCGCCGGTATGCTGCTCCTGCGCGCCCAGCGCGAAGCCCCAGCGGTGTCCGGCCAGGCTACCCGCGTCGCGCAGCGCCAGGCCTCCTTCCACCGTCTCGAATGAGCCGCCGCCGAAATTGGCGTCGAGCTGCGCCGGGCCGGACTTGCGGGTGATGATGTTGATCACGCCGCCGATGGCTTCGCTGCCGTAGAGCGCCGAACGGGGGCCCTCCACCACCTCGATGCGCTCGATCATTTCCGGGTTGATGCTGGGCAGCGCGGCGCCGCCGGTGCTGCCGTTGTTGACCCGCACGCCGTCGATCAGCACCAGCGCGTGGTTGCTGTTGCTGCCGCGGATGAACAGCGAGGCCTGCTGGCCGGGACCGCCGGAGCGGGCCACCTCCAGGCCGGCGTGATAGCGCAGGATGTCGGCGATGTCGCCGGCCTGGGCGCGCTCGATCTCGGCGCGGTCGATGACGATGGTCTGCGCCAGCGTCTCGGCCTCCGTCACCGGCGTGCGCGTGGCGGTGACCACTACCGGTTTCAGCGGCGTATCGGAGGGTTAGGGTTTTGCGGCGAGAACCGAGGCCGGGCGGGGCCGGAGGCTCCGGGCGAGGCGGCGGTGGAGTCGTAGTGCGCGCAGAGCAGCACCG
>CAYWPB010000362.1:0-772 GCA_964458725.1 uncultured Nevskia sp. | reverse complement strand
GGCGGTGTAGGGGTTGTGGGCGGGAACGAGGGAAGGGCCAAGGGCCAGCCCGAAAACGGCAAGGTTTTTCATTTTGACTCCGGCAGCCTGCGTCCCCGCAGGCCAAGCGGTGATGACATTCAGCCGCCGCAGCGCCGATCAGGCGACGCGACGGCCGACCCCATCGCGGGCCGGTCTCCGGACTCATGGTTGAAATGGACGCCGGTGTACCGGCTCCTTCCCTGCGGCGCCTTCCCGGATCGCTCCAGTGGCGGTGTGCCGCGTTCTCCCATCTACCGTTGCGGGGGCAGTGCCGGGATGGGAAAGGAATCTTTCCGCACCGGCTTCCCGTTTAATCCCGCGGCGGCAAAGCCGTGGGACACCTGCGAGGACGCCATTCTAGTGCAGCGGTTGGGGTTTTGCGCTCGTCCACGGGGAGTAGACGGTATCATTGGCACCCGGCTCCAGGCAGAAGGGGCCACAAGGAAGCCCATGCCCAGCGCATTTCTCACCGCCGCTATGGAGGCCGCAGAGGCCGCCTCCGATCTGATCCGCAAGGCCTACCGCGGCAATTTCCAGGTCAGCTACAAGGCCGACGCCAGCCCGGTGACCGAGGTCGACGTGGCGGCGGAAGCGGCGATCAAGGCGGTGCTGAAGCGGCATTTCCCGCAGCACGGCTTCTACGGCGAGGAGCTGGGCCGCGAGGCCGGCGACTCCGAGCACCTGTGGCTGATCGATCCGATCGACGGCACCAAGGCCTTCGTCCGCGGCTATCCGCTGTTCTCGGTGCAGA
>CAYWPB010000361.1:0-4254 GCA_964458725.1 uncultured Nevskia sp. | reverse complement strand
AGCAGGAGCGGCGGGCGCGGCGTCCGGCGACGACTTCTGCGAGCAGCCGGCCACGGCGAGCGTGGCGCTGAGCAGCAAACCGGGAACCAGGATCTTGTTCATCGGCGCATCCTTTGCGGGTGAAGGGGAGGGCAGCATAGCGCCAAGCCGGAGGCACGAGCGTGAAAGCTGCCAATGCTGTAAAATGTACCCAGTTTGAAGCGGCGCTCCGGTTGCGCCCCTGAAGCCATCCCCTGGCTTTACAGCAAACCCGGCGATGTCCCCCTGGGTCATACGCCACCCCTTTCATTGCTGCCTGAACCGGTTCTGCGCCTTATATGCGCGGTGGGGCGGATTCAGGAGTCAATATGTCTTTCGCTGAACTGGGCCTTGCGCCCGAATTGCTGCGTGCCATCGCCGAAGAGGGCTACGCCGACCCCACCCCGATCCAGAAGCAGGCCATCCCGATGGTGCTGTCCGGCCGCGACCTGCTCGCCGCCGCGCAGACCGGTACCGGCAAAACCGCCGCCTTCACCCTGCCGATCCTCAACAAGCTGGCCGGCGCCGGCCACCCGGGGCCGCGCGTGCTGGTGCTGGTGCCGACGCGCGAGCTCGCCGCCCAGGTGGCGGAGTCGATGCGCGCCTATGGCCGCCACATCAAGCCCAAGGTGGCGGTGATCTTCGGCGGCGTCGGCATCAACCCGCAGATTGACCTGCTCAGGCGTGGCGTCGACATCATCGTCGCCACGCCGGGCCGCCTGCTCGACCACATGCAGCAGAAGACGGTGAACCTGTCGCTGGTCGACACGCTGGTGCTGGACGAGGCCGACCGCATGCTCGACATGGGCTTCATCCGCGACATCCGCAAGGTGCTGGCGGTGCTGCCGAAGAAGCGCCAGAACCTGCTGTTCTCCGCCACCTTCAACGCCGACATCCGCAAGCTGGCCGAAGGGCTGCTGCACAATCCGGTGACGGTGGACGTGGCGCCGCGCAATACCGCCGCCGAGCTGGTGGTGCAGCGCGCCCACCCGGTGGACAAGGCGCGCAAGACCGGCCTGATCGCCCACCTGGTGAAGGGCGGCGACTGGCAGCAGGTGCTGGTGTTCACCCGCACCAAGCACGGCGCCAACCGCCTGGCCGAGCAGCTGGCCAAGCACGGCATCAATACCGCCGCGATCCACGGCAACAAGTCGCAGAACGCGCGCACCAAGGCGCTGGCCGACTTCAAGGCCAACAAGGTGCGGGTGCTGGTGGCCACCGACATCGCCGCGCGCGGCATCGACATCGACCAGCTGCCGCACGTCATCAACCACGAGCTGCCCAACGTGCCGGAGGACTACGTGCACCGCATCGGCCGCACCGGCCGCGCCGGCATGGCCGGCGAGGCGATCTCGCTGGTCAGCCCGGACGAGCGCCAGTACTTCAAGGACATCGAGAAGCTGCTGCGCAAGCAGATCCCCTCGGCGCCGGTGCCGGGCTACGAGCCGGGCTCGCCGCCCACCGCCGAAGAGACCGCGCGCCATGTCGCGGTCAAGCTGCCGGAGAACGTGCAGCGCCATCAGACGCAGCGGCCGAACCTGCCGGGCAAGGGCGGTGGCTTCCGTCACGGCCGGGGTTCCAGCCAGGCGCAGCGCGATGCCGAGCGCCGCGCCGGCAAGTCCCGCAAGGTGCACTGAATCGCAGGCCGCCGTTTGGGCGGCCGCCTTGTCGGCCTGAAGGCCGACCCACGCTTTACCAGGAGTACGACATGCTGAAGATTTACGCCGGCAACCTGCCGTCCGACGCCACCGAGAAGGAAATCACCGAGTTGTTCTCGGCCCACGGCCGGGTGCGTTCGATCAAGCTGGCCCACGACGTGTTTTCCGGCAAGTGCCGCGGTTTCGGCTTCGTCGAGATGGAAGGACACGAGGCTCGCGCCGCCATCGCCGGCCTCAACGGCAAGGACCTGCGCGGCAACCTGCTGCGGGTCAATGAAGAGAAGAAGGACACCAAGAGCGGCGGCCGCGGCGGCTATCGCCGCTAAGCCGGGCCCGTCGCCCCTTCCTCCGTGTCGGGCGCTGCGTCCTCGTCGAGGGCGTAGTGCCCTTCCTCGAGCGCGGCCAGCACGGCCCGCGCCCGTGTCAGCAGGTGCTCCGGCACCAGCAGCCGCACCCCGCCCAGGGCCATGGTCCACAGCGGGTTGGTCTGCACCAGTCCTCCGTCGGCCACCAGCACCGGGATGCCCTCGGCCTGAAGGCGCCCCTGCAGGATGTGCGCCTGCAACGGCTCCAGCACCCGCGCCAGCAGCACCAGGCTGCCCATGCCGGTGAGGTCTTCCAGCTCTTCGCGGTCCGCGGGCATCGGCGCTTCTCGGTGGTGGCGTACCCCCATGGTAGCTGCGGGCCTGCGGCATTTCACCAAGCCCGGGTGCCGATTGCGGAATGCAGCCGCTGGTCGCGCTGTCATGCCGGCTTGCTAAGCTGGCTCCATCGCAACCGGGAGCCTGCCATGCTCGACCATATCGGCTTTTCCGTCGTCGATCTCGCCCGCGCCAAGGCGTTCTACGAAAAGGCGCTGGTGCCGCTGGGCATCGTCAAGCTGGTGGAACTGACGCCGGAGCAGACCGGCGGCAACGGCCACGCCGGCTTCGGCGAGGCCGGCAAGCCCTACTTCTGGATCGGCGATCACGCGAAACAGGCCTTGCGCGGCTGCCTGCATGTCGCCTTCGTCGCCGAAAGCCGCGCCGCGGTGGATGCCTTCCACCAGGCCGCGCTGGCGGCCGGCGGCCGGGACAACGGCGCGCCCGGCCTGCGCCCGCACTACCACGCCAGCTACTACGGCGCCTTCGTCATCGACCCGGACGGTCACAACGTCGAGGCGGTGTGCCACCGGCCGGAGTAGGCCCAAGGTGGCGTGGCGCGCGCTGCATTTTGCGCCTCCAAGCTGGAGACGCTATGGGTTGCTCGGCTGCTGGTATCGCCGCCAAAGCCTGGGGAAGCGCGCCGGTAGTTCCGAATCTTCCCAGTCGTCCCCTTCCGGGGCGTCGAAGCAGAGGTCGTAGTTCAGCTCCGCTGGGGCGTGGTCTCGAGGCAGGGGTTTGTCGGCCTTGCCACCATGCTTGCGCAGGAACGCCTTGTCGGCGACGTACAGCATATCTTCACCGTCAGCCAACTCGAGTTGGGCCAATGAGTCAGTGTCGTTGATCGCGGCGTCCAGCGTTTGCTGGCCCGCGGCGATCAGGAAGGCTCGGAAATAGATAAAGACATCGTCGGAGACGTAGCCTTCGAGCAACTTGGCAGCGGCCATCACGTTGTAATGATTGGCGCGCTTCAGGTGGGCGCGAAAACGGGCTTCGTACCCGTAAATCTGGTCATCCGGCAACCTGGCCAGAGCTTCCGAGAGTAGCTCGGCTTGCAACGGCAGGTTCCCAGCCGCGGTCTGCCTGGCCTGATCGACCAGTTTCCAGAAAGCGACGTCGTCCACAGTGCTCAGCCGACCTTCAGTTCCCGCACGCCGGCGGCCGAGCCGAGAATCAACACGTCGGCCGGGCGGCGCGCGAACAGGCCGACGGTGACCACGCCGGCGATAAGGCCGATCTGCTCCTCCAGCGTCACCGGATCGATGATCGACAGGCCGGCGACGTCGAGGATGACGTTGCCGTTGTCGGTGACGACCTTCTCACGCCATTCCGGCAGGCCGCCGAGCTTGACGATCTCGCGCGCGACGTAGGAGCGCGCCATCGGGATCACTTCCACCGGCAGCGGGAACTTGCCCAGCACCGGCACCAGCTTGGATTCGTCGGCGATGCAGATGAACTTGCGGCTGGCCGCGGCGACGATCTTTTCGCGGGTCAGGGCGGCGCCGCCGCCCTTGATCAGCTGCAGCTGGTGGTTGGATTCGTCGGCGCCGTCGACATAGATCGACAGGGTGCCGGCGCTGTTGAGGTCCACCACCGGGATGCCGAGCGCCTTGAGCCGGGCGCTGCTGGCCTCGGAGGAGGAGGCCGCGCCGGGGATGTCGTGCTTCAGCTTCGCCAGCCCTTCGATGAAGAAGTTGACGGTGGAGCCGGTGCCGACGCCGAGGATTTCCCCGGGGACGACGTACTTGAGGGCGGCTTCGGCGGCGGCTTTCTTGGCGGCGTCCTGGGACATGGCGATCGTGGCTGGAAGTGGGGCGCGTGGATTTTACGTCTTCCGCGGGCGCGCGCCGAAGATCGCGCTGCCGATCCGCACCAGGGTGGCGCCCTCGGCGATGGCCGCCTGGAAATCGCCCGACATGCCCATCGACAGGGTGTCG
>CAYWPB010000360.1:0-4271 GCA_964458725.1 uncultured Nevskia sp. | reverse complement strand
GGCGCTGGTCGGCCTGGCGCCGGCCGGCGCACTCGACGGCCTGCGCGGTTCCCGGTTGCTGTCCGAACGTGCCGCGCTGCTCGGCCTGCGCCGCGCGGGCGCGAGCTCGCCGGGCGGTGCCTGCCGCTTGTACCAAGCCGCTGACGGCAGCATCGCGCTGAACCTTGCGCGCGACGAGGATCGAGGCGCCCTGCCGGCCTGGCTGGAAACAGGGGAGCCAGTCGACGCGGCGCAGCTGTCCGGACTGATCGCGCAGCGCCCTGTAGAAGAACTGCTCGAACGCGGGCGCCTGCTGGGGCTCGCAGTCAGCGCCAATCGCTGGCCGGATGCCATGCCGGAACGCTGGTTCGACAGCGCCGTCCAGGGCAGTCCGCGCCCGGCCACGCGACCGCCGCGCGTGCTGGAACTGTCCTCGCTGTGGGCCGGTCCGCTCTGCGCCCATCTGCTGCTCCGGCTCGGCGCGGAGGTGATCAAGCTGGAGAGCCCGCAGCGGCCGGATGGGGCGCGGCGTGGCAACGCCGCGTTCTTCGACCTGCTCAACGCCGGCAAGCGCAGCGTTGCACTCGATCCGCGCAGCGAAAGCGGTCGCCGGCAGCTGCTGGCCCTGATCGCCGCGTCCGACATCGTCATCGAGGGCTCGCGGCCGCGCGCTCTGCGCCAGCTGGGCATCGACGCCGAGACCCTGGTGCGGGCGCAGCCCGGCCTGACCTGGCTCAGCATCACCGGCTACGGCCGCGGCGAACCGCAGGAGCAGTGGGTGGCCTATGGCGACGATGCCGCGGTCGCTGCGGGGCTGTCGGCGCTGCTGTACGAGGCAACCGGCGAGCACCTGATCGGCGGCGACGCCATCGCCGCTCCGCTGACCGGCATCCACGTGGCGCTGGCCGCTTGGGCCAGTTACCGGCGCGGCGGCGGCCGGCTGATCTCGATCGCCTTGCGCGACGTCGCGGCCTATTGCCTGGGCTTCGACCGGCCGCACCCGGCTGCGGTGCTGCGGCAGCGCCAGGCGGAGTGGACGGCTATTGCATTGAACCATGGTGTGCGCGAGCCGCAGCCGCGCCAGCCATCCGGCACAGCGCAGGCCCTGGGCGCCGACACCGCCGCGGTGCTGGCGGAACTGCCATGCTGATCCGCGAGGCCGAGCTGCACTTCAGCGAGATGCTCGATGTCAGGGTCGAAGCCGGCCGCGTCGCGGAGATCGGGCAGGGGTTGCCGCTCCGCAACGGTGAGACGCTGATCGATGCGCAGGGTGGGGCGCTGCTGCCGGGGCTGCGCGACCACCACCTGCACCTGGCCTCGCTTGCCGCCGCGCGCGACTCCTTGCACTGCGGCCCGCCGCAGGTACGCAATGCCGCGGAGCTGGCGGCGTTGCTGGCGGCCAAGCGGGAGGGCAGCGGCTGGTTGCGCGGCATCGGTTACCACGAATCGGTGGCTGGCGAGATCGACCGACACTGGCTTGATCGCGTGCTGCCCGATCGGCCGCTGCGCATTCAGCATCGCGGCGGCCGCCTGTGGATTCTCAACAGCGCCGCGCTGGATGCGCTGGTCGTGGCGGATGCCGGCGACGACCCTTTGGAGCGCAGCGCCGGCCGGCTCACCGGCAGGCTCTACGATAACGACCGCTGGCTGCGTCAGCGCCTCGGCCGCCAGCGGCCAAATCTCGCCGCGGTCAGCCGCGACCTGGCAAGCCTGGGCGTAACCGGCGTGACCGATACCAGTCCCAACAATTCGCCGGCGGAAGCGCGCTGGCTGCGCCGTGCACAGGCGCGCGGCGAGCTGTTGCAGGACCTGCTGCTGATGGGCGATGCCAGTCTCGACGGGCTCGGTGCCGACGAGGACGCGGGCGAGGGCGAACGGCCCTGGCTCGCCGTCGGTGCGCACAAGTTCCATCTGCACGAGGCGCAACTGCCGGACTACGCGGTGGTCTGTGCCGACATCCGTCGTGCGCACGAAGTCGGGCGCGGCGCGGCTTTCCATTGCGTGACCCGTGCCGAACTGGTGTTCGCGCTCGGCGCCCTGCGCGAGGCCGGCACGATGGCGGGCGATCGCATCGAGCACGCTTCGGTCGCGCCGCCGGAGCTGCTGCAGGAAATCCGCGAGCTGAACTTGACGGTGGTGAGCCAGCCGGGCTTCATCGCCGAGCGCGGTGACGCCTACTTGGAGCAGGTCGAGGCTGATGATCGGCTCTGGTTGTACCGCCTGCGCGGCTTTCTCGATGCCGGTGTGGCGCTGGCCGGCAGCACCGACGCCCCGTTCGGCCAAGCCAATCCTTGGAAGGCGATGCAGGCGGCGGTGGAGCGGTGCAGCGCCGATGGGTATGTGCTGGGTGCGGCTGAGGCAGTGACGCCGGAGCAGGCGCTGGCGCTGTTCACCACGCCGCTGCGCGTACCGGGCGCGACCCCGGTGCGCATCGCCATCGGCGGTACCGCCGACCTGTGCCTGCTGCAGCAACCCTGGAGCGCCGTGCGAGGGGTGCTGGGCGCGGCGCGGCCGCGCCTGAGCCTGCGCGCGGGTGTCCCGATCTGGAGCGGCTAGGAGCCTCCCTGGCCTTGTTCACCCTTGCGGAGTAGGCGCCGCCGGCGCGGTTTTGCAAAGCTTGCGCCAGAGCGAGAACGCAAAGGCCCAGGGCCAGGGGAGGAGCAGGATGAAGCACAAGAGCCAGGCGCGTTACCCGGCGTCGGCCGAGGTGGTGCTGCGGATGTTCACCGACAAGGCTTTCCACACCGGCAAGCTTGACGCCATGGGCCTGAAGAACTACCAGGTGCTGGACCATGCCTTCGACGGCCAGGATTTCCGCATCAGGATCCAGCGCAAGGTGCCGATGCAGGCGCCGGCGGTGGTGAAGAAGTTCGTCGGCGCCGAGTCCACCGTGATCAACGAGGAACGCTGGAACCTCAAGACCCGGACCGGCCGGGTGCTGGTCGAGCCGGTCGGCATGCCGATCGAGATGTCCTGCCAGACCAGCCTGAGGGATCAGGGCGAGGGCTGCGTGGTCGACTTCGACTGGACCATCAACGCCAAGGTGCCGCTGGTCGGCGGGGCGCTGGAAAAATTCGTCGTTGGCGACCTGGAAAAGCGCGCCGGCGAAGAGACTGCGCTGGCCATCCGCATGCTCGACCCATACCGTTGATAAACCCGCTGAAACGCCCGCCTGGCGTGGCTTTGCGGGCTTTTTGGCGAAGCTGAACCAGCTCTAATCGGTTCGGACGAGGCGCGACGCGGGTGCCGCGGTACCATGGCGGCGAGTAGTAAAAAAGCGGATGCCGACAGCCGGCCGCCCGGACTCTTTCCGGGCCGTGCCAGCCCAGGTGACCGACGAAGCAGGCTCGCGCGCCCCGCAGAAACATTCGAAAGGAACGGCGCGTCGGGATGCGGAAACAGCCGCAGGAACCATGCAGGCATTTCCGCCGTCGGCCCGGCAATCCTGGAAACATCCCGGTGCTTTTGAGGAAATCGTAAATGAAGACGAAGTTGATCGTGGCGTCGTTCATGCTTGTCGGCGGGATCGGCCTGCCGCTGCAGTCGGCGTACGCCAAGGTGGGCGCGGATAAGGCCAAGGAGCTGGACGGCCCCAAGCTGACCTGCATGGGCGCGGAGAAGGGCGGCAGCCCCGCCGGCGTCGCCGCTTTCACCGGCAAGTATGTCGGCACTTGGCCCGGCATCAAGGGCAAGGAAGGCTACGAGCCCGGCCCCTTCGCCGACGAGAAGCCGCTGTTCACCATCACCTCGAAGAACATGTCCCAGTACGCGGACAAGATCACCGAGGGCATGAAGACCATGCTGACCAAGTACCCGGACTCGTTCCGCATGAACGTGTACCCGAGCCACCGCGACTTCGGCTATCCGTCCTGGGTTTGCGACGTCACCAAGAAGAACGCCGTCAGTTCGGAAGTGGTGCATGACGGCAAGGGCGTGACCGGCACCAGCGGCAGCATCCCGTTCCCGTTCCCGACCAGCGGCATCGAGGCGGTGTGGAACACCGTCGACCCCTTCCGCGCCTGGACCGAGGACGCCGTCGTCGACATCGCCGACGTTTACGCCAACGGCACCGTCGCCTGGGGCAAGCAGCACTTCATGGTGCTGGCGCCGGCCAACGATCCGAGCAAGCGCGGTTCTTACCAGGACAAGATCAACGCCTACTTCTACACCGGCTACCAACTGCCGCAGCGCGAGAAGGGCTTCGTCGCGGTGGGCTACCAGCCCAACGACTTCAACAACGACGCCACCCAGTCCTGGCAGTATCTGCCCGGCATCCGCCGCGTGCGCGAAGC
>CAYWPB010000359.1:0-4286 GCA_964458725.1 uncultured Nevskia sp. | reverse complement strand
GGCCGTGGTGTCCCCGCGCTTCGGTTTCCAGCAGCCGAAACTGGTCGGTATCGCCGCTGCGCTTCTGGTCCTCGATGTGCGCCAGCGCGGCGTAATACTGCCCCTTGTCCAGCATCTGCTGGATCAGGTCGGCATGGATCTCGTCGTTTTTGAGATGCGGCGCCGGGTTGTCCAGCGGGTCGGGCGCCGGCGCCGCCGGCTTGTTCTGGGTCGCGCAGGCCGCCAGCAGCAGCGCCGGACCGAGGAACCAGCGCCTGGTCATAGCCCCTTGAGAGCCTTGAGGATCGAGACAAAGGCCGGTCCGGCGATGAACAGCAGCAACCCCGGGAAGAAGAACAGCACCATCACGACCGTCATGCGGCCGGAGATCAGGTTGACCAGTTCCCGTAGATCCAGGGCCATGCGCTCCTCGATCACCTTCAGCGCGTCGTGCAACGGCTCGCGGATCTCGCCGCCGTAGCGGTCGACTTGGCGCATCACGCCGAGGATGGAGGTGAAGTCGTCCACCTTCAGCGCATCGCCGAGCGAGCGCAGCACCTCCGAGGTCTCCGCGCCGGCCTCGATCTGGCGCAGCGCCACCTGGATCTCCAGGCCAAGCTCTGGCAGCACGCCCTGACCCTCGCGCACCAGGTTGGAGAAGGCCTGGCGGGTGGAAAGCCCGGCGTCGTACAGCATCACCAGCAGGTGCACGAACAGCGGCACCTCACGGCGAATGCGCTGGCGCCGCTTGCCGGCGATGGCACGCAACACCATACGGGGCAGCAGAATCGACAGGATCACGGCGAGGGCCAACAGGGCGTAGACCCATGGTGCCTGGAAATACTCGTTCTTGACGAAAATCCAGCCGAGCACTACCAGACCGACCAGGATGACGGGCGTGACCGCCTGGAACACGTAGTAACTGATGCGGGACTGCAGATCGCGCCAGCCAGCCTGGATCAGGAGAGCCGCGGTCTCGCCGTCGGCATCGGTCAACTGGTCGAGGGCGCGGCCGCGCCGCGCCAGAGTCTGCACCAGGGGACGTGCACCGGCATCGCCGAAGTCGGCATCCGCCGCAGCGGCATCGCCTTGCAGGCGTCGCTGCATGCGGCGCTCGTTGCGTGCCGAGGCGCCGATCAGTACCAGGCCCAGAAGCCCCATCACCGCCATGACGACAGCGAGAGCGAGGATCGAAGCGAAGGCGTTCGGATTCATCAGTCTTCGTCCCCGATCGAATTGACCATGCGCCAGAGGATGAAAATGCCGGCGAACATCCACAGCACGCCGGCGATCAGCACTTTCTTGCCCAGCGAGTCGTTCCACATGTCGTCGTAGAACGAGGGATTGGTGAAATAGATCCAGGTCACCAGTCCCACCGGCACCAGCACCAGGATCATGGCCGAGAAACGGGTCTCGGCGGTCATGGCGCGCAGTTCCTTGGCGGCGATGCCGCGCTGGCGGATGGTCAGGATCAGGCTCTTCAGCACCCCGCGCAGGCTGCCGCCGTAGCGGCGGTTGACGCCGGCGGCCAGGGACATGATCTTGATGTCGCGCAGGCCGTAGAGGTCGCCCGCCTGCGCCATCACCTGGTCGATCGGCGCGCCCATCTTGACCTGGCGGCCGATGCTGAGAAACACCGGCCGCAGCGGGTCGTCGCTCTCGCGGCTCGCGGTGGCGATGGCTTCTTCGAGCGAATTACCCGCGGACATGACGCGGATCACGTTTTCCAGGAAATTTGGCATCTGCTCGACGATGCGAGTGCGCCGGCGCGAGGCGCGCTGCACCAGGAACAGGTAGAGCACCAGCAGCAAGCCGGCGGCAATCAGGCCGCCGACCAGAACCCCGGCCAGCAGCAGAATGAGTACCAGAAGCAACAGCGCCACCAGCACGGCGATCAGGACCGCGCGCGGCTGCATGTCGGAGCCCGCCCGCCACAGCAGCAGGCTGACCCAGCGGATGCCCGGGATGTCCATTTCGGGCGCATCGGCGATCGCCAGGCCTGCGCCCTGGTCGGCGCCGGCCTGCAGCCGCGACATCACCTCCTCGCTGCGCTCGCGCCCCTGCGCCAGCGAGAACAGCCAGGCGGCGCCGCCGAGCAGGATCAGGGCGACGGCGACCACGACTATCAAACCGATGCTCATGCAGCCTCCCGCAGATCGACATGACGGCCGCTGTCCGCCTCGTAGCGGAACAGGTCGCGCATCACCAGCTCGCGCCCCTGCAGCCCCTGAACCTCGGTGATGGAAATGACCCGCCGCTGGCCGCTGGGCAGACGCGACACCTGTACCATCAGCTGCAGCGCGGCGGCGATCTGGCCGCGCAGCGTGGTCTCGCCGCCGGTGTAGCCGGCGAAGCCGGCCAGCAGCTCGATGCGGTGCATGGCGTCGCGCACGTTGTTGGCGTGTAGCGTGGTCATGGAGCCGTCATGGCCGGTGTTCATCGCCTGCAGCATGTCCAGCACCTCGTCGCCACGCACCTCGCCGACGATGATGCGGTCGGGGCGCATGCGCAGCGCATTGCGCACCAGGTCGCGGGCGCTGACAGCGCGCTGCCCCTCCAGGTTCGGCGGACGTGTCTCCAGGCGCACCACATGGCCATGCTGCAGGCGCAGCTCGGCGGCGTCCTCCACCGTCACGATGCGCTCGCCCTGCGGGATCCACTGGCTGAGCAGGTTGAGGAAGGTGGTCTTGCCCGAGCCGGTGCCGCCGACCACGATCAGGTTGGCGCGGTTCTCGACACGCTTGCGCAGGTACTCGAGCTCGGCTTCGGTGATGCTGCCCAGGCGCAGCAGGTCCTCGGCGGTGAGCGGGCTCTTGCGGAACTTGCGGATCGACAGGCAGGGACCGTCGAGGGCGATCGGCGGGATGATGGCGTTGACGCGCGAGCCGTCGGGCAGGCGCGCGTCGACCATCGGCGTCGATTCGTCGACACGGCGGCCGAGCGGCGCCAGGATGCGCTGGATCACGCGGATCACGTGATTGTTGTCGTTGAAGCGCACCGGCACCGAATACAGCTTGCCGGAGCGCTCGACGAAGACGTTGTGCGGGCCGTTGACGACGATGTCGTTGACGGTGTCGTCCTCGACCAGGCTCTGGATCGGGCCGTAGCCCATCAGCTCGTTGCGCGCATCGCGCATCAGCGCTTCGATCTCGCGCTGGTTGACCGGCAGCCGCTCGTCGACGACGAAGCGCTTGACCTGGTCGGCGACGAAACGATCCAGCTTCTCGACCGGCCAGGTGTAGATGTCGAGGTTGCGCTCCTCGATCTGCGCGATCAGGTGCCGGTGCACATTGGCTTTCAGCGCCTGGTACTGGTCCGACAGGCGGAAGCGTTCGATGTGCTCCGGATTGTTGCTCATGGCGGCCGGCCTCAACCGCCCTTCAGGCGTTCGAGGAAGCTCTGCGGCGCGGCCGCCGCAAGCGTCTGGCCGGAGGCCAGCGCGGCCGCCAGCTTCTTCACACCCAGACCATAGGGGTCCTTGCGCGCCAGCGTGAACAGAGGCTCGCCCGAATTCATCGACACCAGCCGGGTTGCCGACTCCGCCTGCAGCGCCGCGTACAGCGGCAACTCGAACAGCTCGGCCAGGTTCTTCGGCTCCAGGCCGAGACGGCGGCGGTAGTCGTCCACCACCAGGCCGGCGCGATCCAGCGCGCAGCCTTCGAGCCGCAGCGCCCGCAGCAGATGCTTGTTGTGGCGCGAGCGCAGGATCGACTGGTCCGACAGCAGCAGCAGGCGGTCGGCGTCGTTGGCCACGCCGACCAGGGCGCTCAGCGGCAGGTGGCCGTCAAGCGAAACCACGATGTGCGCGAACAGGGTGCGCAGTACCTGCAGCAGCTTGAGCAGGTCGCCCGGATCGACGCTGGCCGGGCCGAGGTGGTCCTCCGGCAGACTCAACACGTAGAGGCCGCTGCTGTGCTTGGTGAATGCGGTGTCCACCAGGCTCTGGTCGCAGCGGTAGGCGTCGTTGATGGCGTCGAGCGCGCTGTAGTTGGCGTTGAGGTTGAGGAAGATCGCGGCGGCGCCGGCGGGGGTGGCCAGGTCGAGCAGCAGCACGCGCTCGTTTGGCCCCTGGGTCTCGAGCAATCCCAGTGCCAGGTGCTCGGCCAGGAAGGCGATGCTCTCGCCGGGCTGTGCCGACAACACGGCGTGCAGCTTGCCGGCTTTCGGCGACGCGGCAGCTCCGGGTGCATTGGCGCCGCTACGCCGCAGCAGCCGGCCGATCTGCAGGCCGAGCGTGGCGTCGTCGCGGCGCAGCACGAAGAAATCGCGCGCGCCGGCGCGCATCGCCGCCAGCACCCACTGCGGGT
>CAYWPB010000358.1:0-4301 GCA_964458725.1 uncultured Nevskia sp. | reverse complement strand
CAAGCACCGGCGCCACAGGCCACACCGGCACCTGCGCCGGCTCCGACAACGCCCGCGCCGGCGCTGAGCATGGGCTTCGGCCAGATCCTGCTGCACAACGGCAAGGTCGACTACAGCGACAACTTCATCAAGCCGAACTTCAGCGCCCACTTGGTCAACATCGAGGGTGATGTCGGCGCCTTCGGCACGACCTCGACCGAGCCGGCGCGCGTGGCGGTGCAGGCCTCGCTGCTCAACAACGGCCCGGTGTCGATCAATGGCACGGTGAATCCGCTGGTCAAACCGCCGTTCCTCGACATGAGCGCGAACACACGCGACGTCGAGCTGACCAACTTCAGCGCCTACTCGATCAAGTACACCGGCTATCCGATCGTCAAAGGCAAGCTCAACGTCGACCTGCACTACAAGCTCGACCAGAACAAGCTCGAGGCCAACAACCACATCTTCATCGACCAGTTCACCTTCGGCGACCACGTCGACAGCCCGACCGCGACCAACCTGCCGGTGCGCCTGGCCATCTCGCTGCTGAAGAACTCGCGCGGCGAGATCGACGTCAACGTGCCGGTGACCGGCTCGCTCGACGACCCGCAGTTCAGTGTCGGCAGCCTGATCTGGCATGCCTTCCTCAACGTGATCGAAAAGGCGGTGACCTCGCCGTTCAGCCTGCTGGCCAGCGCGTTCGGCGGCTCGGAGGAGCTGGGCTATGTCGCCTTCGAGCCCGGCTCTGCCAAGCTCAGCGATACGGAGGCCAAGAAACTGGACACCATCACCAAGGCGCTCACCGACAAGCCCGCGGTCAAGCTCGACCTGTCGGGGCGCGTCGGTCCGGCTCCGATAAAGCCGGGCTTGAAGCCGGCCGCGCTGGAACGCAGCGTCAACCAGCAGAAGATCAAGGACTTCGCCGGCAAGGGCGAGAGCGTCGACATCGCCAGCATCAGCGTCGCGCCGGCCGAAGACGGCAAGTACCTGGAGCGCGCCTACGGCGCCGCCGCCATCAAGAAGCCGCGCAATTTCATCGGCATCGCCAAGACCATCCCGCAGGACCAGATGAAGCAGCTGCTGCTCGACAGCACCGCGGTCAGCGACACCGACCTCGCCGCGCTGGCGCAGCGCCGCGCCGGCGTGGTGCAGGAATACTTCAACGGCAAAGTCGCAGCCGGGCGCATCTACACTGTGGCGCCGAAGATGGACGCGAGCGGCATTTCGGACAAAGGACCGTCGACCCGAGTGGAGTTCACCCTCAAGTAGCGGACAGCGCGGACCGTAGGGGGACGCATCGATGGACAGGTTCAAGCAGAAGCTCGCCGCCGGCGAGCTGCTGTTCGAGCAGGGCGACGAGGGCAGTTGCGCCTACATCGTCGAGTCCGGCGTGATCGAGATCCTGCACGGCGGCGGACGCGTCGTCGCTCGTCTCGGCGCCGGCGAGATCTTCGGTGAAATGGCCTTGCTCGGAGAGCGCAGCCGCGCGGCCGCCGCCCGCGCGGCCGAGGACACCGTGTTGACCCGCTTCACCCAGGACTACCTGAGCGAGCGGGTGCAGGCCGCCGACCCGATGGTGCGGCACCTGCTGCGCACCCTGAGCCGGCGCGGCCGCCAGCTGCTCGACGGCAAGTCCGTGCCGGCTCCCGCGCCGGCGGACGCCGACAGCGCCCTGGCGCACGATCACGTCCGCGCCGAGCAGGAGCTGACCCTGGGGCTGGAACGCGGCGAGCTGCTGCTGTACCTGCAACCGATCGTCCGTCTCGCCGACGGCGGCATCGCCGGTTTTGAAGCCCTGGTGCGCTGGCAGCACCCGCAGCGCGGCCTGGTGCCGCCCGTGGAATTCATCCCGCTGGCCGAGGAATCCCTGCTGATCAACCGGATCGGCCTGTGGATCCTCGACGCCGCCTGCGCCGCACTGGCCCGGCTCAACACCCTGGACCCGGCGCGCCGGCTGTTCATGAGCATCAACCTGTCCGGCCGGCAGCTCAGCGATCCGGCGGTGCTGCCGGCGGTCGAAGGCGCCCTGGCCCGTTATCCGGTGGCACCGCAGCAGCTCAAGCTCGAAATCACCGAGTCCCTGCTGCTGCAACGGATCGACGAAGGCCTGCCGCTGCTGCAGGCCTGCCGCGCCCGCGGCCTGCGCATCTCCCTCGACGATTTCGGCACCGGCTACAGCTCCCTGGCCTACCTGCACCGGCTGCCGATCGACACCCTCAAGCTCGACCGCTCCTTCGTGCTGCAGCTCGACAGCAACGCGGCCGGGCGCAAGATCGTCGCCGCGGTGATCCGCCTGGCACACGACCTGGGCATGGACGTGATCACCGAAGGTATTGAAACAAAAGAACAAATCGACACCCTGAAAGCCCTGGGCTCGGATCTGGGCCAGGGCTACTGGTTCGGCCGTCCGTCAGCCCTGCCCGCCGCCCTCGAAATCGTACGCAAGTCCCTGTAATGGCAGGGCTGTTCGGACTTGTGCGGAGCACAAGCGGCGCACTATAATGCGCGTCTTTTCTGTCGGCGGCCTCGAGGCGCCGGCATTTCTTTTGTCCGCCGGAGGGCTTGCGTATCAGCGCTGAACGTCAGGATCGTCGCAACGAGGAGATCAACGTACCCCGCGTGCGTGTGATCGGGTCGGATGGTTCGCAGGTCGGCGTCATGCTGACGCGCGATGCCATCACCAAAGCCGAGGGCGAAGGTCTGGATCTGGTCGAGGTGTCGCCCAACGCGGACCCGCCGGTCTGCAAGATCATGGACTATGGTAAGTACATCTACCAGAAGGACAAGTCCCAGCAGGCGGCGCGCAAGAAGCAGAAGCAGATCCAGGTCAAGGAAGTGAAGTTCCGCCCGACCACGGAGGAAGCCGACTACCAGACCAAGCTGCGCGCGCTGCTGCGCTTCCTGGAGGAAGGCGACAAGGTCAAGATCACGCTGCGCTACAAGGGCCGCGAGATGGCGCACCAGGAGCTGGGCTTCCAGCTGATCGACCGCATCAAAGCCGACCTCGAGCAGGTGGCGCTGATCGAGCAGTCGCCGAAGATGGAAGGCCGTCAGGCGATCATGGTGATGTCGCCGCGCAAGCACTGAAGGCCGTACGAATAGCGATATCCGCCCGGCGAGCCGGGCGCGCAACAAGTTGAGACGCTGCACCGCTGTACTACTGGAGTAACAAGATGCCCAAGTTGAAGACCAAACGTGGCGCCGCCAAGCGCTTCGCCCGCACCGCCAAGGGTGGGTTCAAGCGCGCCAGCTCGCACAAGCGCCACATCCTGACCAAGAAGTCCGCAAAGCGCATCCGCGACCTGCGTGGGCCGACCATGGTGCACGCTTCGGACAACGCCGAAGTGCGCCAGATGCTGCCCTACGCCTAAGGCGCAGAGCACATCACCTTATCCACCATAAACAGATTCGCTCAGCGAACAAGACAACCAAGAGGTAATTGAGAAATGGCACGAGTCAAGAGAGGCGTTACAGCACGCGCCCGCCACAAGAAGTTGCTGAAGAAAGCCAAGGGCTACTACGGCGCCCGGTCACGTCAGTACCGTTCCGCCAAGCAGCAGGTCATCAAGTCCGGCCAGTACGCCTTCCGCGACCGTCGCGTCAAGAAGCGCGAGTTCCGCGCCCTGTGGATCCAGCGCATCAACGCCGGCGCCAACGAGCACGGCCTGTCCTACAGCCGATTTATGCACGGGCTGGCCTCTGCCGGCGTCGAGCTCGATCGCAAGGTGCTGTCCGACATCGCGATCCATGACAAGCCCGCGTTCGCGCAGCTGGTCGCCCAGGCCAAGGCCCAGCTCGCCGCCTGATCGCGTTCACATCGCTGCACGTCTCAAGCAGGGGGAGCGGCCTTGAGCCTCTCCCCCTTTTTATTTGTAGGTCGGCCTCCAGGCCGACATGTTGTCGCCCTGAAGGGCGACCTACATGACGAACGACAATGACCATTGATCTCGAACAACTGAGCCGCACGGCCGCCGCCGAAATCGAAGCGGCCGCGGACGCGCGCGCGGTGGAGCAGCTGCGCGTCGACCTGCTCGGCAAGAAGGGCCGCGTCACCGAGTTGCTGAAGCAGCTCGGCGGTATGGCGCCGGAGCAGCGCAAGGCTTTCGGCGAGCAGGTCAACCGCGTCAAGGAAAGCCTGGCCCAGGCGCTGGAAGCCAAGGCCGGCGCCATCGGCGAGGCCGAGCTCAACCGCAGGCTGGCGTCCGAAACCATCGACATCACCCTTCCCGGCCGCGGCGAAGAGGTGGGCGGCCTTCACCCGGTGAGCCGCACCATCCGCCGCATCGAGCGCATCTTCAACTCGATGGGCTTCGAGAGCGTGC
>CAYWPB010000357.1:1899-4305 GCA_964458725.1 uncultured Nevskia sp. | reverse complement strand
ATGGCGTGGCGTCCGGCGAGCGCGCCGCCGCGGTGGCCCGGGCCAAGCAGGCCTGCGGCCTCAACGACGTGGCGCAGCGCCTGATCCACAACCTGTCGAAAGGCTATCAGCAGCGCGTCGGCCTGGCCCAGGCCATCATCCACCGCCCCAAGGTGATCATCCTCGACGAGCCGACGGTGGGCCTGGACCCGAACCAGATTCGCGAGATCCGCGCGCTGATCAAGGAGCTGGGGCAGAGCCACAGCGTGATCCTGTCCAGCCACATCCTCCCCGAGATCCAGGCGGTGTGCAGCCGCGTGATGATCATCAACAAGGGCCGCGCGGTGTATTCCGACTCGATCGAGGCCACCGCGCAGCACCGCGTCGAAGCCGTGATCGCCGGCCTGCGCCGGCCGCCGGCACTGGAAGCGCTCAAAGCGCTGCCCGGCGTGGAGCGGGCGGAAACCATCGACGGCGGCCTGTTCCGCCTGGCGGTGGCCGCCGGCGCCGATCCACGCGAGGCGCTGGCCGAGGCCGCGGCGAAGAGCGGCTGGGGCCTGTTCGAGCTGCGCTCGCAGGCCAAGACCCTGGAGGAAGTGTTCGTCGATCTGACCTCCGGTGACATCACCCTCCATGAAACCCAGAAGGAAGCGGCGTGAGTACGGTACTGAGCATCGCGCGCAACGAGGCGCGCCGCATTTTTGTTTCGCCGCTGGCCTGGACCGTGCTGTCCGCGGTTCAGATTTTGTTCGGCATCGCATTCGCCATGCTGCTGTTCGGCTACGCGCAGAACTCGCAGTTCGGCGATCAGTTTAGCGGCGCGGCGGACTTCATCGGCGGCGGCCTGTTCGGCTTTGCCATGTTCATATTGTTGCTGGTGATGCCGCTGATGACCATGCGGCTGTTCGCCGAGGAGCGCAAGAACGGCAGCATCACCCTGCTGTTCTCGGCGCCGGCCTCGCTGATCGAGATCGTGCTCGGCAAGTTCCTCGGCCTGGTCTGCTTCATGCTCGCCACCCTGGCGCTGCTGGCGATCATGCCGCTGACCCTGCTGTCCGGGACGCACCTGGACCTGGGCTTCATCGCCGCCGGCCTGCTCGGCCTGTTCCTGATGATGCTGGCCTTCGGCTCCGCCGGCCTGTTCGTGTCGACCTTGACGAAAGAGCCGACCATCGCCGCGGTGTTCAGCTTCGGCCTGCTGCTGCTGCTCTGGCTGGTGCAGGCCCTCGGCAACCAGCAGATCCCGCTGGCCGAGGTGTTCAGCTACCTGTCGCTGGTGACCCACTTCGAGAACCTGCGCCGCGGCGTCTTCAACACCGCCGACGTTGTTTACTACCTGCTGTTCACCGTGTTCTTCCTGTGGCTGGCCGTGCTGCGGCTGGATATCGAGCGCGGCTGAGAGCCCACCTCCATGAACCAGAAGAAAACCAAGCTGCTGCAACAACTGCTCAACGGCCTGCTGATCACCGCCGTCATCATCCTGATCGGCGCGCTGTCGGTGCGCTATAAAGCCGAGCTCGACTGGACCGCCGGCGGCCGCAACACGCTGACCTCGGCGAGCCAGAAGCTGCTAAAGCAGATTCCGGACCCGGTGAAGTTCACCGCCTTCCTCTATCCCGAGTCGGAGAACCGGCGTGAGATCGAGATGTGGGTCAACCGCTACAAGCGGGTCAAGCCGAACATCGAGCTGAGCTTCGTCGATCCGTCCAAGGACCCGGCCATGGTCAAGGCCTACAACATCGACCAGCCCGGCGAAGTGGTGGTGGAGTATCAGGACCGCAAGGAAACCCTGCGCGTGCTGTCGGAGTCCGCCGTCACCGGCGCGCTGCAGCGCTTGCTCGACAAGGGCGACCACTTCGTCGTATTCATCGAAGGCCACGGCGAGCGCTCGCTCAACCCGAGCAACAGCAACGAGGAAGGCGCCTCGCAGACCGGCTACGTGCAGTTCGCCGCGGCGCTGCGCCAGAAGGGCCTCAAGGTGCAGGGCCTGAACCTGGTGAAGACTCCGACCATCCCCGACAACACCTCGGTGCTGGTGGTGGCGAGCCCGACGCAGAAGCTGCTCGACGGCGAGATCAAGCTGATCGACGACTACGTCAAGGCCGGCGGCAATCTGCTGTGGCTCAACGATCCGGGCCAGCCGGCCGGGCTGGAAGCCGTAGCCAAGACCCTGGGCGTGACCTGGGAGAACGGCTTCGCCGTGTTCCCGGACTACCGCCAGATCGGCAGCCCGAGCCCGGCGCTGTACCTGGCCACCGACTACCCGCCGAACCCAGTCACCCAGGACATGGCCTACGTCACCATGTTCCCGCTGGCGCGGCCGCTGAGTTTCGACCAGGACGCCGACCGCGCCGCCGGCTGGGACGTGCTGCCGCTGCTGGTGACCAACGAGGCCTCCTGGCTGGAGACCGGCTCACCGGCCAGCGG
>CAYWPB010000357.1:0-1889 GCA_964458725.1 uncultured Nevskia sp. | reverse complement strand
CCCCCCGGCCTCGACACCGTTGAGCTGGCCGGGGGAGGCTGGCCCTTGGACGGGGGCAAGGGCGACAATTCCGGCCCGCTGACCCTGGGCATCACCCTGTCGCGCAAGGTCAACAGCGCGCCGAGCAAGGACCAGACCGGCGGGTCGCGCACCCAGCGCGTCGCCGTGGTCGGCGACTCCGACTTCCTCGCCGACGCCTACCTCGACCAGCAGGGCAACAAGCAGCTCGGCATCAACCTGCTGCAGTGGCTGGCTTCGCGCGATGCCCTGCTCAACATCGACGTGCCGAAGGCGCCGGATACTTCGCTGTACCTGCCGGGCTGGGCCACCTGGCTGGTGGTGCTGGGCTACACCATCGTGCTGCCGCTGCTGCTGCTCGGCTACGGCCTGACGCGGTGGGTGCGGCGCCGGCGTCGCTAAAGCGGAGGACGACGTGAAAGCGCAGCAGAAACTCAACCTGGTCCTGGTGGCGGCCGTGGTCGGCCTGGGCGCGGCGGTGTTCTTCACCCAGAAGAAGGAGCCGCCGAAGAACCCGCCGCTGACCGCGCTGAAGATGGACGCCATCAACCACATGGTGCTGAGCCATCCGAAGTCGCCGGACATCGTGCTGGACAAGAAGGACGGCAAGTGGATGCTGAGCGCGCCGGTGCAGACGACGGCCGATCCGTTCGAGCTGAACTCCCTGCTGTCGGTGGCGATCGCCGGCAGCAAGTCCAGCCTCGATCCCAAGGACGTGAAGCTCGCCGACCTCGGCCTGGACCCGCCCGGCTTCAGCCTGACCCTGAATGACGTCAAGGTGGAGTTCGGCGGCGTCGAACCGCTCAACTACCACCGCTATGTCATGACCGGCGGCAAGATCGGCCAGATCGACGATCCGCCCGCCTCGGCGCTGGACGCGGACTATTCCGACCTGGTGGCGAAGACCCTGCTGCCGGAAGGCGCGCGCATCGCCTCCGTGACGGTGCCGGGCCTCAAGGTCTCGCGCAGCGCCGACGGCAAGTGGCAGGCCGAACCAGCCGATCCCAAGGCCGGCACCGACGAGCTGCAGAAGTTCATCGACGCCTGGGCCGGTGCGCGCTCCCTATGGAACGCGGCCATGCCCAGCGACACCAAGCCGGAGGCGAACCCGCAGACCGCCGTGGTCACCCTGCAGGACGGCCAGAGCTACAGCTTCGCCATCGCCGCGCGCGATCCGCAGCTGGCGCTGGACCGCGCCGACCTGAAAGTGCGCTACAGCCTGGCCAAGTCCGATGTCGACAGGCTGCTCAAGCTGCCGGAACCGCCGCCCGCGCCGGCCAATGAGCAGAAGATGCCGGCCGATGCCGAAAAGAAGGTCGAGGTTAAGCCGGCTTCTCCGCCGGCGGCGCCCGCCGCGCACTGAGTCCCGCGCTGTAACGGAAACCCGCCACGAGGCGGGTTTCTTGTTTGCGCGTGCTGCGCTCCCATTCTGATCATCGTCATACCGGCGAAAGCCGGTATCCAGAGCCCTTGCGCGAACCTGCCCTGGATGCCGGCTTTCGCCGGCATGACGGCACAATTTTGCCGCCGCCGAAAATAGGCCAAACTGCCAGCCATGCCCGAACTGCCCGAAGTCGAAACCGTTCGCCGCGGCCTGGAGCCCCATGTCGTCGGCCACACCATCCGCGAAGTCACGGTGCGCGACTCGCGCCTGCGCTGGCCGATCCCGTCCGAGTTCGCCGAGTTCGCGCGTGGCAAGAAGATCTGCGCCGTCAACCGCCGCGGCAAGTACCTGATCTTCGATCTCGGCGGCCACCGCCTGTGTGGACACCCGGGCCTGACCGGCCGTCCAGCGCTCGCGCGGGCCCGGGCAGGGGGCGGCCCGCCGGCGTCATCAGGGCGGCCCCCGGCCAGGGGTTGCACCCGCGGAT
>CAYWPB010000356.1:0-4306 GCA_964458725.1 uncultured Nevskia sp. | reverse complement strand
TGCTGCTGACCGGCCTGGCCGCGCTGGTGTGGAGCCTGATCGAAGGTCCCAGGAACGGCGGCACGGCGGCGCTGGCGACCGCGTTGCTGGCGGCAGCCTCGTTCATCGCGCTGGTGTTGCACGAGCGGCGGCGCCGGGAGCCGCTGCTGGACCTGCGCTTCTTCCGCAGCCTGCCGTTCAGCAGCGCGACCTTGATCGCGGTGAGCATGTTCGCCGCGCTCGGCGCTTTTCTGTTCCTCGGCACCATCTACCTGCAGGACGTGCGCGGCCTCTCCGCGCTCCAGGCGGGGCTGTGCATCCTGCCGATGGCGCTGGCGGTGATGATCCTGTCGCCGCTGTCGGGGCGGCTGGTCGCCGCGCGCGGCGCGCGGCCCTCGCTGCTCGTCGCCGGGGCCCTGCTCACGGTCAGCACCCTGTTGATGACCAAGCTGTCGCTGGCCACGCCGCTGCCGCTGCTGCTGCTGATCTTCTGCCTGTTCGGCGCCGGCTTCGGCATGGTCAACGCGCCGATCACCTATGCGGCGGTGTCCGGCATGCCGCGGGCCCAGGCGGGCCTGGCCTCGGCCATCGCCACCACCAGCCGCCAGGTCGGCGTGTCGCTGGGGGTGGCGCTGGCCGGCTCCCTGGTCGGCGGCCGCCGCTCCTGGAGCGGCGAAGCCCTGGCCGCGTTCCCGGCGGCGACCCATGTCGTGTGGTGGATCCTGGCCGCTTGCGGCCTGCTGGTGTTCAGCCTCGCCGTGCTCTCGACCGGCGCTCGCGCCAAGGCCAGCGTCGAGCGCATCGCCCACCTCCTCGAGGAGCCGGCGGCATGAGAAGCTCCGCGCAACGGGATGCAGAGCGCGCCTGGCAGATCCTCGTCTCGCTGGTGATGGACTCGCGCGGCGACTGGCGACGCAAGGTCACCGAGGCCACCGGCCTGCCGTTCAGTCGTGTGCGCGCCCTCAAGCGCCTGAAGGAACCGCGCACCTTGGGCGAGCTGGCCCTGGAGATGGGCACCGACGCGCCGGCCGCGACGGTGATCGTTAACGACTTGGAACAGCGTGGGCTGGTGGAGCGGCGGCCGCATACGGAAGACCGCCGGGTCAAGCTGGTGTCGCTGACCGCGGAAGGGCGCAAAGTGATCGCGGTAGTGCACAAAATCGTCGACCAGCCGCCGCCGGCGCTGATGAACCTGTCCGAACAGGAATTGGCGCAGTTGCGACGCATCGTGGAAGCAATGAGCTGAACGAAGGCCGGCCTTATAAAGTTGCGGCGGCGTCCTACGTTTTTTGCGCAGCAAAAAGCGGCCGGATCAACGGCGGCGCAATCAAGGTCGTGGCGCAGGCCATGAACAGCACCGCGCCGAACAGCTGTTCGGTGACCACGCCCACCGCCAGGCCGATCTGGGCAACGACGATGCCGACCTCGCCGCGTGGCACCATGCCGACGCCGACCTGCAGCGCGCCGCGCAGGCCCAGGCCCCAGGCGCCGAGGCCACAGCCCACCAGCTTGCTCAGCACCGCGAGCAGGGTCATGACCAGGGCCAGCGCCAGGGTCTGCGGCTCGGTGAAAACCTTCAGGTCCAGCTGCATGCCGATGTTGACCAGGAAGAACGGCACCAGGAACTCGGTGGCGCCGCGCACCTGCTGGTGCACCTCGTGGTTGCCCTCGACCGCCTCGGCCAGGGCCATGCCGGCGAGGAAGGCGCCGATGATCGCGGCAACGCCTATGTAGGCGGCGGCATAGGCCAGACCGAAGCACAGCACGATGGCGATGACGAACGTCTCGTTGCCGGAACGCAGCTTGTTGAAATGCGGCGCGGCGCGGGTCAGCGCCGGCGCGCCGAGGAAGGCGACCGCGCCGACGAAGCCGATCGCCAGGCCGGCGGTGGCGGCGATCTGCATCACGTCGACCTCACCCTTGGCCGCGCTGGACACCGCCGCCAGCACCAGCAGGCCGAGGACGTCGTCGATCACTGCGGCGCCGAGGATGATGCGCGCGGCGGTGGCGTCGAGCAGGCCCATGTCGCCGAGCACGCGCGCGGTGATGCCGACGCTGGTGGCGACCATGGCGGTGCCGGTGAACAGGGCCTCGATGTTGTTGTGGTCCCAGGCCATCATCAGAGCCCAGCCGCACAGCATCGGTACCGCCACGCCGAGCACCGCGACGAGCAGCGCCGTTTTCCCGACTTTGAGAATCGAGGCCGGCTTGGTCTCCAGGCCGACGTTGAACAGCAGGAAGATCACGCCCAGCTCGGCCAGTACGTGCGAGGTCTCGGACGGCGCCACCAGGTGCAGCACCTGCGGCCCGATCAGCACGCCGGCGAGGATCTCGCCGACCACGGTGGGCTGGCGCAGGCGGGCGAAAATCTCGGCCAGCAGCTTGGCGCCGCCGAGCATGACGAACAGCTCCACCAGCAGCTGCGTGCCGTGCGCCTCGCCCGCCGGAGCGGCCATCAGGGAGCCTCTGATTACCCCAGGAACGGGTAGTGGTGAATATGAACGCCGCTGGACGGCTGCAGGGCCAGCGCCAGCATGGCCGACGCGACGTCCTCGGCCTCGACCGGGCGATACTTGAGCAGGAATTCGAGGTTCTCGAACAGCGGGCTCAGCAGCGGCGCCGCCAGCTGCGCCACGTCCTCGACCAGGCGCGCCTCGTTGCGCTCGCCCAGCAGCAGCGAGGGCCGCAGGATGTGCGCGGCGGGATAGCCGGCCTCGGCCACGCTGCGCTCCATCCGCGCCTTGACCCGCGAGTAGAACGCCGGCGAGCGCAGCGAGGCGCCGACCGCCGACACCACCAGGAACTGCCCGGCGCCGGCGGCGCGGGCGGACCGCGCCAGGTCCACCACCATGTGATAGTCGACCCGCTCCAGGCCGGCCTTGCCGCCGGCCTTCTTGGTGGTGGTGCCGAGGCAGCAGAACACGTCGTCCGCGGCGAGCTGCTCGCGCAGTGCGCCGAGATGCTCGAAATCGCTGACCGGGTTGCTGAGCTTCGGGTGCTTGAAGCCGAGCGGGCGGCGGGTGACGGCGATGACGCGATCGTAGTCGCGGCTGTCCAGCAGCTTCTGCAGCAGGATCTGGCCGATCAGGCCGGTGCTGCCGGCGATAAGGGCGGTGCGGGCCATGGGTCTGGCGGAGTTTTGAATGGGCGCAGTTTAGCGGAGCACCATGACGCTTGCGTTAGACTGGGGCGGAAATCCCATCCTTCTCAGATATATGGCCATCTGGAAACAAGCCGTCACGGTCGGTTCGGTCGGCGACAACCGCTTCATCTTCCCCAACACTATCGGCGCCCACCTCGGCCTGCGCATCACCGAGATCGGCGAGGACTACCTGCGCGGCACCATGCCGGTGGACCAGCGCACCAGGCAGCCCTACGGCCGCCTGCATGGCGGCGCCTCCTGCGTGCTGGCCGAGGAGCTGGGCAGCTTTGCCGCCGCGCTGTGCACCGATCCGAAGGAGGTCTTCGTGGTCGGCCTGGAGATCAACGCCAACCACCTGCGTGCCGCCACCCAGGGCCTCGTCACTGGCACCGCCCGGCCGCTGCACCTCGGCCGCGCCACCCAGGTGTGGGAGATCCGCATCGAGGACGAGCAGCAGAAACTGGTCTGCATCTCGCGCCTGACGATGGCGGTGGTGAAACTGACTGAAGGCAAAAAAGCGTGAGTTTTGTGCTTCATCCGCAGCTGGCGAAGGACTGCCACCGCCTCGGCCGTTTCGAGCTGTGCCTGCTGCTGCTGATGAACGACGCGCAGTATCCCTGGTGCATCCTGGTGCCGCAGCGCGAAAACCTGCGCGAGATCTACGAGCTGGACGAAGCCGGCCAAGCGCTGCTGCTGCGCGAGTCGGTGGCACTGGGCCGCGCCCTGATGGCCGCCTTCCGCGGCGACAAGCTCAACGTCGCCGCGCTTGGCAACATGGTGCCGCAGCTGCACCTGCACCACATCGTGCGCCGTGCCGGCGATCCGGCCTGGCCGGCGCCGGTGTGGGGGAAGTTGCCGGCCCGGCCGTATACGGCGGAGGAGCTGGAGCAGCGTCGCGCGGCGCTGCTGGCGCAGTTGCCGGCCGGATTTCGCGAGGACTACGCGCCGCCGCAGCCGTAGGGCGGGCCGTGCCCGCCGGCGCAGTTTGAGCGCGACGTGCTGGATGAGTGCGCCGGCGGCCATGGGCCGCCCTACAAAGCCGTTGCTCGTAGAATCCTGCCGGGCGCTGACAATCACTGTCTCCACGGCCAGTCTGCGCCGTAAGCCCGCCGCCTATACTCCGCCGCGTATTTCCCCGCAGGATCGAATCGATGCAGAACGTGGCCGGCCAGCAGTTACTGACAC
>CAYWPB010000355.1:0-4342 GCA_964458725.1 uncultured Nevskia sp. | reverse complement strand
AGACCTTCTGCCGCGTTTCGCGCAACGTCAAGCTGCTGATGGACGACGAGTTCTGCGGCTTCACCACCGCGCCGGTGCGCATCGGCGCCTTCGAGCACATGTGCGAGTCGGCACTGGAGGCGAAGACTTTGGGCGAGGCTTACGAGCGCGCCTTCGAGTTCTACCGCAGGGTCACCAGCGATATCGGCTTCAAGCTCGAAGCGCACGAGGATACGGCGCAGCTGCGCATGGGCCTGGTTCATCCGGAGCTGGACCGCTACAACTTCCTCTATGAATGGTGGTTCATCGTCTGGGCGGGCTTCGGTGCCTGGCTGATCGGCGAGGAAGTGCCGGTGGTCGCCGCCGATTTTCCGCACCCGCGCGCCGGTTCGTTGGACGAATACGGTGATAGCTTCACCGGCAACTGCCGCTTCTCGCGCCCGGTCGGCAGCCTGCTGGTGCCGGCGCAGTCCCTGCGCCAGCGGGTGATCCGCCGGCCGGACGAACTGCAATCCTTCCTCCAGCCCAGCGTCGCCGATCTCGCCAACACCTTCGGCGTGCATCGCAGCTTCCGCTCCATGCTGCGCGCCCGCATGCGGGAGCACCTGCTTGGCAGCCACAGCCTGCTGTCGATCGAGGACGCCGCGGCCCACTACAACATCAGCAGCCAGACCCTGCGCCGGCGTTTGCAGTCCGAATGCACCAGCTATCGGCTGCTCAAGGAAGAGGTGCGGCGCGAGGCGGTTCTTGAATGGCTGGCAGATGGGCGCATTGGAGTTGGTGAGGCTTCGCTGATGGCGGGATTTGCGGAGGAGAATGGCCTGTCGCGGGCTTTGAGGAATTGGGATGGGGTTAGCCCGACTGAGTATCGGTTGGGAGAGCAAAGCCGCCCCCGACACTGAACCTCATGAAAACCTCACACGTCTTGATCAACTGGGCTCAAATCGATAGTCCGGACGCGTTCTGGGAAGCGGTACTTCCACAGCTGAGATCGCCGGACTGGCATGGTCGAAATCTCGATGCCCTCTCTGACAGCCTATTCTCAGGTCAGATTAATAATCTTGAGCCCCCTTATATCGTCGAGATGCTAGAGGTACACAAAATTCCTCCGCAGCTCACGGCGTTTGCTAAAAGCGTCATCGCCATTTGGGTCGACGCCGCAATCGAAAGACCGGGAATTGAAATCCGCATTGGCAAGGTGACGTAAGTTTGGGGAGCCCTAATTAAAAACGAGCTTGTATATCCCGCGCACCATGCATGATGCGCTCGATCAGCGCAGGTAGGGCGGGAGATATCCCGCCTTCCGCGACAGGCGGGATACTCCCGCCCTACAAGCTCTGCTGACACATGGCTGTCAGCAGGCCCGCCTCAAGCTGGAACTGTCTAAACCCCTGAACCAGGTCATGACCGCCAAGCTCCGCACGCCCACCGCCAGACCCCGTCCCGCGCCCACCGTGAAGGGCGCGCCGCATGACGGCTTCGGCCTCAGCTACTTCAACACCCTGATCCTGGTGTCGCCGGACTCCACCGCCGTCACCGGCATGGTGCCGAAGCCGCGCGGCGGCAAGGCCACCATCCCCGAGCTGGAATACCAGTTGATCTCGGCCCGGCCTTATTGCTTGACCCAGGACGAGATCCAGTTCGAGGTCCATGTCCGCCATCGCGGTTTCCAGGCGCCGGACCTGAAGCAGCGCCGCCACCAGCTGCTGGCGGACTACTTCGGCCGTTCCCGCCCTTGCCTGCGCGTGTCCTCGCTGCCCAAGACCTACGGCTGGGGCATCCATTTCGACGGGACGGGACGTGTCGCTCTGCACGCGGTGGACAGCCCCGAGTACCGGCGCCTGGCCGAAGACCCCGGCCAGATCAGGCTTTACGCCATGCGCAGCGCGCGCGACCAGGCGGCGGTCCGCCCCGGTTCCGCCAAGGCCCTCGCGGCCTGGCGCGGCGCCTTCCGCCGCTGAAGGAGCGTGGTTCGGGCGGGGTTCACGGTCAATCGCGGCCGCCATGCGTGCCAACACGAAAGAACGGCACACATGGCACGCATGTGATGCCAGCGAGGTAGGGTGGGCAGGCTTCACCTGCCCACGCGGCGTAATCCGCCTTCCGCGATACAGCACTCAATCCCCTTCGCGCGCCTCCAGCCCGTACCAAGGCACTACGCTGGTCCCTTGCCGGACAAACTCCGCTTCGTTCTTCCGCCAGATCTTCAGATAGCGGTAGAACGGCACGCTCGGAAACAGGTGATGGATCAGGTGGTAGTTCTGGTACAGGAACAGCCATTTCATCGCCGGCTCGCCGCCTTCGCGCACATTGGTCGCGGCGTAGGGGTTGTGGCGCTGCACCACCCGGTGCGGGTGGTGCGGCAGGTAGTTGAAGGCGAAGGCCAGCCACAGGATGGCCAGGCGCGCCGGCACCAGCCAGTACCAGAACGCGTCCCAGCCGTGGCCGGCAGCGACACAAACGGCGAACACGGCCACCAGCAGCAGCACGCCAAAGACCATCTGCCAGCGTTCCTTGAGCGGGATGCCGCTCCAGTCGCGCAGGATCACCACGCCGTAATACAGGTCGGCGCTGGCCCACTGCAGCGGCAGGGTGAAGAAGCGGCCGTGGCCGCTCCACAGGTCCGGGTCCTGTTGTTCGTTGGTCAGGCGGTGGTGCTTGAAGTGCGCGTAGCGGAAGGCGGCGCCAACGCCGACCAGGCCGAGAAAGGCGCCGGCCAGGCTGGTCACCACGTCGTTGAGTCGCGGGTAGCCGCGCAGCAGGGAGCGGTGTACGCCGTCGTGCAGCACGGTGAACTGCATGAAGGCCGCAATGGTTTGCAGCAGGATCGCCAGCGGGGGCGGGATCAGTCTCTGCAATGCCGCGACCAGCGCCGCCAGCCACAGCCCCAGCGCCAGCGTGAACAGCAGCAGCGTCGGCCAGGCCACGGCCGGCGTCTGGTACAGCGGCTCCTGCGGGATGCGCGGACGTTTCGCGGCGGGCACGGCATTGGGCATGGTTCAACACCGTTAATTAAACGTTCGGTCAAGTTGATCTGAAACCAGCTCCTTGGTCAAGCCGGATTTTTCGGGGGCGCGCCTCCAGTGGGCGCATCGCTGCCAACTCTCATCGACTGATCCGCAAGGACGTTTCCGGCGCCATTCAGCGCCCCCTGGATATCCGTCCTAAGCCACTGAATTGCAAGCCCGGTCCTGCCCGGTGAGTCTCACCCATTTGCAGCAGGCGCCAAGTCTGCGCGGGCGCTAATTTCTCCATCCAGAAACACGATGCGGCGTGCGGGTGACGGGCAGGCGTTCCGGGTTCCGGTTGTCACTTTTTGATATGGGCCGGGCAGGGGTGGCTGCCTAGACTGATGGAGTCCATCAGTCCCTTTGCCGCAAGGCCCGGGTGACGTTCGATGGCGACCATTCGACACGCCCGGCCGGACACGGCTCATAAAGCATCTGGAGGAAGACATGACCGAACTTGCAACCGAACGCCTGATTTCCGTGGATTCGCACGTGCACTTCACCGACGAGTGGGTGAAGGCGCGACTGCGCAAGGAAATGCAGGCGGTCTGGGACGCGGCCAACAAGAAGGCCGAGGAATATGCCGCCAAGGTGCTGCGCGGCGGCCAGCCGCAGCTGCAGCTGGAGGACTTCGTCGACCCGGAGGCCGCGCTCGACCCCGGCCACTTCGAGCCGCACGCCAAGCTCAAGGCGATGGACCGCGACGGCGTCTACGCCGAGGTGATCTTCCCCGAGCTGGCCGGCGCCAAGATCGCCAACCCCAACCTGATGGGCAACGACTGGAAGGAAGTGTTCCAGGGCTACAACAACGCCATGGCCGACTTCGCCTCGGTCGACCCGCTGCGCCTGATGACGGCCTACCAGCTGCCGCTCTACGACATCCCGTTCGCGGTGAAGGAAGTCGAGCGTCTGGCCAAGGACAAGCATGCCCGCTGCGTGCAGATCACCCCGTTCCCCTCGGACCTGGGCCTGCCCGACGTCTACGACAAGAGCTACGAGCCGCTGTGGGCGGCGATCCAGGCGGCGGACCTGACCATCCTCAACCACCTGGATCTGAAGAAGGAGCTGTGGGACCTGTTCCGCCGCGACCCGACGCCGCAGAAGGGCATCTTCACCGGCCTGGCCTGGGCGCCGCTGGCCGAGTCGATCTGCATGTGGATCCTCACCGGCACGCTGGAGAAGTTCCCCAAGCTGAAGGTGCTGCTGGTCGAGCCGGGCCTGGGCTGGCTGCCCTGGTTCTTCGAGTTCCTGCTCGATCCGCGCATGCACCAGCACTATACCTTCCCCGGCGTGAAGCTGCCGCCGAGCGAGTACTTCAAGCGCCAGATGGGCGCGACCTTCATGTACGAGCCGCA
>CAYWPB010000354.1:0-4369 GCA_964458725.1 uncultured Nevskia sp. | reverse complement strand
AGCTCGGACTCCAGCAGCTCCGCCGGCACCGCGGCGCAGTTGATGGCGACGAACGGCCGCGCCGCGCGCGGGCTGCGGTCGTGGATGGCGCGGGCCAGCAGTTCCTTGCCGGTGCCGCTGGCCCCGGCGATCAGCACCGCCGCGTCGGTGCGCGCGAGGCGCTGCGCGTCGTCCAGCACCGCGCGCATCAACGGGCTGCGCGTGACGATCCCGCCCCATCCCTCTTCCGCCTCGCCCTGCGCCGGCGACAGGTGGCGCGCGATGCAATCCAGCAGCTGTTCGCGGTCCACCGGCTTGAGCAGGAAGTCGACGGCGCCGGCGTGGGTGGCGCGCACCGCGTCCGGCACGTCGCCGTGCGCGGTGAGGATCGCCACCGGCAGCTGCGGATGGCGTTGCAGGATGCGGTCGAGCAGCTCCAGGCCGTCCATGCCGGGCATGCGCAGGTCGGTGAGCACGAACTGCGGCAGCCGCTCGTCGAGCCGCGCCAGCGCCTCGCTGCCGGAGGCGGCGGTGACGACAGCGTAGCCCTCGGTCTCCAGCCGCATGGCCAGGATGCGCAGCAGCTTGTCGTCGTCGTCGACCAGCAGGATGTGTTTGCTTTCCATGATCAGTGTCCGATTCAGCGTCCGCGGTTGTCGAGCTGACGCTCGATGTTCACGACTTCCGCCAGGCGGCGGCGCAGTTCCTGGTTCTCGCCGACGCACTGGTTGGCGCTGCGCAGCGCATCGAGCCGCACCCGCGCCACCGCCGCCAGGTCCGATGTCGGTTCCTGCGCCAGCAGGCCGCGTAGATTGCGCTGGGCCGCGGCCGGATCGTAGCCGGAGTGGTCGGGCACGCTCTGCAGCAGCGCCAGGCGCAGCTGCGTGTCCTGGCTGTGCTCGGCGGCCTGGGTCTGCCGCCACATCGCCTCGCGGGTGGCGGGGCTGCCGATGAGGGCGCGGTCGAGGAACTCCAGATCATCCATGCCGTGGCTGGCGCCCAGCGACGGCTGCCAGCTGGCACAGCCGCCGAGCAGCGCGGCGGCGCAGCAGCTAGCCGCTATCCGCCGGACACGGCCAAACCATCTTGAAGCAGGCGCCGGGCTGGGCATCCTCAACCTCCACAGTTCCATTGTGCGAGCGGACCGTTTCGTGAACGATCGCCAGGCCGACGCCGGTGCCGCGCATGCCGGCTTCCTCGGCTTCCGTGCCGCGGACGAAGGGCTCGAAAATCATCTGTTTCTCCTGCTCCGCCACGCCGCGCCCGCGGTCGCGCACCGACAGGCGGCAACAGCCGTCGGCCACGCCAAGCGCAATATCGATGCAGCTGTCGGTGGGAGCGTGCTTGATGGCATTGCTGAGCAGGTTTTCCAGCGCCGCACGCAACTGCGGCCGGTGTCCAAATAGACGCTCCGAATGCAGCTGGAGTTCCGTCGAGATGCGCCGGCGGTCCAGCGACAATCGATGCCGCGCCAGCACCTCCTGCGCCAGCTTGCCGGTCTCGAACCACGCCATCGGCGCGTGCTGCGGTTCGCGCCGCCACCCGGCGTAGGTCAGCAGGTTGTGGATCAGGCCGTCGAGTTCGCCGATCGACTCGTTGAGAATGGCGATGACTTCGCGCTGCCGCGAACTGAGCGGGCCGAGCGCCTCGTCGTCCAGCAGCGAGGCCCCCTCCTGCAGGCTGGCCAGCGGCGTCTTCAGCTCGTGCGAGACGTTGCGCAGGAAGCGCACCTTGTCCGCCTCGAGCTGGGCCAGGCGCCGGCGCAGCCAGTCGAGCTGGTCGCCGAGGCGCCGCATCTCGACCGGGAAGCGGATCGACACTGGCTTCCCGTAGCGGCCGCTGCCGAGTTCGCCGATGCCGGCGCCGAGCTTGCGCAGCGGCCGCGTCACCGCCGCGGAGATCGCCAGGGCCAGCAAGGCGGTGAACGGAATCAGCGTGATCGAGGACACCAGCATGCTACGGCGCGCCGCGACGCTTGCCGTTTGCAGGCGCCCGATTTCGGCATCGGTGGCCTGGCCGCCGCTGAGCAGGATGGCGTTGACCTCGTTGCCGATGGCGTGGACGCGGCGCGCCAGCGGCTCCATCGCCTCCGGCTGCGGGCTTTCCTCCCATTGCTTGGCCACCTGCACCAACTCGCGCTGCGCGGCGAAGATCGGATCGGCCAGGGGATCCAGGTCCAGGTCCCCCAGCTGCTGCAGGGTCTTCTCGGTTTCGCCCAGGCGGCTCCTGATGACACCGGCCAGGGCCGGGTCGCCGAGTGCGCCGTACTGGCGCAGCGAGCGCTCGAGATCGCTGACGTTATCGCGCAGCTGCGAACCCAGGCGCACCACCGCGACGCCCTCGCGCACCAGCAGCTCGCTGTGGCGGCTGATGCGGTCGAGCCGGGTCGCGGCCAGCAGCAGGGCCAGCAGCAGCGGCGCCGCCGCCAGCAGGCAGCCGGCCGCCACCAGGCCGGACATGGTGCGCGGCAGGAACAGGCGGGGATCGAAATGCCGGCGGCGCCAGAACCCAGCCGTACCCGCTGCGGCAGCCACCGGCGCCGGCAGTCCTTCCCTGGACTGGAACAGCAGGCTTCTCATAGGCGCCATTTGGACCCGTGCCTGGCGCAAATGGTTCGGCTCATGGGCGGAATGGCCGGCGCAAAGCCGGAAGCAATCGAAGCTCTGCCGCCGGAATACCGCGAGGTTCCGCCTAGACGCCGCTTCCCGGTGTCGTCGCCTTGAGCAGATTGTCACGCAGCGCGACGACGCTTTTCTGCAACCGGCTGAATTCCGCCGGCGCCAGGCCCGAGGCGGCCACCAGCGTCCGGCTGCGGGCTTTTTCGCGCAGACTGCGACCGGCATCGGTGAGGCTGACCAATACCTGGCGCTCGTCGGCGGGATCGCGCTGCCGGCGCACGTAGCCCATCTCCTCCAGCTTCTTCAGGATCGGCGTCAGCGTGTTGGACTCGAGGAACAGCTTCTCGCCGAGGCGGCCGACGGTCTGCTGGTCCTCCTCCCACAGCGCCACCACCGCGATGTATTGCGTGTAGGTCAGGCCCAGTTCCTCGAGGATCGGCTTGTAGGCGCGGCCATAGGCCAGGTTGGCCGAATAGATCGCGAAGCAGAGGAAGTCGGCCAGCCTGGGATTGCCGGCTCCGGCCGGCTCGTCGCGCTGGGTCTGTTTCCTCGCAGGCATGGGACTCTCCGGGTTGATTGATCGTATCCGATTATATCGGATACTTGACATGTCTGCACCGGGCGCGCATTATGTATCGCATCCGATTTAATCGGATTAACTAATATCCCCCAACCGATTAAGGAATTCCCCATGAACCCGAATGCAAAAGTGCTGTACACCGGCAAGACCCACACCACCGGCGGCCGCGACGGCGCCTCCCGCAGCTCCGACGGCCGCCTGGATATCAAGCTGTCCACGCCCGGCTCCACCGGCGCCGGCACCAACCCCGAGCAGCTGCTCGCCGCCGGTTGGTCCGCCTGCTACGTCGGCGCCATCGGCCTTGCCGGCAAGGCGCTGAAGATCGCCGTGCCCGCCGACCTGGCGGTCGATACAGAGATCGACCTGGTCCTCACCGGCGACGCCTACTCGCTGCAGGCGCGCCTCAACGTCAGCCTGCCGGGCGTGCCGCGCGAAGCGGCCCAGGCCCTGGTCGACGCCGCGCACAAGACCTGCCCGTACTCCAAGGCGCTGCACGGCAACATCGACATCGTCACCAACCTGGTCTGAAGCCGGCCCACGCGGTGCGGCCCGCAAGGGCCGCACCGTTTCTTTTTCCTGAATCCGCGGTGCCCTCCATGAGCCTGTTCCTGCTTGCCTACCTGGCCGGCGTGCTGACCATTGCCACGCCCTGCATCGTGCCGGTGTTGCCCTTCGTGCTGGCGCGCGGCCGGACGCCGTTCCGCCGCGGCGGCCTGCCGCTGCTGCTCGGCCTGGCCTTCAGCTTCGCCGCGGTAGCGAGCCTGGCGGCCGTCGCCGGCGGCTGGGCGGTGGCGGCGAACCACTACGGCCGCGTCGCCGCATTGGCGCTGCTGGTCGTCTTCGGAGCGGCGCTGCTCAGTCCCGCACTGGCGCAGCGCCTGTCGCGGCCCCTGGTAGCTCTGGGTTCGCGCCTCTCGAACCGGGCGCAGCGCGGCAACGGTAGCGGCGCTTCCTTGCTGCTGGGCATCGCGGGATCCTGCTTGGCAATCTGGGTGAGCGTTTCCGTCATGCTCTGAAGCCGCACCTCCGCCTCGTTCTTACCCGGGGCTTTCTTGGAACCTGACGGATTCATTTCCGAAGCGTAATACTTCATGCCCCATTCCACCTCGGCGGACTTTTCTTTTGCGTCCACTTTGCACTGCTTCGCTTCTTCGCTGAACCGATCGGAGGTGGAAAGACAAGCAACATCCTT
>CAYWPB010000353.1:0-4374 GCA_964458725.1 uncultured Nevskia sp. | reverse complement strand
GCATCCACTGGGACGACACGGTGGAACTGTTGCGCGGCCTCGCCGCCAGCGTGGCGCAGCGTCAGGCGCGGCTGGCCAAGTCGGCCTGATCCAGGCCGCGGCACCGAAAAGCCCGCGCGGCCCAGCCGCGCGGGCTTTGTCTTTTCTGGTGCCTAGACCGGTAGCGGCAGCGGTCGCCGCTCGGCGAAGTTGATCAGCCCGCGCACCAGGCGGTAGATGTGCCAGACGCAGGTCGCCGCGAAGCCGATGCCGCCGAGGATGCTCAGCAGCACGCTGGCGACGAGCACGGCGGACACCAGCCACCACAACACGCTGAACCAGAAGGTGCGGATCAGCCAGCGGTAGTGGCTGCGCAGGAATTCGTTGCCGGTTTCGCCGATCTTGATGTGGCACAGGATCACGCCGGCGACACCGGTGATGCCGGTGATGAAGGCGGCGCAGAACAGCACGTAGGCGATCAGCAGCGTGTTGCGCTCGGCCTCGCTGGCGCCGGTGGCGTCGGCCATCAGGTTTTCGTTCATACGGACTCCCGCAGGGGCGGCGAAGCCCTCAGTCTAAATAAAAACCGGAGAGCGCCGCCGCCGGCGCGGGCATCTATCTCCTTACTTGCCCTGCTTGGCCTTCCACTCCTTCAGCGCCGCCATGGTGTTCTCGACGTGGTGGTCGGGCTTGAGGTCGGTGTAGGTGTAAAGGATCTTGCCGTCCGGCGCGATCAGGTAGGAAGTGCGGTCGGCGTATTCCGGCTTGCGCGCCAGCACCGCGTCGTAGGCCTTGGTGATGGCCTGGTCCGGATCGGCCGCCACCGCGAACTTGCTGCGGCACTCGCTGACCGAGAAGCGGTTGAGGGTGTCGATGTCGTCGTGCGAGACACCGATCACTGTAGCGCCCAGCGCCTTGAACTGCTCGGTGGCTTCGGCGAACTCGTGGGCCTCGATGGTGCAGCCCGGAGTGAAGGCAGCCGGGTAGAAATACAGCACCACCGGCCCCTGCTTCAGCGCCTCGGCCAATTGGAAGCTGAAGACCTTGCCGCCAAGCGAGGCCTGGGTGGTGAAGTTCGGGGCCTTTTCGCCGACGCTGAGGCTGGCCAGGACCGGCAGGGCGAGCAGCGCGCCGAGCGCGAGGGCCAGGGGTCGTTTGATCCGCATTGCATTCTCCTGATCGGGTTGCCCGGCGCGCGCCGCGCCGGCTTTGACGGCATGTTAGTCCCTTCCCGGGCGCGGCAGGTTGCGTGTCAGGCAACCTTTTTGCCCCCTGGGTGGCACTCACGATCAGCCTGCCGCCGCAGGCCTGATCAGGAAGGAGATTCCCATGGATGGCTCTCGCTTTTCCCTTGCCGCCGGACTGCTTGCGGCTCTGCTCCCCGCGTTCGCCGGTTCCGCCATGGCCGATGCGCCGTTCCTCGAGCGCCTGCCGGTCGAGAAGCTGGTGGCTTCGACCGTGCCTGGCAACGGCGACATCAATCCCTACGGCATCGTCGTCGTGCCCGAATCGATCGGCCGGCTGCGTCAGGGCAATGTCCTGATCAGCAATTTCAACAATTCGTCCAACCTGCAGGGCACCGGCCAGACCATCGTGCAGCTCAGTCCCGGCGGCCGCCTCGGCCTGTTTGCCTTCATCGATCCCGCGGCGCTGCCGGCCGCCTGCCCCGGCGGGGTCGGCCTGACCACGGCGCTGGCGGCACTGCGGCGCGGCTGGGTCATTGTCGGCAGCTTGCCGACCAAGGACGGCAGCGCCGCCACCGCCGGTGCCGGCTGCCTGATCGTGCTGAACAGCCATGGGCAGGTCGCGGCGGTGTTCTCCGGGCAGGGCATCGACGGCCCCTGGGACATGACGGCGGCCGATCACGATGATCACGCCGTGCTGTTCGTCAGCAACGTGCTCAACGGCGATGTCACCACCGGCGCACCGCACGTGGTGCGCCGGGGCACGGTGCTGCGCATCGAATTGAGCGTGCCGGAGCAGGGACGGGGCACGCCGCGGCGGCTGGCGTCGACGGTGATCGGTTCTGGCTTTCCTGAAACCGCCGATCCTGGCGCCCTGGTGATCGGCCCGACCGGCCTGGCGCTGGGGCACACCGGCACGCTCTACGTGGCCGACAGCATCGACAACCGCATCGCCGCCATCCCCGACGCCTTGCAGCGCCAGGGCAGCGCCGGCACCGGCACCGACCTCAGCGTCGGCGGCGCACTCAACGACCCGCTCGGGCTGACCGTCGTCCCGGGTGGCGACCTGATCGCGGCCAACGGTGGCGACGGCAACCTGGTCGAAGTCACGCCGCAGGGCCGTCAGGTGGTGACCCGGACGGTGGACACTGCCACCGGCGCCGGCTCGCTGTTCGGCCTGGTCCCGGCGCCCGACGACGACGGGCTGTACTTTGTCGACGACGGCGACAACACCCTCAGGGCGCTGATCGCCCGCCAGAACAGCCAGTAAGCGCCCGTCCGCAACTGAAACACGACCCGGTTCGCGGCGGCTTGGCCGATGGCCGGAGCCGCCGCGCCGACCAGCAGCCGTTTGCAGGATTCACGCCGACCGGCGGCAAGCGTCGCCCGACCGCTAAGCTTGCTGCACCCTTACATTCCGCCGAAGCTGATCCCTCCAGCCGAGGAGGAGGCGTGGACGGGAGCCAGCCATTGGTCCTGCAGGGATTGCCGGAACGTTGCGTGTCGCGCGAGCCGACCACCGGCCGGCTGGTGATGATCACGCGTGGCCAGACCGGCTTCCGCCACATCGCCGGCGGCCGCAGCCCCGACGACTACAACCGCGCCATGGGCCTGAGTTACGAGCAGGTCGAGGCAATGGAGTATGGCGCCCTGCTCGGCTTCGATGCCGACCTGGCCGATCCGGTGCGGGTGCGCGAACAGCGCGAAATGATGGGCCAGCCGGTGGGGCCGATCAGCGCGCAGGCGCCGCAGCCGGCCGCGCCGCCGCCGCCACCCAGGCCGAAACGCGCCGAGCTGCCGGAGAACATCGGCAACTTCGCGCCGTGGTTTGAGGAAGCGCTGGCGCAGAGCCGGCCGCGGCGTTAAGTACAAGCCGGCATCGCCAAAGCGCGAGCCCTTATCCGTTGAGCGCGAAATCGCTGAAACTGCGGCTGGCCGGGTCGTAAACCGCGCCCCAGGCGCCGCTGCCGCCGTCGCAGACGACGATGGCGTACTGCCGCCATTCCTTGTTGGCCATCGCTTCGCGGAAGGCGTTGACGTAGATCAGCCGCCGCCCCTGCGCCAGGATGCCGAAGTATTGCCGGACATAGGCCTTGCCGTCACCGACCGGCATGCTGTCCTGCCAGGCCGCCGGCACCAGCTTCTGCAAGGCCGGCAGGTCCTGTTCCAGTTGCAGGACGTCCTCCGGTCCCGGCGTCCAGCTCGACTCGTGCCGCGGTGGATTGGGACGCGAGCACTGCTCAGCCACGATCTCGCCCTGTTCCGGGCCGAGCACGGCGAAGCGCGCATGGCCGGCGCAGCCGTTCAGCGCGGCGGTGGCGGCCAGCGCCAGCAGGATGCCGCTATTCCTCCGCATGGCGGAAAGCCTTGCGCCAGCACCAGGCGCCGCCCACGGCCAGCACGGCGCAGATCGCCAGCACGCCGGTCGGCGGCGGGCTGTGCGCGGTGAGGCCGTAGAGCAGGGCCGCCACCACCCAGGAGGCGGCCGCGGCGGCGGCGTAGAGCGTGCGACGGTTGGCGCTGCGGATCTCGCCGCGCAGCGCGTCCACGTTTTCCGCATTGAGGCCGTTCTGGCCGGGGCCGGCGGCCAGCACCTTGAGCGCGCGCTGCGCCAGCTCCGGCAGCGACTCGGCCAGCGCCGGCGCCTGGCTGCGCAGGCGCGCCAGCTGCGCGCTCGGACCGATGCGGTTCCACATCCATTCTTCCATGATCGGCTTGGCAGTCTTCCACAGGTCCAGATCCGGATAGAGCTGGCGGCCCAGGCCTTCGATGGTCAGCAAGGTCTTCTGCAGCAGCACCAGCTGCGGCTGCACCTGGTAGTTGAAGCGTCGCGCGATCTGGAACAGGCGCAGCAGGAAGAAGCCGAAGGAGATGTCCTTGATCGGCTTGCCGAAGATCGGCTCGCACACGGTGCGGATGGCGGACTCGAAGTCCTCCACCCGCGTTCCCTTGGGGATCCAGCCGGACTCGACGTGCAGCTCCGCCACTTTCTTGTAGTCGCGGTTGAAGAAGGCCAGGAAGTTCTCGGCCAGGTAGCGCTGGTCGGCCTGGGTCAGGCTGCCGACGATGCCGAAGTCCACCGCCAGATAGCTCGGCTTCTTCGGATCGGACATGTCGACGAAGATGTTGCCGGGGTGCATGTCGGCGTGGAAGAAATTGTCGCGGAACACCTGCTTGAAGAAGATCTCCACGCCGCGCTCGGCCAGCACCT
>CAYWPB010000352.1:0-4379 GCA_964458725.1 uncultured Nevskia sp. | reverse complement strand
AAGCTGTGGGTGGCGCCGAGCGACAGCACGATGCTGTCCTCCAGCGCGCTGGCCTGCAGCTCGAAGTTGAACTTGCGGCAGAAGCGCTTACGCAGCGCCAAGCCCCAGGCCTTGTTGATGCGCGAGCCCAGCGGCGAGTGGATCACCAGGTGGCTGTCGCCGATCTCGTCGAAGAAGCGCTCGAAGATCACCGTGTCTTCGGTCGGCAGCGCGCCGAGCGCGGCCAGCGACAGTGCGAAGTACTCGCTCAGCTGCCGCGCCGCCGCCGGCTCCAGCTGCATCTCCTCGCGCAGCCAGCGTTCGCACTCGGCCTCGCCCTCGGCCAGGCGCAGCTCGGCTTCGCGGTTGAGGCGCGACACCGCCTGGCACAGCTCGTCGCTGCGGCCCGGCCGCTCGCCGAGCCAGAACGGGATGGTCGGCGGCTGGCCCTTGGCGTCCTCGACGTAGACCTTGCCGGTCTCGATCTTGGCGATGCGGTAGGAGGTGTTGCCGAGCTGGAAGATGTCGCCGGGGATGCTCTCGAAGGCGAAGTCCTCGTTGAGCGTGCCGACGCGGTGGCCTTCCGGCGTCAGCACCACCTCGTAGTCGAACTGGTCCGGGATCACGCCGGCGTTGGTCACGGCGGTGAGGCGCGCGCCGCGGCGCGCGCGCAGCACGCGGTTGACCGCGTCGTAGTGCAGGTAGGCGCCGCGCCGGCCGCGCCGCGTGGTGTAGCCGTCGGCCAGCATCTGCACCACCTGCTCGAACTCGGACAGGCCCAGCTCGCGGTACGGATACGCGCTGCACAGGCTGCGATACAGCTCGTCCAGCGGCCATTCGCGGCAGCCGGTCTCAGCCACGATCTGCTGCGCCAGCACGTCGAGCGGCTGTCGCGGCTGGCGGATGCGGTCCAGCTCGCCGCGGCGCACCGCGTCGAGCAACGCGGTGCACTCCACCAGGTCGTCCAGCGACAGCGGGAACAGCCGCCCTTTCGGCACGGCGCCGACGGCGTGGCCGGCGCGGCCGACCCGCTGCACGAAGGCGCTGACCGCGCTGGGCGAGCCGAGCTGGCAGACCAGGTCAATGTCGCCGATGTCGATGCCCAGTTCCAGCGAGCTGGTCGCCACCAGCACCTGCAGCGCGCCGGACTTGAGGCGCTGCTCGGCGCGCAGGCGATGCTCCTTGGACAGGCTGCCGTGGTGCGCGGCGACGTGCTCCTCGCCCAGGCGCTCGGCCAGGTGGCGCGCGGCGCGCTCGGCCAGGCGGCGCTGGTTGACGAAGATCAGGGTGGTGCGGTGCTGCCGCACCAGCTCGGCCAGGCGGTCGTAGATCTCGGCCCAGACCTCGTTGGCCATCACCGCGGTCAGGGTCGAGCGCGGCAACTCAAGGGCCAGGTCGCGCTTGCGCACGTGGCCGGTGTCGACGATTTCCAGCGGCTCCTCGCGCTCGCCGAGGAGGTAATGCGCCATCTCCTCGATCGGTTTCACGGTGGCGGACAGGCCGATGCGGATCGGCGGTCGCGCGCAGAGGGCTTGCAGTCGCTCCAGGCTCAGCATCAGGTGCGCGCCGCGCTTGGAGCCGGCCACCGCGTGCAGCTCGTCGACGATCAGGCTGCGCACCGAGCCGAGCATGCGCCGGCCAGAGTCCGAGCTGAGCAGGATATACAGCGACTCCGGCGTGGTCACCAGGATGTGCGGCGGCAGGCGCCGCATGCGCTCGCGCTCGACCATGCTGGTGTCGCCGGTGCGCACCGCGACGCGGATGTCCAGGTCCGGCTGGCCGGACTCGACCAGGCGCTTGCGGATGCCGGCCAGCGGCTCCTGCAGGTTCTTCTCGATGTCGTTGGACAGGGCCTTGAGCGGCGACACGTAGAGCACGTGCACCTCGTCGCTCAAGCCGCGGTCCAGGCCCTCCATCACCAGGTCGTTGATGGCGGAGAGGAAGGCGGCCAAGGTCTTGCCCGAGCCGGTCGGCGCGGTGACCAGGGCGTGGCGATGGCGCGAGGTGACCTGCCAGGTACGCGCCTGTACGCCGGTGGGCTGGCCGTAGCGGTCCAGCAGCCAGCCGGACACCGCCGGATGGAAGGGCATGTCGCCATCCACCGCGGCCGGGGCGCCGCCGAAGTCGAGTCGCGTCTGCATGGACTTAGTATGCGCCTCTACTGCACGAATGTGCAGCTATCAAACCGGTAAGCCTGTCATTCAAGGTAAGACTAAAGTCGTACGAAACAACCACTGCTAAAAATCCGCATTACCGGTAGTGTGGCCGCTCATGCCATACGCCCAAATGCGCGACGGCGCGCAGCTGCACTACCTCAGTTTCGGTCGCGGTCCGGACACCTGCGTGCTGCTGCATGGCTTCGCCATGAACGCGGCGATGTGGCTGCCCTTCGTGGCGCCGCTGGCCTGGCGGGTGCGTTTCGTCATCCCCGACCTGCGCGGCTTCGGCCGCTCCCACACCCTGCCGCTGTCCCGGCGCAGCATCCTCGACCAGCACGCCGACGACCTGCACGACCTGCTGCAGGCCCTGGAGCTGGACGACGTGCATCTGGCCGGCCTGTCGATGGGCGCCTGCACCGCGCTGCAATACCAGCGCCACTACGGCTTCGGCCGCATCCGGGCCTACCTGCACATGGACCAGAGCCCCTGCGTGCTGAACGATCCGGGCTGGCGCCATGGCCTGCTCGGCGAGGAGCAGCAGACCCAGCTCGCCGCCTGGGGCGTGCTGCTGGGCGAGCTGGAGGCGCACCGCGGCAAGCCTTACCGCAAGCTGCCGCGGTCCTTGCGCAAGCGCATGTGGCGCGGGCTGGCGCAGTTCACCTCCTACGCCTTCCATCACCGCGGCCTGCGCACGGTCGCCGGCCTGGCGAAGTACGAACGGCTGATCCGCCGCATCGCGCCCACCGCGAATTGGCCGGTGTACCTCGACTGCCTGCGCTCCTATATCGAGGACGACTACGACTGGCGGCCGAGCCTGCCCAAGCTGAAGGTGCCGATGACGGCGCTGATCGGCGTGGAGTCGCGCATGTACCCGGCGGCCGGGCAGTTCCGCATCGCCGAGTACGTGCCGCACGCCAAGCTGGTGGCGGTGGAAGACTGCGGCCACGTCATCCCGTTCGAGGCGCCGCGCGCGTTCTTGCGCGAGCTGAACCGTTTCCTCGAGCCGGCCCCGGCCCTGCCGCGCTCGCGCGTCGCCGGGCAGCTGGCTGCCTGAGGCTTTCCCAAGCATCCCGTAGCATCATGAGCCGCCTCCAGGCGGCTCATCGCCTCTCCCTCCGGGAGAGGCCGCGCCGCGAGGCGCGGGTGAGGGCCCGCACTTTCCACACGCAATGCCCCCTGAGATTGCGCCCCTCCCCCCCTCCCCTCTCCCAGAGGGAGAGGGGATTACCGTAGGCTAGGCTGATGGACGCCATCAAGGTCCTCGTCGCCGACGATCACCCGCTGTTCCGCGCCGCGCTGGCGCTGGCCCTGCGCGAGCTGAGCCCGGAGCTGCACATCGTCGAGGCGCACAGCTTCGCCTCGCTGGAAGAAGCGGTAGTCACCCATCCCGACCTGGAACTGGCGCTGCTCGACCTGAGCATGCCCGGCGCGATGGGTTTCTCCTCCCTGGTGTACCTGCGCGGCGAGCGGCCGCAGCTGCCGGTGGTGGTGATATCGGCCAACGACCATCCGCGCACGGTGCGCCGCGCCCAGCAGTTTGGCGCCGCCGGCTTCATCTCCAAGTCGGCACCGGTGCCGGAGATGCGCCAGGCGATCGCCGCGGTGATGGACGGCGGCGAGTGGTTCCCCGCCGACAAGGCCGGCAAGAGCGAGGCCGACGAGCGCCTCGCCGCGAAGCTGGCGCAGCTCACGCCGCAGCAGTTCCGCGTGCTGATGTACGTGGCCGACGGCCTGCTCAACAAACAGATCGCCTACCAGCTCGGCGCGGCGGAGAACACGGTGAAGGTCCACGTCACCGCGCTGCTGCGCAAGCTGGAATGCCATGGGCGCACGCAGCTTGCGGTGCTGGTGAAGGGGCTGGAGGCGGGGGCGGCGGCCGAGCCCGGCGCCGATACCTAGAGCGTCTAAATCGTCACCCCGGCGGAAGCCGGGGTCCAGAGCACATAAGGCTGCGCTGAATTCCCTGGATTCCGGCTTTCGCCGGAATGACGATGACTGATGAGGCTTCCCCAATCGCTCTCAAGCCGCCGCGCGCAGCAACAGGCGGCTCATCAGCGCGCGCAGCGCCGGCGGCCGCACCGGCTTGTGCAGGAAGCCCCAGCCGCGCTCCTGCGCCAGCGCCTGCAAGGCCGCGTCGCGCTCGGCCGAGACCAGGATCACCGGCAGACTCGCGCCCCAGCGCCGCTCCAGCTCGGCGTACAGCTCGGGCCCGGTGCCGCCGCCGAGGCGGTAGTCGAGCAG
>CAYWPB010000351.1:0-4386 GCA_964458725.1 uncultured Nevskia sp. | reverse complement strand
GAAGAAGGCTGGCGCCGCGCCGGCTGCCGACGCTCCGGACGCGAAGTAGGCTTCCCGCCGTTGTCGGTATTAAAGGGCGGCCGCATCAGCGGCCGCCTTTTTCTTTGGGCGCAGGCCCGGCGCGATGGGCGGTAAAGAAAAGTTGCGACTATTCAGTGCCGATTCAGCACGCCGGCCTCAGGATGTGTTCCGTCGGCTCCCAATTCCCGACACCCCTGAATGAAATCAAAGGAGTAGCAGCATTATGAAGAAGCATCTGATCTCCGGTCTGGCTCTGGCGACCCTGCTGGCCGCCGGCGGCGTCTACGCGGATGGCCAGGCCCAGGCCGGCGCTTCCCTGGGCGTCAACGCGGGCACCTCGGCGCAGACCGGCGCCAGCGCGCAGGGCGGCCTGGGTCTCGGCAGCACCCTGAAGGACGCCACCGGCGCCGTGAAGGGCACCGCCCAGGCGACCACCGACGGCGTCAAGGGTGCGGCGCAGACCACCGTGGACTCGGCCAAGGGTACTGCCGAGGCGGCCACTGATGGCGCCAAGGCCAAGGTCGAATCCGCCAAGGAGAAGACCAAGGCTCACGTGAAGAGCGCCAAGACCAAGGCCGCCGATGCCAAGGCCAGCGCCAAGGCCAAGCTCGACGCGACCACCAGCGATGCCACCAGCACGGTCAACAACGCCGTGTCCGGCACCGCGGTGAATGCCGGCGCTTCGGTCAACGCTGACGCTGACATCAAGAAGTAAGCGAAGCAGCGCGGAAAAACCCGTTTCTGTAAGCGCGTTGTAAGGAGTCCGGCGCGGGGCATCGTGCCGGATTCCAACAAAAAAGCGGCCCTCACGGGCCGCTTTTTCTTGGTGCTGCTGCGCGGTCCGCTCAGCCGAACAATTCGGCGTACAGCACTTCGCGGTTGGGGCCGGAGGCCCACTGCACCAGGGCTTCCGGACAGTCCTCGGCCGGCTCGAAGCCGGTGACGATGCGGTACAGGTCGGCCGTGATGCGCGAAATGGCACCGTGGTATTCGCGGAACAGCGGATCGGTGCTGGCGTGCATGGTGGCCAGGGTGGCGGTGAACACCCGGGGCGGCACGTACGGCGCCAGGCGGTCGAGCACCTTGGCCGCCAGCACGGCATCCTTGTCCTTGACGCCCTCGTCCATCAGCAGCGACACCAGCTTGGGGTTGCCGCCGGACTTGTTGGCGGAAGCCTTGCGCAGCTTGGCGTCCTTCACGTAGTACAGGGCCGAGGCGAGGATGACGAACAGCTCGTCATACGAGTCTTCGGTGAAATTGGTCTCGTCCGGGATCAGGCCCTTCAGGCCGGGCTTGAGCGCGGCGAGCTGACCAAAGAATTCTTCGTCCAGTCGCGCAATGCGGCGATAGACCTTGCTGTCCGACATCGTTTTTTCTCCAGATTGTTCAATCGGCGCGCTGCGAAACGGCGCCCGCACCCCCGCAGTGTAGCAGCGCGGGCGGCAGCGGCGGCAGAGCCCGGCCCGCGGCCCGGTGCCGTAACCCGGTCGCCGCCGGCTGTTCTACTTCAGCTCGGTCGGGACCCGCGGCGTGCTCAGCAGGCGGGCGAAAGCGCTCCATTGCGCATCGGTCGACACGCCGGCGCCGCCTTCCTTCTCGACGTGATGGCGCACCAGCTCCTCGCCGTAGGAGTAGTTGATGATGTAGCTGCGGTAGTGGTCGAAGAAGGCGATGCGTTGGCGCGCCCGTTCCGGCGAGGCGAGGGCGTAGATCTGCAGCCAGTTGGCGGTGGACGCGGCGTCCATGCGGCCGTCGAGATAGCGCCGCGCCGCCTCGATCTCGGCCGGCTTGATGGCGCGGGCGGCGCGCACGATGCGGTCGTAGGTGTCGACCTGCGCGGCATCGAACCCGGCCAGGTCGAACAGCTCACGCTCGAAGTTGAGGCGCTGCGCCTCGGGGAAGGTCAGCTCCACGCCGTAGTCGGCGCTGCCCTCGGCGATGAAGGATTGCGGCGAGTACAGCGGATAGATCTGGTATTCCGGCCACTGCCGGCCGCGCACCAGGCTCTGCTCCAGCAGGCTGTTGTAGACGTGATGGCCCGGATAGCCCTCGTGCGAAGCGAGCTGGATGATGCGGGCGATGCTGACCGGCTGGTCGGCGTTGACTTCGATGCGGCTGTAGAAACCGCCCTGGTACCAGTTGTAGGCGCTCCACGGCTTGTCGCCGACCAGGGCCAGCTCGAAACGCTCGCCCGGCGGCAGCTTGAGGTGGCCCTGCACGTGCAGCTGGGCGTAGCCGATGGCGGAGCGCATCACGCTCTGCAGCTTGTCCTTGGGCACCGCGTAGCGCTCGAGGTAGGCGTTGTAGCGCTGGGCCAGGGTGCCGGGGCCCTTGGGCAGCAGGGCTTCGAGCTGCTTCAGCGCCGGAGTGAATTCCTGTTCGCCGTAATGCGGTGCGGCGATGTCGTAGAGCGCCAGGGCCTCGTCGTCGAACGAGAACTTGCGGCCTTGCAGCATCGCCGCGCGCGCCGACAGCGCGCCCAGCTGGTTCTTCAGGTAGCTCTTGCGCAGCGCCCCCAGCTCGGCGTCGTCGGGCACCGCCTCGTCCGGCGTGGCCAGCAGGCGCACGATCAGCTGCTGCGCCTGCGCTTCGATCGCGGCGGCGTCGAGCTTGGCAGCCTTGGCCTGATCGCGCCATTCGGGCGGACCGTAGTAGGCATCGACATAGCCCTCGTCCAGCTCGCCCAGGGCCAGCACCAGCTGGACGTAGCGGACGGCGATCTCGTTCATGCTCAGGTCCGGCAGGGGTGGCAGGGCCGGCGCGGCGGGTGCGGCGGCAGCGGGCTCCTCCTGGGCCGGCAACTTGGTGCCGAACACCAGGGGCTCTTCGCCGTTGTGGGCGCAGCCGGCCAGGGCCAGCACGGCGAGGCCGGCCGCCGCCAGCGTTCTGAGTGGATGCATGGTTCCGATCCCCGCTTGTCGCGGCATGTCGTTATGGAAGCAATCCGCTGATTGTCCACGAAAATCCGGGCAGGGCGTAGCCCCCGCCCCGGCACTCCGTCGGCCACGGCTTCCAAAATGCTTTCACAACAATGTAATGTTGCGGCACGGCCCCGGGGTACCACCCGTTTTCTCCGCTGGAGATGCGTGCCGTACCGGGGACATGCGTTGCTTCGATATTGATCCGCTGCGGCAGAGCAGGGGACGGGAGAGGAGCTAGCCGGTTCCGGCTTTGGCTGTGGCGGTGATCCACTCACGGGACGAGGGAGAATCCGCATGAAACGACTGTACGTGGCAGGGAGATGGGCGCGCGCGATCGCGCTCACCTTGGGACTCGGCGCGCCGCTGTTCGCCGCGCAGGCCCAGCAGGACCAGGCGCAGGGCGGCAACCAGGGCGCGACCAAGCTGCAGGCGGTGGAAGTCACCGGCAGCCGCATCAAGAAATCCGAGAAGGAAGGGCGCACGCCGATCCAGATCGTCACCGCCAAGGAGATCGAAGCCAGCGGTGTCGCCACCATCGGCGACTTCCTGCAACGTCTGTCGATCAGCGGCTCGGCGCTCAACACCAAGTTCAATTCCGCCGGCAACTTCGGTTTTCCCAGCGACGGCAACGGCGTCGGCTCCGGCTCCAGCACCATCTCGCTGCGCAACCTCGGCGCCAAGCGCACCCTGGTGCTGGTCGACGGCATCCGCTGGATCAACGAGTCCTCCGGCTCGGGCGTGTCCTCGGCGGTGGACCTCAACCCCATCCCGGCCCGCCTCATCGAGGGCGGGGCCGTTTGCGTTAAGGGACTTACTCGCGCACGGACACCCACCCCGACCCGGTGGTAATAGTGGTCGTGGTGGTGGTCGTGACGATGGCGATGGCGCCTGCGCACGGCGGCATGCTGCCGGTCGGGACCGGGCAGGTAGACATGCGGGCTGGCGGGAAAAGTGGCGACATGGCCCGACCTTAGGCCGATTGTTGCAGTTCAGTCAACCGATTCGTTTGAAACCTTCCCCATGTCATTTCGCCGCGACACCGGCCCTTTGTGGAAGCCAGCCGGGCACTCGGCGCTGGTCCGGTTCACATTCTCGGGCGGCATATCATCCCGAACACCCTGGGCGTGGTCATTGTTTACCTCACGCTCACGGTCCCGGCGGTTATCCTCTACGAGTCTTTTCTGAGCTATCTTGGCCTGGGAATTCAACCTCCGATGGCCAGTTGGGGTTCGCTGATCGCGGAAGGCGCGGACCAAATGAATCCCATTCGGATCTATTGGTGGCTGATCGTTTTTCCCAGCGCCTTTTTGGTGACGACACTGCTCGCCCTGAATTTCCTGGGCGACGGCCTGCGGGATGCCTGGGAAGTAAAAGGGGCGTAAAAAGCAGAAGGCGGCTCCACTCAGAGCCGCCTGAACCTAACTAACCACCATTACAAGGAACC
>CAYWPB010000350.1:0-4406 GCA_964458725.1 uncultured Nevskia sp. | reverse complement strand
ATCACGAGGGCATTTGATCGGGCGAAGCGCGCAGAGGAGTTGCGCGAGGGCATGGTGCGGCTGGTGATGAACGTGCCGCGCAAGGAAAGGAGCTGCGGCCGGCTCAAGGACGTCTTCGATTATTCGCTGGAGGAAGTCGCCGGGCTGGTCGACTCGACCCCGGGCGGGGTCAAGGCAGCGCTGAACCGCGGCCGCGGCAAGCTCGGGGCACTGGCGGCGGCCGCGCCCGCCACCCCGGTCCGCTGCGCCGACCCCGCGGCGCTGCGGCTGCTGCGGCTCTACGTCGAGCGCTTCAATCGTCGCGACTGGGACGGCGTGCGCGAGCTGATCAGCGCCGATGCGCGCCTGCGCGTCGGCGACTGCTTCGCCGGCCGCTTCGCCGATTCGCCCTACCTGGGCGAGTACCAGCGCGGCTCCATCCCCTGGCACATGGTGCCTGGCGAAGTGGATGGAGAGCTAGTGGTGATGATCCTGCTGCGCACGGAGCAGGGCCTGGCTCCGCTCGCACCGATCCGCGTGGCGATCGAGGGCGGCCGGATCGTCCGCATCGCCGACTACTGTAAATGCCCCTGGCTGCTGCAATCGGCCGAGTGGCAGGTGGACTGAAGCACTGAAGCGCGACGTATCCCGCCATGCGTGGCGCGCGTACTGGAGAGTGGAATCCTCCACGACACGCCGACGACGCCATGACCGCGACCATCGCCAAAACAATCGATTTCCATTTCGACTTCATCAGCCCGTATTCCTACCTGGCCAACGCCGTGCTGCCACAACTGGCGGCGCGGCATGCGACATCGATCCGCTACCGCCCCCTGCAGCTGCGCGAACTGATGCAGCTGGTCGGCAACCGGCCGACCACGATCGAATGCCGCAACAAGGGCTTGTACGCCATGGCCGACGTGGGGCGCTGGGCCAGCCGCTACCAGGTGAGGTTCACCCCCTCGCCGTACTGGCAGGGCATCGATTTCGGCGAACTCGGCCGCGGCGCGCTGGCGGCGATCGATCGGGGCCGCGGCACCGCCTACGTCGACGCGGTCTGGGCCGCGCTGTACGGCGAGGGGCTGAACCTCGGCGAGCGGCCGCTGCTGCTGCGGATGCTGGACCAGGCCGGATTCGACGGTGCCGACCTGCTGCGGCAGGCCGGCACCGCGGACTATGCCGCCAGGCTGCGCGAGGAGACCGCGCACGCCGCCGAAAAAGGCGTCTTCGGCTCGCCGACGCTGTTCCTCGGCGACCAGATGTTCTTCGGCAACGACCGGCTGGATTTCCTCGAAACGGCCTTGCGCGCGGCCTAGTCGACCTGCGACTGCTTCAGCAGCTTCTTCAGGTCCTTGAGGATGCCCTTGAAGTCGGCCACCTGGTCGGGCTTGGGGGCGTAGACCATGAACCAGTTGCCGAGCGGATCGACCATCAGCAGCGAGTCCGCCGGGGCGGGCTGGAAGAAGTCGGCCGCCCGGCTGCCGGGCGCGCCGTTGTCGGCCAGCAGCACCAGATCCGGATGCTCGGTGCTGAACAGGGTTTTGGCCGCGGCCAGCGCGGCCGCATCCGGCGCGATGTAGACGCGCTGCAGCCGTCGCGCGTCGCGATCCAGAGCGGTGCGGATCTGCCGGCTGTGGTACACCCGCTGGCGGCAGGCCTCGGCGCAGTCGGCCGGAGCGAGGTAGACCATGCTCCACTTGCCCTTGAACAGGTCCGCCGGCGCCGGCTTTCCGTCGGCGTCGGCCAGGTTCAGCGCCGGCAGCGGCCGCGCCGCCGGTTGCACCAGCTGGCCGTAGTTGGTGGTGCCGCTGGGGCGCAGGCCCGGCAACAGGAAGTACACCACGTAGGCGGCCAGCACCGGCATGGCGAAAATCGCCAGCAGCAGCAGGAACTGGCGGCGCGAACTCTTCAACACGGGATCATTCATGGTTTCGGGTCGCGGCCTTGCGGCCGGGCTTGAGGTTGAGCTTGATGAACAGAACCAGCAGGGTCAGCGCGAAGGCGAACCACTGCGCGGCGTAGGCGTAATGCCGGGCCGGCGGAAAGCCGATATCGCTGACTTTCCACTCGCGCACGAAGCCGCCGGGCGCATCGGGCGCGAGCAGCAGCTCGCCGGCCAGCACCGGCTCGCCATAGGAGCAGGCCAGGTCGGCGGCGGTGGGATACAGCACCAGGCGCGGCCACTGCGTGGACGGGTGCACGGGATCGCAGGCCGCGCCACCGAGGCGCAGGCCGGGCTCGGGCAGCGAGCGCCACAGGCCGTCCAGAACCTGCGGACCGGCCGGCGTCGGCAGCGCGGGCAGCTCGCGACGGCTGGACCCGGCCGGCACCCAGCCGCGGTTGACGATCAGCAGGCGGCCGTCGTCCAGCCGCAGCGGCGTCCACACGTCGTAGCCCGGCGCGCTGCCGCGCACCTGGTCATCGAGCAGCAGCTGCCGGTCCGCCAGATATTCGCCGTGCACGCTGACCCGGATCGCCGCCATGGTCGCGGCCGGCGCGGTGGCCGCCGTCAGCTCTCGCGGCGGCTGCGCCGCGGCTTCCGCGTACTGCCGGTCGAGCGCCTTCTTCGCCTCGCCACGGTGTACCTGCCACAGACCCAGGTACACCGTCAGGGCGCAGCCGGCGGCGGTGGCGAGCACGGACCAGAGGGATGGGCGGAACGACCAGGCCAAGGCGGTTCTCTCGCGCAGCCTCAGCGGCAGGCGCTTTGTGACACAGCGCCGCCGGGGGCTAAGATGACAGCTTGTCTGTCCATTGTGCCGTTCATGCTCGTCAAGCTCATCATCGTCGCCTTCCTGATCGCCATCCTGGCGTCGCTGTTCTCGGGCCTGTACTTCCTGCTCAAGGACCCCGGCACCAGCCAGGACCGCCGCACCGTGAAGGCGTTGACCATTCGCGTGGCGCTGTCGATCGCCTTCGCGCTGTTCCTGATCCTGAGCTACTTCATGGGGTGGATCCACCCGCATGGTGTAAGCCCGTAAGCCAACCGCGGTTGGCCGGAAAACAAAAGGCCCGGCCTTGCGGCCGGGCCTTTTTTTGTTCCAGCTCGGCCGCGTGCTAGAGCACGTAGACGAAAGTGAACAGGCCGATCCAGACCACGTCCACGAAGTGCCAGTACCAGGCCACGCCCTCGAAGCCGAAGTGGCGGTCCGGCTTGAAGTGGCCCGACATCAGGCGCAGCGTGATGATGATCAGCATCAGGGTGCCCAGAGTCACGTGCATGCCGTGGAAGCCGGTGAGCATGAAGAAGGTCGAGCCGTAGACGCCGGAACCCAGGGTCAGGTTCTGATGGGTGTAGGCGTGGATGTACTCGCTGGCCTGGCAGTAGAGGAAGGTCACGCCCAGGGCGACGGTCAACCACATGAAGGCGATGCACTTGGCGCGCTTGTTGTCCTTCAGCGCGTGGTGCGCCCAGGTCACCGTGAAGCTGGAGGTGATCAGCAGCAGGGTGTTGAGCGCCGGCAGGCCCCAGGGCTCCATCGCCTCGAAGCTGCCGCCGACGTGGCCGGGGCCGTTGCTCGGCCAGGCTGCGTCGAAGTGCGGCCACAGCTCGGTGAAGGTGAGCAGCTTGGAACCGTCGCCGCCAAGCCAGGGCACCGACAGGATGCGGGTGTAGAACAGGGCGCCGAAGAAAGCGCCGAAGAACATCACCTCCGAGAAGATGAACCAGCTCATGCCCCAGCGGAAGGTGCGGTCCACCTGCAGGCTGTACTTGCCGTGCTCGCTCTCGAGCGCGACGTCGCGGAACCAGCGGAAGATGATGAAGAAGGCCCAGGCGGCGCCGACGATGACCATCGGCTGCCACGGCCAGGGACGCTCCTCCAGCAGGCAGGCGACGCCGTAGACGATCAGCGCCAGGCCGGCGGTGAGATAGAACGGCCAGGCGCTTGGACTGGGCACGAAATACCGGGCGTATCCGGTCTCGGCGGGGGCGGCATGATCATGGGTCGCCATCTGGGTTTCCTCGGTTCAGCTCTTTAAGAATTCGGCTTGTCGCCGGCGCGGCTGCGCTGCGCCAGCTCGGTCACATCGAAAAACGTGTACGACAGGGTCACGGTATCCACATCGGCCGGCAGCGCCGGGTCCAGCATGAAGCGCACCGGCATCCGCTTGGCCTCGTTGGCCTTGAACGGCTGCTGGTTGAAGCAGAAGCATTAGGTCTTGTGCAGGTGCCTGGCCGCGTTCCACGGCGCGACGCTCGGCACCGCCGGCCCCACCACCTCCTGGTCTTTTGCCCGGACAACCTTTCCCCCATGCCCCCGCGCCCGATGCTCGACTTCCACATCGCCAGCGGCGCCGGGCTGACGGTCGCCGCGTTGCGCGTGCCACTTGCCCAGGCGAGCGCCTTCGGCGTGATCGAGCCCTCAACCATCGGCCGCATCGCTGCCTTTCGCGAGAAGCCGACCAACGCGGTTGGTCTGCCCGAC
>CAYWPB010000349.1:0-4432 GCA_964458725.1 uncultured Nevskia sp. | reverse complement strand
GGCTCGGACTGGCGCGCCTTCCGCTACAAGCCCTTCCCCGGCACCTTCTGGCCCACCAATGGCTCCACCGACGACGTGCTGGTGCGCCTGCCGCCGCCGTTCCGCACCGACGCCGCCGGCCGGCCATCGCGCGCCGTGTACAAGGCCAACCTCGCCATCCTCGAGGCGGCGATGGCGGTGCCGGACATGGTGGCAGACGCGCAGATCAACCGCGCCATCGAGCCGGTCGACGAGGCCGTCGCCAGCCTGGACCTGGATGGCGACGGCAAGATCGGCGGCAGCGCGACCCGCATCCGCGGCCTGCCGGCGCACTATGTTGGCGCCGCCGCGGCGATCCCGGTGCTGCGCTACGACTACCCGCAGGGCACCGAATTCCTGCACAGCGTCCGCTACCTCGATCCCGACGCGCCGGGCATGATGGCGGCCCACTTCAAGGAAGTGCGCTACGCGGTCAAGGCCTTCCAGCTCAACGAAGAGACGCGGCAGTGGCGCTACCGCGAAGAGGCGCAGGAGCAGGCCATCGGCGGCCGCCCGCATTACAGCGGCACCTCCTTCAGCGGCCAGACCAATGCCTTCGGCTGGCGCCTGCAGGGGTATATCGAGGACGCCGCCGGCCGCCTGCGCCTGCAGACGCGTGAGGAGCAGCTGTACTGCATGGGCTGCCACACTGGCATCGGCGTCACCGTGGACCAGACTTTTGCGCTACCGCGAAAGGTTCCCGGCGCCGCCGGCTGGGGACCGCAGAGCCTGACCGGGATCCGCGACGTGCCGCAGGCCGGCTCCAGCGAGCCGGAAATCCTGCGCTACTTCCGCCGCGTCGGCGCCGGCGACGAGTTCCGCGCCAACGGCGAAATCCTGTCGCGCTTCTTCCCGGGCGGGAAGCTAGACGCGGCCAGGGTGCGGCGCGCCCGCGATATCCGCGACCTGGTCCTGCCCTCGCGCGAGCGGGCCCTGGCGCTGGACAAGGCCTATATGCTGATCGTGCGCGAGCAGAGCTACGTCCACGGCCGCGACGCGGTGCTGGCGCCGGCGCAGAACGTCCACCACCATCTCGAGAACACCGACACTGCGCTCAAGGCCAGCGAGCGGGTCTACCGGGACGGAAGGCTGTGGCTGGATTGGGACGGCCCGTCCGCCGGCAACCGGCCGCGCTAGACGCTTACGCCAGGAAACGTTCGCGGTCCATGGCGTCAGGCGCAAAGCACAGTTCGCGGCGCCCCAGCCACAGGCGGTTGCGTGCGAGGAAGTCGTACAGCACATCACGCAGCCGCAATGGCAGCAAACGCAGCACTCGCGCCAGCGACCACGGCCAACCGAGGCCCTCGCCCACCCGGATCGAGGCTTCGGACTTGAACCAGGCGCGCCCCTCGGCAAGCAGGATGAAGCTGTCATCGCAACTGAGGCCGTAGTGGCCGTAGAGTGCCCGGCCAAGCGCCGACTGTGCCGCCGACGGGCGATGGATCTTCCTCCGATCGAAGCGCAGCACCAAGCGTGCCCCGCTGGAACAGAGGACGCAGTGGCCGTCGAAGACGAGCAGGGGACGGTCGTCGGGAAACTTGGGCACCGCCAGATCCGAGCGGTAGCTGTAGGGCTCGCGCGGACTGCTCAGCATGGTCATAACACGCGCCTCCAGGCATAGCCCGGCATCGCCTGGTCCAGCCGCCGTGCCAGCGTTTCGAGATGGCGTGTCGGCACGCGCGGATACAGGTGATGCTCCAGGTGGTAGAACATGTCGTAGGCCAGCCGGCTCTTCCACACGCTGCGCAGGCTGCGCGCAGCCGGCGCGCCGTCCTCGCAACCGTGGTGCACGGTCCAGACCGCGAAGAACGCGGTCAAGCATTCGCCGATGCCCATGGCGATGACGTGGTAGCGCAGCACCGCCACATCCCACACGCCGAACACCAGGGCGATCCACAGAGCATTGGCCAGCAGTTCCGCGACGATCCAGCGCCTTTCCGACGGCGTACCGACCTGCAGGGCCTTGAAGTGCAGGCGGATCGGAAACCAGGGACCGACCAGGATCGCTCCAACGCCGCTCAGCCGCGCGCTCATCGCCTCCACGTCCTCAGCCTGCATGCAGTGGCGGTGATGGCGCAGATGGTTGACCTTGATCGCGTGTGCCGAGCATTGCATCAGCAGGCTCATCGCGAACATCAGCCATTCCGTCGCTGGACGCGACAGGCCGACCGCGTAGTGGTAGGCGTTGTGCGCTACGCGCAGGCAGGTGAGAAACAGCATGAAAGAGCAGGTCCATGCCAGGGGCCACAACCCCCAGCCTGCCGCCAGCAGCGAGGCGGCAAGCCAGGGCAGGGGCAGCGCCAGCTCCTGCAGCACTTCGGCGCGGGATACCTGTACCAGATCGCGCCATTCGATTCGCTCCGCATTCGTTTCGCTTCTCATGAGGCTCTCCCGATTCGCGCTCGTGCGGGCCGGCGTTCAGCCGGCCGCGCCGGAGGGCGGGAAGCCGTTGCTCACCGGCAGCCGTGGCGGACGTGGCGTCTGGACGAAGCCCCAGATCGTGCGCGCGACCACAGTCAGGGCGATGAACTGGCCGATCAGCACCATCAGGAAGGTGCGGCGCAGGACCGTGAAGGCCGTTCCCTGCTCGTCGAACAGCTGCGTCAGGATCAGCGGCGCGATCAGCATCATCACGTCGAGCATGCGCACCCAGAACTCGGCGCGCTGCGGCTGCCGGTCGCAAATTTCCAACAGCATGCTGCGCAGGATGCCGCGCAGGTACAGGATCACGGCCAGGCTGACGCCGCCGGCCAGCACGATTTCCGCGAGGAACTGGATGGGTGAAGTCATCGCACTCTCCTTTACAGTTAATTACAGTAATTTCTGTACAAACAGAAATATATAGATAAAAAAATGCCGCAGGCTCATTTGCCTGCGGCGCCCTTGTTCTGCATCGCACCCTGCATCTGCTTGGCCATCTTCACCAGCTGCAGCAAAGCTTCCGGCGGAATGGACTTGACCTGCTCGTAGCCGTCGAGCATCAGATCGAGGAAATCGTTCATGGCGCGCACCTTGGGCAGCGCCGGGTCGTTCTCGGCTTCCGCCTGCTTCGCGCACTCGCGCATCACGCCCATGGTGGGGTCGATCTCGCGCTTGCGGCGGCCTTCCAGGACCAGCAGGAAGATCTCCCACACGTCCTGCACGCCGGTGAAGTGATCGCGGCGGTCGCCCATCAGGTGGGTGACCTTGACTAGGCCCCAGTTCTGCAACTCCTTGAGGCTGGTGCTGACGTTAGAACGCGCCACGCCGAGCGTCTCGGCGATCTCCTCGGCGTACAGCGGCCGGTCTGCCAGGTACAGCAGGGCATGGATCTGCCCCTGGCTGCGGTTGACGCCCCAGCGGGCGCCCATTTCGCCCCAGTGCAGGATGAATTTCTCGCTGGCGGTGCTGAGTTTCATGGCGGCATAATTTCTGTCTATACAGAAATTACTGACATTCGTTCTAAAACGCAAGCCCTGAAAGGCAACCTACAAAAAACCGTTCAGGTCCCGCGCGGCTTGGCCCGCGCCGTCGCCGGCGCTGTCAGCGGATCGTCCGGCCAGGGATGCTTGGGATAGCGCCCTTTCAGCTCCTTTTTCACCTCGGCGTAGGTGCGGGCCCAGAAGCCGGCCAGGTCCTGGGTCACCTGGATCGGTCGCTTGCCGGGAGACAGCAGGTGCAGCGAGACGCGCATGCGGCCGTCGTTCACCGTCGGCGTCTGGGTCAGGCCGAACAGCTCCTGCAGCTTCACCGCCAGCACCGGCGGGGCGCCGTCGGCGGAATACTCGATACCGATGCGCGAGCCGCTCGGCACCTCCAGGTGGGTCGGCGCCAGCCGCGATAGCTCTTGCTGGCGCGCGTAGTCGAGCTGGGCGTTGAGGATGGCCATCAGGTCGAGCCGCGCCAAGTGGTCGCGGCGGGTGATTCCGTCCAGATACGGCGCCAGCCAGTCCTCCAGGGTCTGCGCCAGCGCCTCGTCCGACACCTCGGGCCAGCCGTCGTCCGGCCGCCATTGGCGCAGGCTCGCTACCCGCGCCTGCCACTGACGCGCATTCTCGCTCCACGGCAGCGCCCCGAGGCCGAGGCTGCGAACGCCTTCCAGCATCGCGCCGCGGATCGCCTCGCCGGCACCCTCGCGCAGCGGTTTGCGCTCCAGCACGATGGCGCCCAGGCGCCGCTGCCGCTCCGCCGTAACCGTCTCGCTCTGCGCATCCCAGCGCACCGCGTCCTGCTGCACCAGGCGCGCTTGCTGGTCGCGCAGCAGTTCGGCCTGGTCCAGCGCCGCGGCGAGGCGGATGCGGCGCGGCACGCCCGGGTCCCAGTGCGCCACCGCCAGCCACTCGGCCTGGACCAGCGCGTCCTGCTGTGGCAGCCGCGCTTCGCCGCCGTCGGCGCAGAGGTAGACGGCGTCGCGCCCGCCGCGCAGGGCCGGGTT
>CAYWPB010000348.1:0-4436 GCA_964458725.1 uncultured Nevskia sp. | reverse complement strand
GAGGCCTTCGTCTATCCCTGCGACCTCAACGACATGAAGGCCATCGACGAGATGGCCGCGGCGGTGCTGAAGGACTTCGGCCACGTCGACGTGCTGATCAACAACGCCGGCCGCTCGATCCGCCGCGCGGTGGCGGAGTCGCATGACCGCTTCCACGACTTCGAGCGCACCATGCAGCTGAACTACTTCGGCGCGGTGCGGCTGATCATGGCGCTGATGCCGAGCATGGCCCACCGCAAGAGCGGCCACATCATCAACATCAGCTCGATCGGCGTGCTGGCCAACGCGGCGCGCTTCTCGGCCTACGTGGCGAGCAAGGCGGCACTCGATGCCTTCACCCGCTGCCTCTCGGCCGAGATCAAGTCGAAGAATATCCACACCACGGCGATCTACATGCCGCTGGTGCGCACGCCGATGATCGCCCCGACCAAGATCTACAGCTACATCCCGACCTGGTCGCCGGACGATGCGGCGGACACCGTGATCAAGGCGATCCTGGAGCGGCCGAAGAGTGTCGCCACCACCCTGGGCACCGCCGCCTCGGTGAGCTACGCGCTGTGGCCGAAGGTGAACGACTACATCCTGTCCAAGGGCTTCGCGCTGTTCCCCTCCTCCGCCGCGTCGAAGGGCGGCAAGGACAAGGATGCGCCGGCGCCGAAGCCGACCCTGGAGCAGGTGGTGTTCGCCAACGTGTTTAAAGGTGAGCACTGGTAGACGGCCGCAGCTGCACGAAAAAAGGCCGATCGAAAGATCGGCCTTTTTTGTTTTGCGCCACCTTGAACGATCGTCATACCGGCGAAAGCCGGTATCCAGGGCCGACTGCGCACAACTGGCCCCTGGGTACCGGCTTTCGCCGGTACGACGGGCATCAAGGCAGCGAGTACGGCGTCAGGAACTGCCACAGCGCGATGGTGGCGTCGAGGTTCTGGCTGGTCTTGCCCAGGTACAGATCGGTGTAGGCCGAGGACGGGTTGCCTGGCCAGGTGTGGCCGCCGCCGTTGACGGTGTAGAGGTTCACCGCGCTCCCCGTCGGGCAGGCGGTGGAGCTGCTGACGGCGATGGTGGTGCCGTCGCTGACCTTGGTCGGCAGGGTCACGGTGTTGATCTGGCTGGTATTGCAGGCATCCTTGCCGGCCCAGAACGCAGCGCTGGCCGCGGCCGACTGCAGGCCGAGCTCGCCGTTGTAGGGCACGATGGCGTCGGATGTACCGTCGATAAAGCCCACAGCCATGCCGTGGCTGATGGCGCAGCGGCTCATCTGGCTGTTGCGCAGAGTCGCCGCCACGGCGACGAAGCCGGCGATCTTCGACGAGGCCTCGCAGGCCAGGCGCTCGGCCATGAAGCCGCCGCCGGAGTAGCCGGCGGCATAGATCCGGCGCCGGTCGACACCGTCTGCCGCGACGGCGTGGTCGGCCAGGGCGGAGAGGAAGCCGACGTCGTCGGTCAGGCCGAGCAGGGACGAGGGGTTGTCGTTCCAGGCGTTGAGCACGCCCTGCGGCAGGTAAACGTAGACGCCGTAGTCGCGCGCCAGGCGGCCGGCCTGTGTCAGGTTGGCCATGCCGGCGGGGTTCATGCCGTGGGCGTGCAGCAGCAGCAGCGCCGGGGCGTTGGCAATGGCGGTCTGCGGCCGGATCAGGATATAGGTGCGGGTCTGGCCCTGCCAGGCGATGCTGCCGTTGCTGCTGATCGTACCGCTGGTCGGGGTGACCGCGTTGGGGTTGGCGTCGCGCAGCACCGTGGCAAGGTTGTTGAACGTCTGCTGCGCCGTGGCGCCGAGCGTGCCACCGGATTGGCCGATGATCTTGCCCAAGGCCGCCTGGGTCTGCTGCTGGATCTTCTGGACCGCGGCCTGGGTCTGCTGCAGGCCGGCGAGCAATCCGCTGGCGGCGTAGGCCGGGACGGCGGCGGCCAGCATTGCAGCCAGTACGGTACGGCGCAGGCGGTGTCGCGGCTTGTTCACTTCCTGTGGGCGCATCGGAAATCCCCTGGGCGTGCGGCGGATGTCCGGGCATCTTACCCGGACTTGCGTGACAGAACGCCATGCACCGCGGCGGTGCGCGGGTAAAGTACGGTCCGCGCGAGTACGCCGGCGCTCAGCTCGCGGCGGCTTCCGCGCTGCGCAGGGCCCGCACCTGTTCGGCGTGCTGCAGGCGATTGGCGCGGCGCAGATCGGCCTCGATGTAGCGCCGCTTTTCCTCCGGCGTCTGCGGGCTCAGCGGCGGCACCGGGCGCGGGCGGCCATTGTCGTCGGTGGCGACGAAAGTCAGATAGGCCGACAGGATGTGCCGGCGCGGTCCGCCGCCGATGGCCTCGGCCTCGACTTTCACGCCGACTTCCATCGAGCTGCGCCAGGCACGGTTCACCCCCGCGTGCAGCACCAGCACGTCGCCGCGCCGCGCCGGCGACAGGAAATGCACCGCGTCGACGCTGACCGTCACCGTCACGCCGCCGGCATGGCGGTCCGCCACCACAGCGGCCAGCCGGTCCATGTGCGCCATGATCAGACCGCCGAACACGGTGTCGTTGGAATTCAGGTCGTTCGGAAACACCATGTAGACCTGCTCGCGCACGGCGGAGTCGGCGGGGGTCTTGGCGGGGAGGGTCGGCGGGGTGTCCATGAGTGGCATCTTACCCCATGCCCATTCATGCTCATTGTCATCCTGAGCGCAGCGAAGAATCTGGCCTCGGAACCAGATTCTTCGCTGCGCTCAGAATGACAGAATCAATGTCCAGCCGGCGCCGCCGCGCCGCGCGGCTTCTCCAGCAGCGGCAGCAGCAGAAGCGCGCCGAACACGCACACCGCCAGCAGGCGATACATATCGCCATAGGTCAAGGTCGCCGCCTGCAGCTGCGCCTGCTGCGCCAGCATGCCGAAGCTGCCGGCCTGGCTGGCGGCGCCGAGCTGCGGGTCGAGCATCGCCTGCATGCTGCCCAGCGCCTCGCGCACCGGCTCGCGGCTCAGTCGCGTCGACTCGGCCAGCTGCTGCCAGTGCAGCCAGGTGCGCTGGTTGATCAGGGTGGTGATCACCGCCAGGCCCAGGGCGCCGCCGAGGTTGCGGGTGACGTTGAACAGGCCGCTGGCGTTGTGCACGTCGCTCGGCGGCAGGGTGCCGAGCGCAAGGCCGGTGAGCGGGATGAAGCTGCAGACGAAGCCGGCGCCGCGCAGCGCCTGCGGCAGCGCGAACTGCACGATGCCCCAGTCGGCGGTGACGCCGCCGTTGAGCCAGGTGCCGGCGCCGATCAGCACCAGGCCGAAGCCAATCACCAGGCGCGGATCGAATTTCATCTGCAACCGTCCGACCAGCGGCGCGCTGAGGAACATGGTGCCGCCCTGGATCATCATCACTTCGCCGATCTGCAGCGGGTTGTAGCCGCGCACCTGGCCGAGGAACACCGGCGTCAGATAGATCAGGGTGAACATGCCCATGCCGAGCACGGTGGACACCAGCGAAGTCACCCCGAAGTTGCGGTTGCGGAACGAGCGCAGGTCGACCAGCGGATGGGCCGAACTGAAGGCGCGCCAGAAGAACAGGGTGCCGCCGACCGCAGCCATCATCGCGCAGACGGCGACGCTGTCCTCGCTGAACCAGTCGTGGCGCGGGCCGTCGTCGAGCGTGTACTCGAGGCCGCCGAGAAACATGGCCATGAACAGCAGGCCCCACAAGTCGAATTGCCTGAACATCTTCGGCTGCGGCCGGTCGATGTCGACCAGGCTCCACACCGCCCAGGCGCAGATCACGCCCGGCACCAGGTTGAGCAGAAACAGCCAGTGCCAGGACAGGGCGTCGGTCACATAGCCGCCGATGCTGGGACCGAGCGAGGACGCGGTCATGGTCAGCATGCCGGTGAGCACCTGCGGCACGGCGCGGCTCTTGGTGTCCGGGAACAGGATGAACATGGTGGCGAAGGCGGTGGGGATCATGCCGCCGCCGAGCAGGCCCTGCAGCACGCGGAACACCACCATCGAACCCAGGCTCCAGGCGCCGGCGCAGGCCAGGCTGGAAAGGGTGAAGCCGACCGCGCAGAGCACGAAGTAGTTGCGCGTCGACAGCATCCGCGCCAGGTAGCCCGACAGTGGAATGGCGATGACCTCGGCGATCAGGTACGAGGTCTGCACCCACTGGATCTCGTCGACCGAGGCCGACAGGCCGGCGCGGATCTCATTGATCGAGCTGGCGACGATCTGGATGTCGAGGATCGCCATGAAGCTGCCCAGGGCCATCGCCCAGAAGCCCAGGCCAGCGCGCCGCTGCGCCACCCGGCGCGCGTCCTCGCCGAGGTCGGCGCCGCCGATGGCGACTCCGTCATACATCGTTCAGCGCCTCAGCGCTCGCTCACCGTGGCGGCGGCGGGCTGGCCCTGCAGCTGGGTGTCGACGGTGGCGACCACCGACATGCCGGGGCGCAGCTTGCCGCGCAGCAGCTCGTCGGCCTCCA
>CAYWPB010000347.1:0-4437 GCA_964458725.1 uncultured Nevskia sp. | reverse complement strand
GCATCGCCTAAAAAGCCGCCGGGCCGCGGTAGAATCCGCGCTCATTGCCCGGCGGTCCTATGCGCATCATCCAGGTCAATTCCCATTTCCACGGCGGCGGCGTCGACACGCAGACGCTGGAGCTGTGCGGCGGCCTGATCGAGCAGGGCCACGAGGTGCTGCTGGCGGTCAATCCCGACGGCCGCTGGGTGCCGCGCGCGCAAACGGTGCCGGGCCTGCGCATCGAGTTCATCGACGGCGGCAAGCTGCATTGGGGCCTGCGCCTGCGGCGCCTGGCCGAGCAATTCGGCGCGCAGGTGCTGCACGGCCATCACGGCCGCGACTACTGGACCACCGGGCTCGGCGCCAAGCTCGCCGCGAACAAGCCGCGGGTGGTGCTGACCCGTCACCTGATCACGCCGCTGAGCTCGACCAGCGCGCGCTGGCTGTTGTGGCTGGGACACGTCACCGCGGTGTCCAAGGCGGTGGAGCAGAACATGCGGCGAGAGTTGAAGGGCGACCTGTCGCGACTGCATCTGGTGTACTCCGGCATCGACCTGCAGCGCTTCCGCCCCGATGCCAGCCTGCGCGCCAACGCGCGCGCCGCGTATGGCTGGGACGAGAGCCAGGTGCTCTACGCCGTGATCGGCGGCGCCGGCCTGCCCGACGGCAAGGGCCAGCGCGAGTTCGTCGAGGCGGGCGCGCGGCTGATCCGCGAGTTCCCGCTGGTGAAGCTGCTGGTCGTCGGCGAGGGCGACCTGATCCCGGTGCTGCGGCAGCGTATCAATGAGCTGGGCCTGGAGCAGTCGATCCTCTGCGTCGGCTTCACCGATGCGGTGGAGCGCATCACGGCGATGATCGACGTGCTGGTGCACCCGGCGGTGGGCACCGAGGCCCTGGGCCTGGTGATCTGGGAAGGCATGGCGGCGGCCCACCCGGTGATCGCCTCGCGTCTCGGCGGCATTCCCGAGACCTTCGTCGAACCGGACCACGGCCGCCTGGTGGCGCCGCGCAACGTCGACGAGCTGTACGCGGCGATGCGCCTTTATGCCGCCGACCGCGAGCTGCGCGAGCGCAGCGGCGTGGCGGCGCGTGAATACCTCATTGCCAACGACTACACCCGCGCCGGGCAGGCGCGGCGGTTCGCGGAGCTGTACCAGCGGATCCAGCCGCGCTGATTCAGGCCGGCCGGGGGAAGCGCCTCACCTGCTCCAGCAGCGCCCGCGCCACCCGCTCCGGCGCGATGCAGTCCATGCCACCCGGCCCTTCCGCTTCCAGCGGCTCCAACCAGGGCACATAGCGCATCGGCGGAGAGATGCCGAACAAGCCCACCGTCGGCACCTGGTGCGCCACCGCGATGTGCAGGGCCAGGCTATCGTTGCTGACACAGCCGAGACTTCGCGCCATCAGGGCGCTGCCGACGCGCAGATCCAGGTCGGTGTCCGTGATGTCGAGCAGGCGCGTGCCGGGCGCGCAGCGCTGGCGGATCTCCGCCACCAGCTCCGCCACGTCCGGCGCGCCGAACAGCAGGAAGGAATGGTCCAGCGCCGCCAGCGCGCCGATCAGTTCGGACCAGCGCTGTGCCGACCAGCGCCGCGCCGGCACCGAGGCACCCAGCCCCAGCACGATCAGACGCGGATACTCGCGTGTCATCCACTCCGCCCGGGCCTGCATCTCCGCACTGTCGAACAGCGAGGGATACAGCGCCGCGTCCGGATAACCGTGGCGGCGGAACAGCTGCGGCAGCCAGACGTGGGTGTCGGGATGGACGATGCCCTGCTTGCGCACCAGTACGCTGCGGGTGAACAGCAGCGCGTTCCAGAATTGGTGGGTGCGAGCGAAACCAATGCGTTGGGGGATGCCGGCGCGCCGCGCGGCGAGCACGGCATAGGTCTTGAAGTTGAAGAAATACAGGCTGCCGAGGCGCAGCTCGCGCAACTGCTGCTCCAGCCGCTCGCCACGACGGCGCTTGTCGCCGTCGTATTCGATGTCGCGGATCGACACGGCGCGCTCGATCCAGGGCTGGGCCTCGAACAGCCGGTTCACCGCCTCCGGCAGCGGGTTGATCAGGATCAGCGGCCGGCCGAGGTGCTGCGACAGCGTGCGCATGAAGCCCAGGTGCAGCACCGAGTCGCCGATGTTGCCCGAGATATAGACCGCCGCCGGGCCGGCGGCCTGCGGCGGCGCCATCAGGCGGAGGCCGGCGCGGTGGCGAGCAGCTCCAGCGCCGCCTGGCACAGCGCCTCGGCGGCGATGTCGCTGAGCCCGTTTTGGTGGCCGAGCAGCACGCGGTGCGGTGGCGGCGGCATGTACTCGCGGTTGTCGTGCTTGACCAGGAACCAGCTCACCGAGGACGTGCCCATCATCCAGGCCAGGTGCAGCGGCCCGGTGTCGCCGGACAGGTGCAGCGCGGCGCCGCCGATCACCGCGCTGAGCTGCACCACGTCGAGCGTGCCGGTGTAGACGCGCCATGGGCGGAAACTGAGCCGGCCGAGAATCTCATCCATGCGCGCGCGCTCGCGCTCGTTGCCCATGGCGCTCAGCACCAGACGGTACTGCGGCAGCCGTGTGTGCAGCTGCTCCAGCAGCGCGGTCAGCTGCTCCACCGGCAGCTGGCGGCTGTCGTCGGTGGTGTTGGGGCTGACGTGGATGTAATGGCCACGGTCCTGCTCGCCGATGTCGGTGCCCTGCAGCGCCTGCGGCGGCAGCTCGACGTGGAATCCCGCCTCGCCGTCGAACCCGGCCTGGGCCAGGCAGCCCAGCCATTGCCGGTACATCGGCTCGTGGTCGTAGCGGAAATCCATCGCCTCGTGTTGCAGCAGGCGCCAGCCGGCCTTCCTGTCCCAGTAGGGGCGGCGGCCGATGCGGCGCCGCGCGCCAGCGGCCCAGGCCAGTACGCAGCCATGGTTGGTGCCGGGGAGGTTGATCGAAACGTCGTAGCCGCTGCGGCGCAGCCGCAGCATCAGCCGCAGCTCGCTCATGGTCAGGCCGGACTTGCGGCTGGCGTAGGCGATGCGGTGGTCGATCCAGGGCAGCAGGCCGAGCAGGCCGGTGGCGGCGCCGGGGCTGAGCACGTCCAACTGCGCCTGCGGATAAGCCTGGCGGATCGACCACAGCGCCGGGAAACTGTGGACGATGTCGCCGAGCCCGCCCCACAGCAGCACCAGCACCTTGCGCGCGCCGGCCGTGCGCTGCACGAAGTCCGGCGTGACGCGGCGGTAACGCAAGCCGGGCCGCGGCGGCATGGTCAAGGCGGTTTCGCTGCTGTGCATGGTCGCGGCGGAGCCGGCCCCGGAAGGAATCTGCGCCGTATTATTCCACGCGCCGTCGCCGCCGGTGGGGCCTTTGCTATTCTCCGCCAATGCCCAAGCTCTCCGTCGTCCTGATCACCCGCAACGAGGCGCATAACATCGCCGCCTGCCTCGAAACCGTGGCCTGGGCCGACGAGGTCGTGGTGCTGGATTCGGGCAGCAGCGATGAGACGGTGGCGATCTGCCGGCGTTACGGCGCGAAGGTCGAGGTCAGCCCGGACTGGCCCGGCTTCGGCCCGCAGAAGAACCGCGCGCTCGACCTGGCCGATAGCGACTGGCTGCTGTCGCTCGACGCCGACGAGCGCGTCACGCCGGAGCTGCGCGCCGAGATTGAGCAGGTGCTGCGTGCTCCCGACGCCGACGCCTACGAGATGCCGCGCCTGTCGAGCTACCTGGGCCAGCCGATGCGCCACGGCGGCTGGTGGCCGGACCATGTCACCCGCCTGTTCCGCCGCGGCGCGGCGCGCTTCACCGAGGCGCGGGTGCACGAGGCCCTGGTGGTGCAGGGCCGCACCGGGCGCCTGCGCAGCCATCTGGTGCACTACTCGTTCCGCAGCCTGGAGCAGGTCGTCGCCAAGATGGATGCGTACTCGACCTATGCCGCCGAGGGCCTGCTGCAGCGCGGCCGCAGCGCCGGGCTGGCGAGCGCGGTGCTGCACGGCCTGTTCGCCTTCCTGCGCACCTATGTGCTGCGCGCCGGCTTCCTCGACGGCCGCCTCGGCTTCGTGCTGGCGGTGTCGAACGCGGAGGGCGCGTACTACAAGTACCTGAAGCTGGCGCGGCTCAGCGGCCGCCTGGGGAGCTGAAAACCGGCACCGCCCGCATCAGGCTGCGCGCCTTCTCCAGCACCTCGTCGAGCGAGAAGCCGTTGACGGTGTCGCGGTGGCGCGAGATCACCGCGGCGCCGTGCGTCGCCAGCGGCGCCCACTCCACCGACTTCACCGGATCGTTGAAGTAGATGCCGAGGATCGGCCGGTCCAACGCCGAGGCGATGTGGATCAGGGAGGTGTCGGTGCTGACGATCAGGTCGGCGCGGGCGCACAGCGAGATCACGCGCCGCAGGTTCTTCTCGGTATTGATCACGCGGCAGGCGACGCCGGAGGCCGCGGCGGCGCGGCGTGCCGCGTCCGCGGTGGCGTCGACACAG
>CAYWPB010000346.1:0-4447 GCA_964458725.1 uncultured Nevskia sp. | reverse complement strand
TGCTGCGCAACACCGGCAAGGGCGGCTGGAAGGATATGGGACCGCCCAGCTTCCGCGACAAGCTGTTCAAGGGTCCGATGGGCAGCACCCGCAACCGCCGATGGCTGGCCGAGCATACCGGCCAAGTGCAGGTGCCTTACCTGATCGACGCCAATACCGGCACGGCAATGTATGAGTCCCAGGACATCCTGCGTTATCTCGACAGGACTTACGCGCAAGCAACATGAGTTGCTGAATCATCCGCTGCCTCAACTGATGCGTTCAACGCAGCGACCGCTGCGAAAGACTGGTGGATCGCCGCTCACAACCGCAGCTTCCCTGAAGACCTTCGGTCGGAGTCTGCTTTGCACCTGATCTCCGTCGGGATTGTCACCGCGTGAGGGAACGCGCATCCAATCTCCGCCGGGTGCGTAATGGAGTGCAGGAAGACCAATATATCAATCGTCATACGCGGCCATTGACGGCACTCAAGAGAGATGGCGATGACTTCATTCCGCAGACGGCTGCGGCATTTGCCGCCGAGCATTGCGATCCTTTGGGCCGCGGAAGCCTGCGCGGGTGGCACAGCGACCCAGCTCGATCAAGTCACCGTCACGGCTGACCGCCTCAGCGATCAGGTCGATTCCGCCACAGTAGGCACGGTCTACGCCGAGCAGTTCCAGAACCGCCCTCTATCGCGTCCTGGCGAGTTGCTGGAAGTGGTGCCCGGCCTGATCGTCACCCAGCACAGCGGCGAGGGCAAAGCCAACCAGTATTTCCTGCGCGGCTTCAACCTCGATCACGGCACCGACTTCGCCACCTGGATCGACGACATGCCGGTCAATATGCCGACGCATGCGCACGGCCAGGGCTATTCCGACACCAATTTCCTGGTGCCGGAGCTGGTCCAGTCGATCGACTACCGCAAGGGGCCGTACTACCCGCAATGGGGCGACTTTTCCGCCGCCGGCGCCGCGGACATCCACCTGCGCGACCGCTTCGAGCGGAATCTGGTGCAGTTCACCGGCGGCGAGTACGGTTACGGGCGAGGCATCGCGGCAGGCTCGTACAAACTGCTCGGCGGCGATTTCCTCTATGGCGTGGAAGGTGAGCACTACGACGGTGCCTACGTCAAGAACGACAACTTCTTCAACGGCAGTCTCACTTTGCACTATTCGAGGCAGAGCGATACGGGCGGCTTCCATCTCACCGCGATGGGCTACAGCGCCAGGTTCGACTCCAGCGACCAGATCCCCCAGCGCGCGGTGAACCAGGGTCTGATCGACCGCCTAGGCTGTTTCGACGGCGGCTGCTCGGATGGCGGCAAGACCCATCGCTACAGCCTGTCCGGCGGCTTCCATCGCAAGCTCGGCGACGGCGAACTGGTCGGCTCGGCCTATTCATTCCGGTACAAGCTGGATCTGTATTCGGATTTCAGTTACTACCTTCTGGATCCGGTGCGCGGCGATCAGTTCGAACAGCTCGATGCGCGCAATGTCTATGGCGGCAAAATGGCCTACAAGCTGCCGGCCACGGTGTTCGGCTTGAAAACGCTGAACGAAATCGGCGTACAGACCCGCTACGACAATATCGGCACGGTAGGCCTCTACGACACCGCGAACCGCGAACGCTTCGGCACTGTCAGCCAGGACCATGTGCGCGAATGGAGCCAGTCCGCCTTTGCCGAAACCTCGGTCGAGCTGACCCGCTGGCTGCGCGCCACCGCCGGCCTGCGCTACGACCACTATGATTTCGGCGTCACCGCCAACGATCCGCTCAACTCCGGCCATGTTTCAGCCGGCATCACCCAGCCCAAGCTGACGTTCGTCGCCGGCCCGTTCTACAAAACTGAGTTGTTCCTCAACCTGGGCAAGGGCTTCCACAGCAACGACGGCCGCGGCACCACCGAAACCGAGGTGTTCAATCCCCGGTTTGCCGATCTTCCCGCAACGAATCCTCCTGGCAGTGCCACGACTCCGGTCAAGAAAGATGCGCCGCTGGTGGCGACCAGGGGCGCCGACCTGGGCGTGCGTACCACCGTCATCCCGCATGTCCAGTTCAGCCAGAGCTTCTTCGTCCTGGATATCGATTCAGAGCTGACCTTCAACGGCGACAGCGGCGATACATCGCCCGGAGACGCCACCCGGCGGTATGGCACCGAAACATCGCTCTACTGGCAACCCATCGAGCACTTGGTGGCCGATGCCGATTATGCCTATTCGCACTCCCGCTTCCGCGTGCCGCAAATCCTGGGCGACGGCAGTGTCGGGTTCCACATCCCCGAGGCGGCGACCAGCGTCTTCGCGCTGGGTGCTACCTATGAAAGCCCGCTGGGATGGTTCGCCGCAGCGCGCTTCCGCTATTTCGGTCCACGGCCGCTGATCGAGGACAACAGCGTGTCCTCCCATTCGACCAAGGTCGTGAACCTGACCGGCGGCTACAGCTTCAACCGGCAATTCAAGCTGGGGGTGCAGGTGATCAATGCCCTCGACAGCAAGGATCACGACATCGACTACTACTTCGCTTCTCGTTTGACACCACCGGGTGCGCCGAATCAGGACCCGGCAGAAGGCGTCAACACCATCCATTTCCACCCGATCGAACCGACCAATGTCCGGGCCTTCGTCGCCTGGTACTACTGATGCGCATCGGCGCATCTCACCTATCTGACCTTGCAGCCCCATGGTTTCGAGACATCCGTCGTGATCCAGAAGAATGTGCTTAGTCGAATGTGCCAAGTGGTTCACGTAGAGAAGTGAATCCGGAAGCCGTTCATCCCCGTACAAGTCCTTGACGCTAGAGCGCAGCGGACTTTGGGTCGCGGCTGACGCTTGGTACGGATCGGGGATCACGTGTCCCCACCGTTTTAACTGCTTTCACAATCTGAAGTCCCTCGTTCACGGAGAATTGCAATGAATATCACCTCAAAAATCAGTGGTTATGCCCTGGCAGCCTCGGCCGCGGCCCTGTTTCTCGCTGCGCCGATCGCATCGGCCGGCGATACGGCCTCGACCACCGGCCACTGCGCCGGGGTCAATGCCTGCAAGGGGCATGGCAGCTGCAAGAGCGCGAGCAACTCATGCAAGGGCCAGAATTCCTGCAAGGGCACGGGATTCGTGGCCATGACCAAGGACCAATGCGACCAGGTCGGCGGAAAGTTCACGGCGAAGTAGTCTTCGGGTGATGCACTTGCCGGCCGCGTCGTTGGCGGCCGGCTGTTTGCATTTCAGCAACTCAATATTCGACGGCCCGACTGATTAACCGACATGCTAAACGAGCCCGACAAAGAGGATAGCCCGCTTAATCGCGTCATGGGCCGCGACGGCTTTTCGCCGGACCTGCCCGCCGCGCTGGCGAAGGACGGCGAAGGCATTTCGATCGGCCTGCGCCTGCTGATGTACATGGTCTCCGGCCTGCGCATCGGCAGCCTCGACGTCACCCTGCCCGACGGCGCCACCCGCCACTTCGCCGGCGAGCGGCCCGGCCCGCACGGCGTCTGGCACATCAAGAGCGAGCGCCTGATCCGCCACGTGCTGAGCGCGGGCGAGGTCGGCATCGGCGATTCCTACATGGACGACTGCTGGGAGTCGCCGGACCTGGCCAGCCTGCTGCTGGTGCTGCACCTCAACGAACCCTACTACCGCGGCCCGTTCGAGAAGAACTGGCTGGGCCGGCTCTACGGCTGGTGGCAGCACAAGCGCCGCGCCAATACGAAGAAGACCGCGCGCAAGAACATCGAGCACCACTACGACCTCGGCAACGAGTTCTACAAGATGTGGCTGGACGAGACCATGGCCTACTCGTCCGGCATGTTCATCCAGCCGAACCAGACGCTGATGCAGGCCCAGCTCAACAAGTTCCAGCTGATGTTCGAGCGCCTCGATCTGTCGCCGGAGCACCGCCTGCTGGAGATCGGCTCGGGCTGGGGCGGCTTCGCCATCTACGCCGCGCAGCATTCCGGCTGCCGGGTGCACTCGATCACCCTGTCGAAGGAGCAGCTGGCGGAGGCGCGCGTTCGCGCCGAAAAAGCCGGCGTGGCCGACCGCGTCACCTTCGAGCTGCGCGACTACCGCGACGTGCGCGAGCGGTACGACCGCGTGGTGTCGATCGAGATGTACGAGGCGGTGGGCGAGGAGTTCTGGCCCGGCTATTTCGACACCATCTCCCGCGCGCTCAAGCCGGGCGGCCGCGCCGCGATCCAGGGCATCACCATCAATCCGGCGATGTTCGAGAACTACCGCACCAAGCGCGACTTCGTGCAAAAATACATCTTCCCCGGCGGCATGCTGTGCCCGCCGGGCCGCTTCGAAGACCTGGCCCGCGCCGCCGGCCTGGCACCGGCCGATGCGCGCTTTTACGCCGGCGACTACGCCGACACCCTGGCGCAATGGCACCGCAACGTGCTCGCCGCGCGCGAGGCGGTGGTGCGCCAGTTCGACGAGCGCTTCCTGCGCATGTGGCGCTACTA
>CAYWPB010000345.1:0-4455 GCA_964458725.1 uncultured Nevskia sp. | reverse complement strand
GCAGCCGCAGCGGGCGCCGGGGCGGGTAGTTCGGGAGGAGGCAGCGGCGCCGGCTTGGCGGGCTTGGACTTGGCAGGCTTGGGCTTTTCGGCCTTCGGCAGCGGAGCCGCAGGCTGCGCGGCGGGCGCCGCGGCTACAGACTCAGAGTTTTTTTTTACATCCGAGGGGCGCGTGCCATGGCGCCAGGCGTCGACCAGGGCCTTGGCCTGGGCCGGCGGAGTTTCCTGCATGTCGGCCAGGCTGGGCACCTGCAGGGTGCGGCCCTTGAGCAGGCCGTTGAAGCTGCCCTTCTCAAAAGCCGAGGGGTTGGCACGGTAGATCGAGAGCAGCACCTGGTCCATCGTCACCTGGGGACCTGGACGCAGCTTGTTGCCGATGCTCCAGAAGGTTTCCTGCGGCGCAGTGGGGCCGTAGGTGCTGCCGGAGCCGCTGGCAGCGGCAACCGGAGCTGGGGCAGGAGCCGGTTCGGCGGCGGCCGGAGCCGGGGGGGCGGCAGGCGCTTCAGCCGCAGGTGCCGGTGCCGGCGCGGGAGCCGCGGCGACGGCCTGCTTCGGAGCCTTGGCGGCCTTGGCGGCCTTGCCGCCCTTGGCCGGCTTGCCACCCTGGCCCTTGGCGCCAGGCATCTCGGCGGCCAGCTGGGCGGCTTCAGTGGGGGCCAGGTGATCGGGATGCGACGCGGGGACGTCCGGGCCGCCGGTAACCGGCACCACCGGTGCGGCCGGCGCGCTGTACGGCTGGGCCGGCGCCGTGTTGTCGGCGATGGCCGGCGGATCCAGCAGCACGGTGTATTCGCGCAGCAGCTTGCCGTCCGGCGAGCGCGCCTCGACGATGAAATTGAGGAAGGGCTCGCGTGCGATCTGGTCGCTGCTCACCACCACGCGAGCGCCGCCCGGCGCGTCCTCGACGTTGAATTTGAGGCTCGACAGGTAGTCGGAGCGGTCAATGCCGGCGCGGTTGAAGTCCTCGGGACTGGCCAGGCGTACGGTGAAGGAATCCAGCTGCGCGGCACTCGCCCCCAGCACCGGAATGGTGGCGGAGAAGCGCTGGTTGAGCTTGGACCTGACGTTGATGTCGCCCAGGCCAAGCGCGTACGCCTGCGCCGCGAACAACGCGCAGACGACCGCGGTGACGCGGGCCAGCTTTTGCAACATACGCTTTCTCCCTAAAGGCTGTTGCCTATCCCCAGACGCCCCCGTTCCCGGGCGCGCACTTAGCAATCGATTGTAGACCTAACCTGCTTTATACCCTAGAACCCCTCGCAAACCAAGGGCCTAGACCTACAATCTCACCAATTTTCAGAGCCGGATTTTAGAGGTACTCGCGGATCAGCACTTCGGCGATCTGGACACTGTTGAGCGCGGCGCCCTTACGGATGTTGTCGGAAACCACCCACAGGTTGAGGCCGCGCGGGTGGGAAATGTCCTCGCGGATGCGGCCGACGAACACGCCGTCCTTGTGCGCGGCTTCAGTCACGGCGGTGGGATAGCCGCCATCGCGATGCTCGTCGATGACCACCACGCCCGGCGCCTTCTCCAGCAGCGCCCTCGCCTCGTCCACCGTGATCTTCTTGCGGGTCTCGATGTGCACCGCCTCGGAATGGCCGTAGAACACCGGCACGCGCACCGCGGTGGGGTTCACCAGGATGCTGTCGTCGCCCATGATCTTGCGCGTCTCCCACACCATCTTCATCTCTTCCTTGGTGTAGCCGTTGTCCTGGAAGGTGTCGATGTGCGGGATGCAGTTGAAGGCGATCTGCTTGGGGTAGACCTTGCGCTCGATCTCCACGCCGTTGAGCGCCTGCGCCGACTGGCGCGCCAGCTCCTCGATCGCCGGCTTGCCGGTGCCGGACACCGACTGGTAAGTGGCGACGTTGATGCGCTCGATGCCGACAGCGTCTTGGATCGGCTTCAGCGCCACCAGCATCTGGATGGTCGAGCAGTTCGGGTTGGCGATGATGCCGTGCTTCTTGTACTGGGCGATCGCCTGCGGATTCACCTCCGGCACCACCAGCGGAATCTCGTCGTCGTAGCGGAACTGGCTGGTGTTGTCGATCACCACGCAGCCGGCCGCGGCAGCCTTGGGCGCATAGACCTTGGACACCTCGGCGCCAGGCGAGAACAGGCCGATCTGCACCTTTGAGAAGTCGAAGCTGGCAAGGTCATGGACTTCCAGTTCCTCGTCGCCGAAGTCGACGAACTCGCCGGCGGACCGCGCCGAGGCCACCGCGTAGACCTTCCCGACCGGGAACTTGCGCTGCTTCAGCGTCTTCAACATCTCCTCGCCGACCGCGCCCGTCGCACCCACCACTGCCACGTCGTACTTCTTGCTCATTGCCCTGCTCTCTTGATCGTCATTCCCGCGAAGGCGGGAATCCAGTTTTGCTTCAAGCGCCGTCGCCAGTTCAGAACTGGATCCCCGCCTCCGCGGGGATGACGGCCCAACCCCTTACAGCCTCGCCACCACCGCCTCACCCATCTCCGCCGTGCCGACGGTTTTCTCGCCGCTGCGCGCGATGTCGGCGGTGCGCAGACCGTCAGCCAGCACGTGGCGCACGGCTTTCTGCACCTTGTCGGCGAGGTCGCCGCGCTTGAGGCTGTAGCGCAGCAGCATGGCCAGCGACAGGATCATCGCCAGCGGATTGGCCACGCCCTTGCCGGCGATGTCCGGCGCGCTGCCGTGGATCGGCTCGTACAGGCCCTGGCCGCGCTCGTTGAGCGAGGCCGAAGGCAGCATGCCGATCGAGCCGGTGAGCTGCGCCGCGACGTCGGACAGGATGTCGCCGAACAGGTTCGAAGTGACGATCACATCGAACTGCTTGGGCGCGCGCACCAGCTGCATCGCCGCGTTGTCGACGTACTGGTGGCTCAGCTGCACGTCGGGGAATTCCTTGCCGACGCGGATCACCGCTTCACGCCACAGTTCGGAGGACTCCAGCACGTTGGCCTTGTCGACCGAGCACAGGCGCTTGCTGCGCAGCTGCGCCGCCTCGAAAGCGCTTCGTGCGATGCGCTCGATCTCCGGCTCGCTGTAGACCTCGGTGTTGACGCCGGTGCGCACGCCGTCGCGCAGTTCGATGCCGCGCGGCTTGCCGAAGTAGATGCCGCCGGTCAGCTCGCGCACGATCAGGATGTCGAGGTCCGCCACCAGCTCCGGCTTGAGCGAGGACGCCGCCGCCAGCTCCGGATACAGGATCGCCGGCCGCAGGTTGGCGTACAGGCCCATGCCGGCGCGGATCGCCAGCAGACCGCGCTCCGGACGCTTGTCGCGCGGCGCCGTGTCGTACTTCGGCCCGCCGACCGCGGACAGCAGCACCGCGTCGGCCTTGCGCGCGGCCTCCAGGGTTGCCGCCGGCAGCGGCTCGCCGGTGGCGTCATAGGCGGCGCCGCCGAGCAGGCCGTGGCTCCATTCCACGTCGAAGCGATACTTGGAGCGCAGCGCCTCCAGCACCTTCTCGGCCTGGGCGGTGATCTCCGGGCCGATGCCGTCGCCGGGGAGTACGAGGATCTTTGCAGCGGTCATTCAAGTTCCTTCTTGTAAGCGATGAAGCGCAGGCGTACGTAATCGGCGGTCCAGACACCGGCCACGCCGAGCTGCGGGCGCAGGCACTCCTGCACTTCGGCCAGCACGGCGTCGCGCTCCGGCTCCGGCACGGCCTCGAGGAAGGCCTGCGCGAAGGTCCGCAGCCAGCCGGTCACGTCACCCGGCAGGGGCGTCGGCCTGGGGAATTTCTCGATGCGCGCCACGCTGAGACCGGCGGCTTCGAGCCGTGCCCGGTAGTCGTCGGCGGTGGGGAAATACCAGGGATCGGCGCCGACGGCGTCGATGCCGCGCCTGGTCAGCGCATCATAAACCGCACCGCGGATCGCCGCGACATTGCCGGCGCCGCCCATCTCGGCGACGAAGCGGCCGCCGGGCTTGAGGGCACGCGCCACACCGGCCAGCACCGCATCCGGGTCGCGCTTCATCCAGTGCAGCGCGGCGTTGGAGAACACTGCGTCGAACTCCGCGTCGAACGGCAGTTCGTGGCCGTCGGCCAGGCGCGCGTCGATGCCGCGCTCGCGCGCGGTGGCGACGAACTCGGCGCTGGCGTCGGCGCCCACCACGGTGCAGCCGGCGGCGACGAGCTGCTCGGTCAGCACGCCGTCGCCACAACCGAGATCCAGCACGCGCTCGCCGGCCTGCGGCGCCAGCCACTCCAGCACCGGCACACCCATCTCGGCGACAAAGCGGCCGTTGCGCGCATAGGCGCGCGGGTCCCATTGCTGGCCGGCCGCGGGCACCATGTGGATGGTCACACTGCTGCCGTTCATGTCAGGCAAACAACCAGGGCGCTTCGGCCTTGCGCCGCGCCTCGTAGGCGCGGATCGCGTCCGACTGCTGCAGGGTCAGGCCGATTTCGTCCAGGCCCTTGACCAGGCAATCCTTGCGGAACGGGTCGATGTCGAAGCGGAAGCG
>CAYWPB010000344.1:0-4494 GCA_964458725.1 uncultured Nevskia sp. | reverse complement strand
GCGGGGGCCGGGTGGCGGGCCCGGTGTGTTGCACGGGGGGGCACCGGGAAGGGGAAGGACGGGGCCACGGCGGTTCTTCGGTCCGGGGAGGTTAATGTTGTCGTTGGACGTCAATTCCGCGTGGCGGCTGGGCGTTCCGGGGGTGCCGGTCGTCCGGACCGACGCCCGCAATCCGATCTACAACACGTACCGGGCAGCCGACGGCCGCTGGGACCGCCTCGACGCGCAGACCTGGTCCTGGCGCGTGCGGGTCGGCTCGACCGGTGCCAAGCTGCTCAACTTCCGCTTCAACCGCTTCCAGCTGCCGCCCAGCGGCGCGCTGTATGTCTACGACGCCCAGGGCCGGCTGGTGCAGGGCCCGTACACCAGCGCCGACCAGACACCTGAAGGCATGCTGTGGACCGCGGTGGTGGAAGGCTCCGAAGCGGTGATCGAGTTGCGCGTGGACGACGCCGAGCGCACCCAGGTGCGGCTAGCGCTGGGCGCCGTATTCCACGGCTTCCAGACCTTCGCCGAGGCGGCCGCCAGGGCCGGGCTGACCTCCACCTCCGCCGCCTCCTGCGAGATCAACGTCGCCTGCCCGGCCGGCGCCAACTGGGGCAACGAAATCCGTTCGGCCGCGGTGTACACCGCGCAGAGCGGCACCGGCGAATTCATCTGCTCCGGCGACCTGGTCAACAACGCGCGCGGCGACAACACCCCGTACTTCCTCACCGCCCATCACTGCCGGGTGGGCTGGGATTCGGCCACGCCGGCCTCGTCGATGGTGGTGTACTGGAACTTCCAGGCCAGCAGCTGCGGCGGCACCAGCGGCAGCCTGAGCCAGAACCAGAGCGGCGCCACCTTCGACGCCACCGACGCCGGCTCGGACTTCAACCTGCTGACCCTGGGTGCGATCCCGTCCGCTTTCAACGTGCACTACGCCGGCGTCGACGCCAGCGGCAGCCCCCTCAGCTCGGGTGTGGGCATCCACCATCCGCAGGGCGACATCAAGAAGATCAGTACCTACACCGCGGCGCCGAGCCAGGTCTCGGCCGACCTCTGCATCAATTCGCTGCTAGGGGTCTGCACGCAGCATCAGACGATCCAGGCCTGGCAGGTGGACTGGGCCCAGGGCATCACCGAGGACGGCTCCTCCGGCTCCGGGCTGTGGGACCAAAACCACCGCATCGTCGGCGTGCTGTCCGGCGGCAACAGCGCCTGCGGCACGCCCGGGCCTGATGTCTACGGCCGTCTCGATGTGGCCTGGACCGCCGCCGGCACCGGCGGCTCGCTGGCCAAGTGGCTGGATCCGGACAACACCGGCGCGCGGGTCTTCAACGGCCGTGACCCCGGCGACACCAGCGGCGGCGCCACCGCCGGCACCGGCGGTGGCGGCGGCGGGGGTGGTGGCGGCAGCGCCGCGCATCTGATCCTGCTGCTGCCGCTGGCCCTGCTGAGACGGCACCGCGGCCGGCCCTAGAGCGCCTTCGGTTTAGATGCAATCAGCCATGCAATCCCCTCTCCCGCTTGCGGAGAGGGGAGTTGTACGCACTTGAGCGAAACGCGCTAGCTCGCGGCGCGCTGGCGCGCGGCCAGGTTCTCGAGCCAGCGGTACAGCACGGCAATGACGATGGCGAAGGCGCCGGCGCCGATCCACTGGCCGATGCCGTTGGCAAAATCGTCGCTGACCAGGGCCAGCGGCGCGGTGTTGCCGTGCGGCGAGAACGCCACGATGCCGGCCACGATCACGCCGACCAGGCTTTCGCCGACGATCAACCCTGAGGCGAGCAGCACGCCGAGCTGCTTGGCGTTCTCGGCATCCGGCTTGCGGTTGGCGCGCCGGTCGTAGGCCCAGCCGACGATCGAGCCGACCACGATCATCAGGGTCACCACCAGGGGCAGATACATGCCCAGACCCACCGCCAGCGGCGGACAGCGCATCTTTTGGGTGGTGGCGGCCAGCACGGCGTCGAGCACGATCACGCCGGCGCCGATGCCGATGCCCCAGACGATCAGGCTCCAGTCGAGCTGGCCCTCGATCACGCCCTTGGCCAGCGAGGAGATCAGCGCCGCCTGCGGCGCGGCCAGGGCATTCTTCGGGTCGGCGCCGGGCACGCCGGCGAAACCGTAGGCCTTGTTGAGCAGGTCCAGCACCGGCGGGATGACGATGGCGCCGGCGATCACGCCGATCACCAGCGCCACCTGCTGCTTCCACGGCGTGGCGTCGACCAGCTGGCCGGTCTTGAGGTCCTGCAAGTTGTTGTTGGCGATGGTGGCGACGGCGAACACCACCGCGGTGACGAACAGGGCGAAAGCCACCAGGGCCGGTCCGCCGTTGCCGCCGAGCAGCGGCTTGACCCAGAACACCAGCAGCAGCGAGGCGCCGATCACGGCGAGGATGCCGATGCCGGACAGCGGGCTGTTGGACGAGCCGATCAGGCCGGCCATGTAGCCGCACACCGCAGACACCAGGAAGCTCATCACCACCACGAACACCACGCCGCCCAGCGCCAGAGTCCAGGCGTGCTCGCCGATGCCGCCGGCCTGGGCGAACTGGCCGAGCAGCCAGGCGATGGGGCCGAGGCAGACCAAGGTGATGAGGCCGACCCAGCCGATGGGGATGTCCTGCTCGGTGCGCGGCAGGCTGGCGCCCTGCCCGGCCTTGCGCACGCGCGAGGCGGCCATGGCCGAGGTGAGGCCGGCGATCACCGGCTTGACCAGCTTGATCAGGGTCCACACCGAGGCGATGCCGATGGTGCCGGCGCCGATGAAGCGCGCCTGGTGGCGCCAGACGTCGGCGGCCACGTCCGCCGCCGCGACGGTCGCCGGATGGACCAGGCTGAGCTGCGGCATCAGCCAGCCCCAGGTGATGAGCGAGCCGACCAGCATGGCCAGGCCCACCGAAAGCCCGACGAGGTGGCCGACGCCGAACAGCGCCATCGACAGGCCGAAGTCATAGCCGGTGACGGCGTTGGTGCCGCGGATGCGGAAGTAGTCGACGAAGTCCTGGGCGAAGATCTGGGTCTGCGCGATCAGGTAGAACACCGCCGAGGCGACCGAGCCGACGACCAGGGTGAGCAGGCCGGCTTTGCTGGCTTCGGCGGCTTTCTCCGCGCCCTCGCCTTCCGCGCCGACCCCGACCTTGAGCACCTCGGCGCAGGCCACGCCTTCCGGATAAGGCAGGTCGGAATTGGTGACCAGGGCGCGGCGTAGCGGGATCGAATACATCACGCCGAGAATGCCGCCGAGGGCGCAGATCCAGAACGAGATCCAGTAGGGGAAACCGCTCCACCAGCCGACCATGACCAGGCCAGGCAGCACGAAGATGATCGAGGACAGAGTGCCGGCCGCCGAGGCGACGGTCTGCACCACGTTGTTCTCCTGCACCGTGACGTTGCGGAAATAGCGCAGCACCGCCATCGAGATCACCGCCGCCGGGATCGAGGAGGTGAAGGTGAGGCCGGCCTTGAGGCCGAAGAAGACGTTGGCGGCGGTGAAGACGAAGGTGATGACGGCGCCGAGGATCAGACCGCGGACGGTCAATTCGGAACGCGGCGTCGCGCCGGTGGCTGGGCTAGCGGACAAAGGTCTCTCCAGAATGGTTATGCGGCGGTGCACCAGCGCCCCCGGCGCGGGCCCGCCCCTGTCGTATGGCCCGAGTATAGCCCGCTGGCGCTACCCCTCACCCCGCCATCGGCATCCGCCGATGGCCCTCCCCTCTCCCGCAAGGGGAGAGGGGTTGATGCCGGCGGCGTAGCCGCCGGTCAAGTCTTGGCCTTACCATGGGCCCATTCGCGACGGCCAAGCACCGCTCGCCCATCCTTTGGAGACCCGCATGACCCTGCCCCGGCTTTTTGCCGCGTCCATCCTTTCCCTGTTGCCGCTACTGCCCATGACCACTTCCGCCGACGCCAAGCGCCCCTTCACCGCCAAGGACCTGGTGATGCTGGACCGGGTGTCCGATCCGCAAGTCTCTCCGGACGGCAAGAGCGTCGCTTTCACCCTGCGCGAGACCGACTTCGCCGCCAACAAGGGCCTGCGCAGCCTGTGGCGCCTGGCGCTGCATGAAAAGGACGCGCAGCCGCAGCGCCTCACCGCCCACGGCAACAATTCCGACACGCCGCGCTGGTCGCCGGACGGCAAGACCCTGTACTTCCTGTCCGCGCGCTCCGGCAGCACCCAGGTCTGGCGCCTCGACGCCGGCCTGGGCGAGGCGCGCCAGGTCACCGACCTGCCGCTGGACGTGAACAACTTCGCCATCGCCCCGGACGGCGGGAGCCTGGCTTTGTCGATCGACGTGTTCCCCGATTGCGCCGACCTCGCCTGCACCAAGAAGCGGCTCGACGACACCGCCGCGAGCAAAGCCAGCGGCAAGCTGTTCGACAAGCTGTTCATCCGCCATTGGGATACCTGGGCCGATGGCCGCCGCTCGCAGCTGTTTATCGCGGCGCTCGGCGCCGACGGCATCGCCGGCACGCCGCGCTGGCTGACCAAGGGCATCGACCGCGATAT
>CAYWPB010000343.1:0-4510 GCA_964458725.1 uncultured Nevskia sp. | reverse complement strand
GTGCGGTTGCGCTGCTGCACCAGCAGCTCGGCCTGGGTGTTGAGCACGCTCAGGTAGTCGGTGAGGCCGGCGCGGAAACCCTGCTCGGCCTGGTTCTCGGCGGTCTGCGCCGAGGCCAGCGCGGCGTCGGTGAACTCCAGCTGGCGGTCGAGCGAGTGCAGGCTGGTCATCTGGTCCGCCACATCGTGGAAGGCGCCGATCACGGCGCTGTTGTAAGCCTCCACCGCCACGTCGTAGGCGGCGCTCTGCGCGCGCAGGTTGCCGCGCAGGCGGCCGCCCTCGAAGATCGGCAGGCTGATCGCCGGCCCGAACTCGCCGGTGGCCTTGTCGCCGGTGAACATGCGGGTGAAGCCGAAGCTGGCGACGCCGCCGGCGGCGACCAGGTTCACGTCCGGATAGAAGCGCGCCTTGGCCACCGTGATCTCCTTCGCCGCCGCCTCGACGCGCCAGCGCTGCGCCACGATGTCCGGGCGGTGGCCGAGCAGGCCCGCCGGCAGGTTGGCCGGCAGGCCGATGCCCTGCTGCAGCTTCAGCGCCGGGCGGGCGATGCGCTCGCCGTCGCCGGGACCCTTGCCCATCAGCGCGGCGAGCTGGTTGCGCAGCAGGGCGATGGATTCGTCGATATGCTCGATCTGCGCCTGCGACTCCGGCAGCACCGTGGTCGCCTGGGTGATTTCCAGCTGGGTGCCGAGGCCGGCCTTGTAGCGGCGTTTGGCGATGTCCAGCACCTTCTGCTGGCGCTTGAGGTTCGCGTCCGCCACGTCACGCAGCAGGTATTGCGCGGCGAGTTGCACATAACCCTGGGTCACCGCGCTGGCCAGCGACAGCTGCGCCGCGCGCGCCTCCACCTCGGCGGCGTGCAGGCTGTCGAGCGCGCCCTCCGAGGCGGCGCGGTCCTTGCCCCACAGGTCGAGGTCATAGGAAATCTTCAGCAGCGCCGTATTCTCCCAGTAGGTGTAGGCCTCCTGCGTGTCGATGGGGAAGGCGGCGTGGGTCTGATAGGTGCGGGTCAGGTCCGACGCGGCATCGACCCGCGGCAGGGTGCCGGCGTGGGCGATGGCCGCCAGGCCGGTGGCCTGCTCGACACGGGCACGGGCGCTGCGCAGGCTGGGGTTGCCGGCGATGGCCTGGGCGACCAGGATATTCAGCTGCGGGTCGCCGTAGGCCTGCCACCAGGACTCGGTCGGCCAGGCGGCGTCGGCGCGGGCCTTCAGCACCGCGCCGGGGTCGAGCGCGCGCGGGTCCAGTTGCTGCGACCGCGGCGCGATGCCGGCAAAGTCGGCGCAGGCGGCCAGCGCCAGGCTGAGGAGGAGGACGGGAGCTCGGCGACTGTTCATACAGTTCGTGATTACCCATACATGAATAATTCAGAAATGAAATATTAAATCTAAAATCTCCACCGTGCAAGTGACGCCCCGCGAGGCTGCTGCAAGTCGTTGATCGGCCGGGGCTGGCGCGTCGGTAAAGCGGCGTCGTCCCATCGGACGACGCCGGCCTGCACGGCCGGTGCCATCTTCTGCGCTCGCATTCCTCAAGTCCGCAGCGGAGACCCGCGTGAACACCGAAGCCCCCCAGCTGATCAGCAGCGGCGCCCAATGGGGCCTGCAGATCGAGCCGCCGCTGCGCCTGGCCGAGCCCGACCGGCACGCCTGGGACGAGAGCGCCGATCTGGTGGTGGTGGGCCTGGGCGGCGCCGGCGTGGCCGCCGCATTGGAAGGGGTGGAGCAGGGCCTGAGCGTGATCGCCCTGGACCGCTACGACGGCGGCGGCTCCAGCGCCGCCAACGGCGGCATCTACTACGCCGGCGGCGGCACCGCGGTGCAGCGCGAGGCCGGCGAGACCGACTCGGTCGAGGAGATGTACAAGTACCTGCACATCGAGGTCGGCGGCGTGGTCGGCGACGACACCTTGCGCCGCTTCTGCCAGGACAGCGTCGCCACCGTCGACTGGATGATCGGCCACGGCGTGCAGTTCAACAGCAAGGTTTGGAAAGAAAAGACGTCTTACCCTCCGCTGGACTGCTTCCTGTATCACCCCGATAGCTCATTGGCTGCGCCGTACATGCGGCAGGCCAAGCCCGCCGCCCGCGGCCATCGCGTATTTGCGCGCAATGGCAAGAAGGCCTGGGGCCTGGGCTTCGGCATCTACGATCCACTGCGCAACGCCGCGCTCAAGTTGGGCCTGAAGTTCCACAAGTACGCCGAAGTGCGCCAGCTGGCGCTGGACGCGCAGGGACGGGTGGTGGGCGTGAAGGCGCTGCAGATTCCCGCCGGCAGCGCCGAAGCAGCGAGCTTCGGCCGCAACATCGCTCAGGCGGCGAAGTGGATCGCGGCGCTGCCGCCGAGCTTCCCGCTGGCCTGGCTGACCTACGCCATCGGCAACTGGTATCTGCGCCGCGCTCAGGCGATCGAGGCGGCGCACCGCCAGCCGCGCTGGTTCCGCGCGCGGCGTGGCGTGGTGCTGTCGGCGGGCGGCTTCATCATGAACCCGGCGATGGTCAAGCACTACGCCGCGCCGTATTCCAGCGGCCTGCCCAACGGCACACTCGGTGACAACGGCAGCGGCCTGGTGCTCGGCGCCTCGGCCGGCGGCAAGCTCGACCTGATGAACCGCATCAGCGCCTGGCGCTTCATCAACCCACCCAAGGCCTGGGCCCAGGGCATGATGGTCAACCAGCGCGGCGAGCGCTTCGTCAACGAGACGTTGTACGGTGCCTCGCTCGGCGATGCCATCGTCGAAAAGCAGAATGGCAAGGCCTGGATCGTGCTCGACGGCAAGCTGCGCCAGGACGCGTTCAAGCAGGCCAAGGACCCGCGCATCGTGCCGTTCCAGCGCGACGTGGCGATGCTCAACCTGCTGTTCAACTGCCACAAGGCGCCGAGCCTGGAGGCGCTGGCGGCGAAGATCGGCTTCGACCCGGCGACCTTGCAGCAGACAGTGGAGTCCTACAACCGCAGCGCGCGCGGCGAGAGCGCCGATCCCTACGAGAAGCGCCCCGAGGAAATGGCGCAGCTGCTGCAGCCGCCGTACTGCGCCATCGACGCCTCGGTCGACAGCAAATTGCTGCCGATGGCGACGATGAGCATCGGCGGCCTGCGGGTGGACGAGGCCAGCGGCCAGGTGCTGGACGCCGACAGCCGCGCCATCGCCGGGCTTTACGCCGCCGGGCGCAACGCCATCGGCATCTGCTCCAACATCTACGTCAGCGGCCTGTCCTACGCCGACTGCATCTTCTCGGGGCGCCGCGCGGCGCGGCACGCGGCGGCGCTCAAGGAAAACTCCGATCAGTCCCCTCTCCCCACGTCAGTGGGGAGAGGGCTAGGGTGAGGGGCGCACACTTTCACCGGGCGGCGCGGCTTGCCCCCCCCCCCCACCCCCCCCCCCCCCCCCCCGGGAGACGGGGGAATGGTCCAGACGCCCATCAGAAACCTTCCCCCCGCACACCCGCCAGGCCGAGCGCGACAAGCGCTTTCCGCACGAACTGATGACGGGCCTGATCGACTTCGGCTACTTCGGCGGCGTCCTGCCCGAGGCCGATGGCGGCCTGGGCCTGGACTACCTGACCTGGGCCGTGATGATGGAAGAAGCCGGCTACTGCTGGCTGTCGCTGCGCATCCTGCTCAACGGGCTGAATATCGTTTCCGGCATCATCAACGCGTACGGCAACGAGGAGCAGAAGGAACGCTTCATGCGTCCGCTGCTGCGCAATGAGCGCAAGACCTTCGTTTCCATCTCGGAGCCCGATGTCGGCTCCAACGTGGCCGAGATCAAGACCCGTGCCGACAAGCGCGGCGACCGCTACGTGCTCAACGGCAGCAAGCTGTGGGTCACCAACGGCATGTTCGCCGACTTCGGCATCGTGGTGGCGCGCACCTATAGCGAGGCGTGCAACGGCGAGCTGTCGCTGTTCCTGGTCGAGCGCGACGTGACGAAGTACGACGCCACGCCGGTCGACGTGGTGTTCACCCGCAGCACCGGCACGGCCGCCTTCACCTTCGAGAACGCCGAGATCCCGGCCGCCAACCTGATCGGCACCGAAGGCCAGGGCCTGCGCCAGATCCTGATCGGCCTGAACTTCGGCCGCCTGAACGTGGCCATGGGCGCCGTGGGCGCGGCGCAGAGCGCGCTCGATCTCAGCGTCGACTATGCGCTGCAGCGCAAGCAGTTCGGCCGCCAGATCGGCTCGTTCCAGCTCGTGCAGAAGCATATCGTCGACATGACGATGCGCGTACAGGCCGCCCGCTCGCTGGGCTACCGCGCCGCCCGCTCGATGCAGAACGGCACCTCGCGCACCGAGTGCTCGATCGCCAAGCTATACGCCACCGAGGCCGCCTTCGAGGTGGCCAACCTGGCGCTGCAGGTGCACGGCGGCATTGGCTACGCCACCGACTATCCCATCGAACGCATCTTCCGCGACACACGTGGCGGGATGATTCCCGAGGGCACCACCGAGATCCAGACGCTGATTATCGGCCGGGAAATCCTCGGCATCAGCGCGTTGACCTGACGG
>CAYWPB010000342.1:0-4517 GCA_964458725.1 uncultured Nevskia sp. | reverse complement strand
CCGATTTCCATTGGTGCGACCGCGCTCAGTCCTGGCGCTGACCGGGATCGACCCGCATCATCCGCTGCGCCTGGCCATGCCGGAGCGCGAGGCCCTGGCCAAGGTGTTCAAGCCGGTGCGCCAGGCGGTATCCGAGCAGGGCTGCACCCGCGCCATCCTGGTCGGCCACAACGCCCATTTCGACCTCGGGTTCCTCAACGCTGCGGTTGCGCGGGCCGACGTCAAGCGCAACCCCTTCCATCCCTTTTCGGCGTTCGACACCGTGACCCTGGGCGGTGCCATGCTCGGCCAGACGGTGCTGGCACGGGCCCTGGAAGCGGCCGGCCTGCCCTACGACTCGCGCGAGGCGCACTCGGCGATCTACGACGCCGAGCGCACCGCCGACCTGTTCTGCCTGTTGCTCAATCGCATGCGTCCGATCCACGCCGAATTCACCGGAGTGGGGAACACGACCGCCTGAACGCGGTCGCAGTAGGGTCAAAAACATTGCGTAAACTGTAAAATTACGCACTTCAGCCCGCGCATCACCAAGAAAAACGATGATCTTCAACCCGGGAACCCGACTGGGACCTCGCGTCGCGGCCTTCGCCGTCGCACTCGCGGCCGCGCTGCCGCTGGCCGCGGTTCAAGCCTTCGGCTTCAACGACGTGTCGAACCGCGCCAAGCAGCTCGCCGGCGAGGCCTACAAGAAGCCCGATACCAGCCTGCCGCAGCAGATCCAGGATCTGGGCTACGACAAGTACAACGCGATCCGCTACCGCGGCGAGCGCGCTTTCTGGGCCAAGGACAAGCTGCCGTTCGAGCTGCAGTTCTTCCACGAGGGCGAGTATTACAACCAGCCGGTGAAGATCAACGAGATCGCGCCCTACGGTGTGCGCGAGATCCACTACAACCCGGCCGACTTCGATTTCGGCGGCCAGCCGATCGACCCGGACAAGCTCAAGGGCCTGGGCTTTTCCGGCTTCAGAGTGCACTACGCCCTGAACAGCTCCAAGCTGAAGGAAGAGATGCTGGTGTTCCGCGGCGCCAGCTACTTCCGCGCCGTCGGCAAAGGCCTGCGCTACGGCCTGTCGGCGCGCGGCGTGGCGGTGGACACCGGGCTGCTCTCGGGCGAGGAGTTTCCGCGCTTTTCCGAGTTCTGGGTGCAGCGGCCCAAGCCCGGCGACAAGGAACTGACCATTTACGCCCTGCTCGATTCCAAGCGCATGACCGGGGCCTATCGCTTCGTCGTGCGCCCGGGCGATGAGACGGCGATCGAAGTGAAGTCGCGGCTGTTCATGCGCGAGAACGTCAGCAAACTGGGCCTGGCGCCGCTGACCAGCATGTATCTGTTCGGCGACAACCAGCACCCGGCCGGCGACGACTACCGCCCCGAAGTGCACGACTCCGACGGCCTGTCGATCCACTCCGGCACCGGCGAATGGATCTGGCGGCCGCTGATCAACCCCAAGCGCCTGCAGGTCACCTCCTTCGCCATGACCAACCCGCAGGGCTTCGGCCTGATGCAGCGCGACCGCAGCTTTCACGACTACGAGGACCTGGACCTGCGCTACGAGCTGCGCCCCAGCCTGTGGGTGGAGCCGCAGGGCCAGTGGGGCGCCGGCCGCGTCGAGCTGGTGGACATCCCCTCGCCGGACGAAACCAACGACAACACCGTCGCCTACTGGGTGCCGGACAACGCGCCGCAGGCCGGCCAGTCGCTGGACCTGGACTACGTCCTGCACTGGCAGGGCGACAAGGACCTCAAGCCGAACCTGTCGTGGGTGATGCAGACGCGGCGCGGCCGCGGCTTCAGCCGCAACCCGGACAACAGCATCAGCTACGTCATCGACTTCGTCGGCCCGGCCTTGGACAAGCTCAAGCCCGACGCCAAGGTCGAAGGCATCGTCTCGGTCGGCGCCAACGGCGAACTGCTCGAGCGCAGCACCGTGCGCAACGAAGTCACCGGCGGCTGGCGCGTGACCCTGCGCTTCCGCCGCGTCGACGACGACAAGGCGCTGGAGCTGCGCGCCTATCTGCGCAGCGAGGACAGCACCCTGTCCGAGACCTGGAGTTACATCCTGCCGCCGAACTAGGGAAGCTCTGATTAATTCGAGTCCCGCCATGGACGGCGGACGCAACATGGACCACGCGGGACGCATGGAACCCCGATGAAGAATGCAGATACACGCCTGGCCAAGGTGCCGCAGGTCACGCTCGGCTTCTGGCTGATCAAGATCGTTGCCACCACTCTGGGCGAGACCGGCGGCGACGCGGTGTCGATGTCGATGAACCTGGGCTATCCCGTGGCCACCGGCATCTTCGCCGCAGCGTTCGCGCTGGCGGTGGTGGCGCAGGTGCGCGCCGCGCGCTTCCACCGGCTGCTGTACTGGACCACCATCGTCGCCACCACCACGGTGGGTACCACCCTGGCCGACTTCGCCGACCGCTCGCTGGGCATCGGCTACAGCGGCGGCTCGGCGCTGCTGCTGGCCCTGCTGCTGGCCTCGCTGGCGCTGTGGTGGCGCACCCTCGGCACGGTGGCGGTGGACAGCGTCGATTCGCCGCGCGCGGAGACTTTCTACTGGGTCACCATCATGTTTTCGCAGACCCTGGGCACGGCGCTGGGTGACTGGACCGCCGATACCGCCGGGCTGGGCTACGGCGGCGGCGCCATCATCTTCGGCGGCCTGCTGGCGCTGCTCGCGCTGGCCTGGCGCTGGACCCGCGTCTCGCGCACCGCTCTGTTCTGGGCCGCCTTCGTCCTGACCCGGCCGCTCGGCGCGGTGCTCGGCGACCTGCTCGACAAGCCGCTGGCCAGCGGCGGATTGGCACTGGACCGCTACGCCGCCTCCGCCGTGCTGCTAGGCCTGATCGCCGCCGGCGTGCTGCTGCTGCCGCAGAAGGCAGCGACGCGATCCCATTGAGGGCGGCAGCGCCCCGTACAATACGCGCCATGGATCAGCCCGCCGTCCCCGCCAGCCCCTTCGACGCCTATCTCAGCCTGCTGCCCGAGCCGGCTGAAGCGCGGCAACAGCAGCGCGATGCGGCCGGCGGCAGCTTCGCCCGGCTGCACGAGGTGCTGGCGCCGGAGTCGCAGCAGCCAGCGGCCGATCCGGCCGATCCCGCCTACCGCTCGATCCTGGCGCGGCTGAAGCTGGCATTCAGCCCGCCGCCGCGGCCGGGCGATGCCGGCGCCGAGCAGATCCACACCACCGACGTGCGCGGCGAGACGCGCCTGGTCAGCACGCCGCCGCTGATGCGCGCCTCGATGGTGCCGCTGCCCTGGGAAACCAACCCGCTGCGCCGCTGGGGACGCCGCCTGCGCCGGCGCCTGGTGGGCGGCAGCAGCAACCTCGCCCCGGCCAGCGGCGAGGCCGAGGAAGGCATCCGCCCGGACTCGCCCGATCCGATGGGCAAGTGGCATCTCACCGCCACCCTGCGGCGCGCGGTGCTGTTCGGTCTGACCATCTCCCAGACCATCGTCGCCACCTATTACATGACGGCGGTACTGCCCTACCACGGGCGCCACGTGCTGGAGATGGCGATCCTGGTGCTGTACGTGATCCTGTTCGGCTGGGTCTCGATGGGTTTCTGGACGGCGATGATGGGCTTCCTGGTGCTGCTGATGCGCGGCGACCGCTACGCCATCTCCGCCACCGCGGCCGAGGAGGCGGTGATCGACGACAAGGCGCGCACCGCCATCCTGATGCCGATCTGCAACGAGAATGTGCCGCGGGTGCTGGCCGGCCTGCGCGCCACCTACGACTCGGTGGCGCGCGCAGGGGCGCTGAAGCATTTCGACTTCTACATCCTCAGCGACAGCGGCGACCCCGACGTCCGCGTCGCCGAGCTGGACGGCTGGCTCAAGCTGTGCCGCGAGGTCAACGGCTTCGGCCGCATCTTCTACCGGCGCCGCATCCACCGCATCAAGCGCAAGAGCGGCAACATCGCCGACTTCTGCCGCCGCTGGGGCAGCAACTACAAGTACATGGTCATCATGGACGCGGACAGCGTCATGTCCGGTCCCTGCCTGAAGCGCCTGGTGCAGCTGATGGAGGCCAATCCGAGCGCGGGCATCATCCAGACCGCGCCCAAGGCTTCCGGCCGCGAGACGCTGTACGCGCGCCTCCAGCAGTTCGCCACCCGCGTCTACGGCCCGCTGTTCACCGCCGGCCTGCATTTCTGGCAACTGGGCGAATCGCATTACTGGGGCCACAACGCCATCATCCGAGTGGCCCCCTTCATCCGGCATTGCGCGCTGGGCCGCCTGCCCGGCAAGGGCGCCCTGGCCGGCGAGATCCTGTCGCACGACTTCGTCGAGGCGGCGCTGATGCGTCGCGCCGGCTGGGCGGTGTGGATCGCCTACGACTTGCCGGGCTCGTACGAGGAGATGCCGCCCAACCTGCTCGACGAGCTCAAGCGCGATCGCCGTTGGTGCCAGGGCAACCTGATGAATTTCCGCCTGTTCCTGGCGCAGGGCCTGCACCCGGCGCACCGCGCGGTGTTCATGACCGGGGTGATGGCCTACCTGTCGG
>CAYWPB010000341.1:0-4529 GCA_964458725.1 uncultured Nevskia sp. | reverse complement strand
CCATCGAGTGGTTGCCGGCGGGCCCGATGGTGATCGGGGAATACTGCGGACCCGAGTTCGGGCCGTTGGCGCCGAGCACCGGCTGGCCGCCCGCGGTGAGCAGCTGGCCGTAGGCGTCGACGTGCAGGTCGCCGCCGCGGGTGTAGGCCTCGCTGCCGTCGGAGGCCTGCACTGCCAGCCACTGGCCCGGCCGCATCGCCACATCGAGGTCGCGCCCGGTCTGGTTGATCGCCCCGGTGGTCGAGTCCCAGCCGTTGTCGAGCAGCTGGGCGTTGACCCGCGAGGGCAGGCCCGGCCCCGCCACCTGCTGCGACTGCGCGTCGAGCAGCTGGGCGCGGAAGCCGTTGGTATTGGCGTTGGCCAGGTTGTTGCTGTTGGCGGCCTGCGCGCGCAGGGTCTGCATCGCGCCGGACATGCCGACATAGAGCGCGCGGTCCATGGCCGTCTCCTATCAGCGCAGCTGCAGGATGGTCTGCATCAGCTGGTCGTCGGTGGAAATCACCTGCGAGTTCGCCTGGTAGTTGCGCTGCGCGTTCATCATGTTGACCAGCTGCTGCGTCAGATCGACGTTGCTGCTCTCCAGCGCGCCGGACTGGATCGCGCCGAAGTCGCTGGTGCCGGCGGCGCCGGGCACGGCCTGGCCGGAGGCGAAGGTCTGCGCCCAGGTGGCGTCGCCGAGCTGCTGCAGGCCCTGCGGGTTGGCGAAGTTGGCCATCGCCACCTGGCCCAGCACCGTGGTCTGGCCGTTGCTGTAGCGGGCCGAGACCACGCCGCTGCCGTCGATCGCTACGCCGCTGAGCTGGCCGGTGGCATAGCCGTTCTGCGTCAGGCTGTTGACGGCGAAGCTGCTGCCGTACTGGGTGGCCTGGCCCAGGTCGATGTTGGCGCTGATCGCGGCGGCGCCGTCAGTTGGCGTGAACGACAGCGGCACCAGGCCGCCGGCCGGGGCCGTGGCCTTGCCGCTGCTGTCGAAGGTCAGCGCCGTGCCGGTGCCGACTTCGCTGCCGTCGACCACGGTGTGCAGGGTCCAATTGCCGGGGGTGGCACCGGCGACGAAGTACAGGCTGGCGGTGTGGGCCGCGCCGAGCGAGTCGTAGATGGTGACCGAAGTGGTCTGGTTATAGCTGCTGGTGTCGGTCGGCGAGAACGTCGCCGTGGCGGGCGCCTTGGCATTGGCCGGCAGGTTGATGCCGGCGCCAATGCTGGTGGTGGCGGCCGGCGGATTCGGCGCGGTCGACAGCTGCAGGTCGGACAGGGTGCCGGTGCTGAAGGAAGTGCCGCCGGCCACCGGCGGGTACACCTGCAGGCGCTGGCCGGAAGCGCTGACGACGTAGCCGCTGCTGTCGGTGGTGAAGGCGCCGTTGCGCGTGTACACCAGCGAGCCGTTGTCCTTCACCGTGAAGAAGCCCTCGCCGCTGACCGCCAGGTCCAGCGGGTTGCTGGTGTTGGTGATCGAGCCTTGCGAGAACTGCTGGGCGATGGTCTGGGTGCGCACGCCGCCGCCGGTGGTGGAAGTCTGCAGGTTGTAGGCCGCGTTCTGAAAGAAATCCCCGAACTCGGCGCGCGATTCCTTGAAGCCGGTGGAGTTGGCGTTGGCGATGTTGTTGGAGATAGTGTTGAGATCGGTCGTGGCGGCGTTGATGCCGGACAGGGCGATGGTGAAAGACATGGTTTGACTCCGCGATTAAAGGATCTGCTGGACCTGGCTGAACGGCACTGGGCCAAGACCTTGAAGATTGACGGTAAGGGCGCCGCCGGCATTGACCGAGACGCTGAGCACCTGGGCCATCACCTCGGTGGTGGCGGCCTGGGCGCTGCTGCCGCTGCCGACCTGGGCGGTGATGGTGTAGGTGCCGGCCGGCAGGGTGTTGCCGGCATCGTCCTTGCCATTCCAGCTGAATGGCACGTTGCCGGCGGACTGCGTGCCGAGGTCGAGCGTGCCGACCAGGGCGCCGGTGGAATCCTTGATCTGCACCGTGACGTCGCCGCTGGCCGGCACGTCGACGGCGCCGTACATGCCGGCGCTGGTCAGCTGCGCCTGATCGCCCTTGACGAGCACGTTGTGGCCGACCAGGTTGGCCGCCTGCAACGACTGGCTCGAGCTGAGCTGCGACGACAGCGCGGAGAAGGCGCTGTTGAGCTGGTTGAGGCCCGACACCGTCGAGAACTGCGCGATCTGGCTGAAGAACTCGTTGTTGCTGATCGGCTTGAGCGGGTCCTGCGCCTTGATCTGCGCCGTCATCAGCTGCAGGAAGTCCTGCTGGTTCAGCGCGGTGCTGGCGGCGGCGGCCGCCGCCGCGTTGGCGGAAGCGGTGTTGACCGGGGCGCTGGTGGTCAGGCCCAGCGAGGAATAGATGCTGCTGTCGTTGCTGACGGCGCTCATGCGTTAGGGGTTCCTGTTCAGCTGCCGAGGGTGAGGGTCTTCAGCGCCAGCTCCTTGGCGGTGTTCATCACCTCGACGCTGTTCTGGTAGGAGCGCGAGGCGGAAATCATGTCCACCATCTGCTCCACCACGTTGACGTTGGGGGCGTAGACGTAGCCTTCGCCGTCGGCCAGCGGATTGCCGGGCTCGTAGCGCTTTTCCGGCGCCGCCTGGTTCTCCACCACGCCGGTAACGCGCACGCCCGGCGTCTGCTGGCCGGCGATTTCCGGCGCGGCCTTGAACACCGGCAGGTGCGCCTTGAACACCGACTCCGGGTCGGAGCCGACGGCATCGGCGTTGGCGAGGTTGCTGGCGACGGTGCTCAGGCGCACCGACTGCGCGCTCATCGCCGAGCCGGCGATGTCGAAGATGCGGAAGGAGGAGCTCATGGCGGGATCTCCGCTCAACTGCCGGTGATGGCGGTGAGCAAACCCTTCACTTCGCCATTGAGGAAGCTGAGGCTGGCCTGATAATGCATCGCCGCGTCGGCGAAGGCGCCCTGCTCCACCTGCTCATCGACGGTGTTGCCGTCGACGCTGGGCTGCAACGGCACCCGGTACACCAGCGGCGGCGTGGTGGCAGCCGCCGGCGCGGCGCCGGCCGGCGCGGCCGCGGCGGCCTGCTGCTGGCTGGCCAGCACCTTGGCGAAGTCGATGTCGCGCGCCTGGTAGTGCGGCGTGTCGGCGTTGGCGATGTTGGCGGCCAGCACTTCCATGCGCTGGCGCTGCACGGCCAGGGACTGGGCGTGCAGACCGAACAGCGGATCGAGATTGGCCATCGGTGGCTCCCGCGTAAAATTCCTGCGGGGCCTCCCTACAAGGCCTGTGCCAGCCCCTCGGCGCTGACGGCCGCCAGAGCCCCGCTCAGGCCTCGCCCATCACCGCCGTTTGCAGCCGCTCGATCACCGCGCCGGCCAGCTCGTCGGCGCCGAACTTGGAGATGAAGCGGTTGGCGCCGACGCGCTGCACCATGGCCTTGTTGAACACCCCCGACAGGGAGGTGTGCAGCAGCACGTACAGTTCGCGCAGGCGCGGGTCGCGCCGGATTTCCGTCGTCAGGCTGTAGCCGTCCATGCCGGGCATCTCGATATCCGAGATCACCATCAGCAGCTGCTCGGCCACCGGCCCGCGTTCGGCCAGGGTCTGCAGATGGCGCAGGGCCTCGCGGCCATCGTTGACCAGGGTGCACTGCACGCCGATCTGCTGCAGCAGCTTCTCGATCTGGTTGCGGGCGACGCGCGAGTCGTCCACCACCAGCACGCGGCGGCCCTCGCCCAGGCCACCGCTCATTTCCTGGGCGCGCTGTGTCAGCTCCGCCGACAGCGGTGCCGGCTCGCCCAGCACCTCGGCCAGCACCTTTTCCACGTCGACAATCTCCACCAGCTCCTCGCCGACCCGGGTGATGGCGGTGAGGTAGCCGGAATCGCCGGCGCCGCCCGGCGGCGGCTGCACCGCGGCCACGTCGATGTGCACGATGCGTTCCACCGCCCGCACCAGGAAGCCCTGGACGCTGCGGTTGTACTCGGTGACGATGACGTGCGCCGCCCGGCTGTCCGGCGGCTCGCCCAGGGCCAGGCCCAGGTCGATGATCGGCACGATGCCGCCACGCAGGTCGGCCACACCGCGCACCAGCGGGTGGGCGCCGGGCATCTTCACCATCTGCGGCACCGTCATCACTTCCTGCACCTTGAACACGTTGATGCCAAAGATTTGGCGCTCGTCGAGGCGGAACAGCAGCAGCGCCAGCCGGTTGTGGCCGGCCAGCTGGGTGCTGCGGTCGATGCTTTCCAGCAATCCTGCGGACATGAGGGTACTCGCGGTCTCGCTGGCATAGCGGCAGCGGCGGCCCGGACTTAAGGAGCCTCTGATTAATTCCATGCCCTGCCGTTGCCCCCCGTCTTGCACCAGGCAAGGCGCGAGCGACGATGTGTACTCGAGTACATGAGGAGCTCGCAACGCCGCCTGGCGCAAAACGGGGGGCAACCCCTTGGGCGGCTTGCCCTTTTACGCAGGGCGGCGTTGCTCGTCGCTCGTGTACTTCGAGTACACCACACTCCTCGCGCCTGGAAGCCCCGCCACGGTGCCCGAGCGCAGCGAGGTGGGTGCGG
>CAYWPB010000340.1:0-4543 GCA_964458725.1 uncultured Nevskia sp. | reverse complement strand
CCCGGCGCTGGCACCGGGCTGAGCCGTGCCGGCGTCCCCCATGTCCGCCTGAAACTCCCGACCATGTTCTTGTACCCGATCGTCCGCCCGCTGCTGTTCTCGCTCGATGCCGAGCAGGTGCACGAGCTGACCATCGCCTGGCTGTCGCGCCATCCCGGGTCCGCCAGCCTGATGGCCGGCGGTACCGTGCAGGACCCGGTGCGGCTGATGGGCCTGGAATTCCGCAACCGCGTCGGCCTGGCCGCCGGCCTGGACAAGAACGGCGAGTGCATCGAGGCCTTCGACCGCATGGGCTTCGGCTTTATCGAGATCGGCACGGTGACGCCGCGGCCGCAGCCGGGCAATCCGCGACCGCGCATGTTCCGCCTGCCGAAAGAGCGGGCCATCATCAACCGGCTCGGCTTCAACAACCAAGGCGTCGATGCGCTGGTCGCGCGCGCCAGCCGCGCGCGCCGCCGCGCCGTGCTCGGCATTAACATCGGCAAAAACGCCGATACGCCGCTGGATCGCGCCGAGGATGACTACCTGGGCTGTCTGCACAAGGTCTATCCGGTGGCGGACTACATCACCGTGAATATTTCCTCGCCCAACACCGCCGGGCTGCGCGACCTGCAGCAGGCCGGCCGTTTCGACCAGTTGCTGCGCCGCCTGGCCGAAGCACGCGAGCAGCTGTCCGACCGCCACGGCAAGCGCCGGCCGTTGCTGATCAAGATCGCTCCGGACATGGACGACGCGCAGCTCGCCGATGTTGCCCTGACGGCGCGCGAGCGCGGCATCGACGGACTGATCGCCACCAACACCACTACTACCCGCACCGGCGTCGAGCACAACGCCCTGGCGGCCCAGGCCGGCGGCCTGTCCGGCGCGCCGCTGCGGCCGATGGCCGACCGCATGCTGCGCAAGCTGCGCGAGCAGGTGGGGCCGGACTTCCCGCTGATCGGGGTGGGCGGCATCCTCAGCGGCGCCAACGCCGAGGCGCGTCGCGCCGCCGGGGCCGACCTGGTGCAGGTCTACACCGGCTTCATCTACCGCGGCCCGTCCTTTGTCGGCGAGTGCGCCCGCGCCTTGAAGGAAATGTGACGGTTTCGGCCATCGCGGTGGCGCAAGCGGTCAAGTCTGCGGCCCTTTTGGCGGATTAAGCTCTTTTTACCCGGGATTTACGAGGGGACGGGTGCGAGGTCGCTGTAGCATCCGCTAGAATGCGATGGCTTCAGGGTCAAATAAAGCGCAACCACCGGAAGGGGATAAGTACATGCGTAAGATGCTGTGGGGCTTCTTTGCCGCGAGTGCGCTGTGGGCGCAGCAGGCGGCAGCGGTCAACACCGACGGTTACGACATTCCATACGTCGCCGGCTCATTCGTCTACGAACTCAGCGATAGCAGCCGCGATTCCGACAACGGTCTCGGGTTCAAGGTCAACGCGGGCTGGCCGCTGAACGAGCACAACGCGATCGAGCTTGCCTATCACGGCCTCAAGCGCAAGCGCAACATCGACGGCAACGACGACTACCAGAACGGCGCCTTCGCCAACTGGGTACACGACTTCGGTCTGTTCGGCTTCGACCAGAGCTACCTGCCCAACTTCAAGCCCTACGTCCTCGCCGGCCCGGGCTACGTGCTCGACGACGTGCGCGGCACCAAGCACAACCACTTCGGCCTCGACGCCGGCGGCGGCGCGTTGCTGCCGCTGCACTTCGGCAACTGGGACTGGGGCTGGGCAGTGCGCACCGAGGCCGCCGTGATCGGCCAGCTCGACAACGGCAAGTCGGTGGACGGCCACAACACCCTCTGGGACTGGCACTTCACCGTCGGCCTGCAGATCCCGCTGACCCCGTTCTTCAAGCCGCACCATGCCGCCGCCCCGAGCGAGCCGGACTGCGCGGTGAAGGTGGTCAATCCGGTCACCGGCCGCCAGGACTGCGTCGCCGACTCCGACGGCGACGGCGTGCCCGACAATCTCGACCAGTGCCCCGGCACTCCGGCTGGTACCAAGGTCGACGAGAAGGGCTGCCCGATCGAGACCGGCAAGGACTCCGACGGTGACGGCGTTCCGGACGACCAGGACCAGTGCCCGAACACTCCGCCGGGCGTGAAGGTCGATGCCAAGGGTTGCGCCATCGAGCAGACGGTCGTGCTGCAGAACGTCAACTTCGAGACCAACTCCGCCGTGCTGACCGGCCAGGCCACCCGCGTGCTCGACGGCATTGCCCAGGCGCTCAAGGGTCAGCCTAACATCCGCGTCGAGATCGGCGGCCACACCGACTCCACCGGAACGCCGACCTACAACCTGGTGCTGTCGCAGCAGCGCGCCGAGTCAGTGCGCCAGTACCTGATTGGCAAGGGCATCGACGCCGGCCGCATGACCACCCAGGGTTATGGCGAGACCAAGCCGGTTGCGTCCAACAAGACCGAAGCCGGCAAGGCCCAGAACCGCCGCGTCGAGTTCAAGATCATCCTGAACTGATCGGCAAGCGGTAAATCAAAAGGCCGCGTAGCGATACGCGGCCCTTTTTTTGTGTCACTCGAGCCTGTTGTCTGCCCGGCCCGGGTTTGATCGCGGGACGTGTTTCACATCCGCTGCCGGGCGTCTCCATCAAAATCGGGCTTTCGGCGCATTGAGTGATTCATGGACACCCAAAAAGCCTTCGAAATCCTCGCGGCCCTTGCGGATGGCACCGACCCCGCGACAGGTGAGATTTTTCCCGTGTACAGTCCATATCGAAATCCGCAGGTTGTCGGCGCTTTGGTCGTCGCATGCGAGGCATTGCAGGCGAGGATCGTTGCAGCGGAACGAAGCAGCGCCTTGCCTGACAGCGCCGGGAAGGCTTGGTCGGTGGCGGAGGAGCAGCTGCTGATCCAGGGCTACGAACGTGGGGCGACCGAATCCGAGCTGGCAAAAGTCCATCAGCGGACCAAGGGGTCAATTCGCTCGCGACTGATGCGTCTTGGGAAAATAGAGCTGAAGTAGGGTAGCTCGCACCATACTTCGGACTTGCCGGTGTATATAAGTATTTATATATTTACAGTATGATCGCACGTGCCAGGGAAGTCGGGTTTCGCGGCAGCTCTCTGGATGACCTGAGAGCGTTCCCGACGTCAGCCCGGCGCGAAGCGGGATATCAACTTGATCGCGTGCAACAGGGGCTGGACCCCGACGACTGGAAGCCGATGAGCAGCATCGGTGTGGGCGTCCGTGAAATAAGGATCAGGGACAAGGGCGCATTTCGTGTGATCTATGTCGCCAGGCTGAAGGAAGCGGTGTTTGTGCTGCATTGCTTCCGGAAGAAATCGCAGAAGACCAGCCGGGAGGATCTGGCTCTGGCGAGCAGCCGCTACAAGGAATTGCTTCAGGAGACGGACAGATGAGCAGGCAGCGCTTTTCCAGTGTGTGGGACGCCATTGAGGACACCCCGGCCGAAGCCGAGAACATGCGGCTGCGGTCGATGCTGATGACAGAGATCAAGGCGCAGATCCAGAAGAAGAAGCTGAGCCAGGCGCAGGCCGCGAAGCTGCTGGGGGTGACCCAGCCGCGGATTTCGGACCTGATGCGCGGCAAGATTGACCTGTTCGCCCTCGATACCCTTGTCAACCTGGCGTCCGCGGCCGGATTGCGCGTGGAAATGCATCTCCGGAAAGCGGCCTAGCCTAGCGATACGAGGCTGCCCGGGCGGGCGCTCAGTCGAACACGATCACCTGCCGCACGGCCTCGCCGCTAGCCAGCCGGTCGAAGGCCTCGTTGATCTCCTCCAGCTTCAGCCGGTGCGTCAGCAGCCGGTCCACCGGCAGGCGTCCGGCCTGGTACAGCGCGATGTAGCGGGGCAAGTCGCGCGAGGGCACGGCCGAGCCCATGTAGGAGCCTTTTACGGTGCGTTCTTCGGCCACCAGACTCACCGCCGGCACCGAGAACATCTTATGCGGATGCGGCAGTCCGGCTGTGGTGGTGGTGCCGCCGCGGCGGGTGGCGGCGTAAGCCTGGTTCAGCACCAGCTCGCTGCCCACCGTTTCGATGGCATGGTGGACGCCGCCGCCGCTGATGGCGCGCACCGCGGCCACCGGGTCCTGTTCGCGCGCGTTGACCAAATGGGTGGCGCCGAGTTCGCGCGCCAGTTCCAGCTTGGCCGGCAATACGTCCACCGCCACCAGCGGGTGGGCGCCGGCGGCGCGTGCGCCCAGGAGGGCGGCGAGGCCGACCCCACCCAGGCCGAACACCGCCGCGCTCTCGCCGGCGGCGACGCGGGCGGTGTTCACGACCGCACCCATCCCGGTCATTACCGCGCAGCCGAACAGTGCGGCGATCTCGGGCGGCAGGGTCGGGTCGATCTTCACCGCCGATCGCGCCGACACCACGGTTTTTTCGGTGAAGCCGGATACGCCCAGATGGTGGTGCAGGACCGCGTCGCCGTCGCGGTGCCAGCGCCGGCCGCCGGACAGCAGGCTGCCGGCGGTGTTGGCGGCCGCCCCGGGCTCGCACAGGGCGGGGCGGCCGCTGGCGCAGGGGTTGCAATGGCCGCAGGAGGGCACGAAGGAGAACACCACACGGTCC
>CAYWPB010000339.1:0-4579 GCA_964458725.1 uncultured Nevskia sp. | reverse complement strand
TGCTGGTGCTCGGCCTGGCCATCACCATCGAGCGCTTCACCTATCTGCGCCGCGCCTACAGCGAGAACCGCACGCTGTGGTCGAAGCTGCTGCCGATGGTGAATTCCGGACGGTACGAAGACGCTGAAAAGCTGGCCGCTTCCTCCTCCACTGCGATCGGCCGCGTGCTCGGCTACGGCATCGCCCGCTCGCGCGGCCAGGTGACGCGCGAGGACGTCGAGCGCGCCATGGAAGAGAGCCTGATGGAAGTGACGCCGCAGCTGGAGCGCCGCACCCACTACCTGGCCACCTTCGCCAACGTCGCCACCCTGCTCGGCCTGCTCGGCACCATCATCGGCCTGATCCACGGCTTCTCCTCGCTGTCCGGCATCAATCCGGCGGAGAAGCAGGACCAGCTGTCCGAGGCCGTGTCCATCGCCATGAACTGTACGGCGTTCGGCCTGATGACCGCGGTGCCGTTCATGCTGATCCACGCCTGGCTGCAGTCGATGACCGACGAGCTGGTCGACAGCCTGGAAATGGCCGCCGTGAAGTTCCTCAACAGCCTGGGCCTCAAGTAAGGGCGGAACAATCATCCACTCTGCAAACAGGATGATCCGCCGATGATGCAAGGATTGTCGCGCAACATGCGCCGCGTGACGCGGCGCGCCCGGCGCAAGCGCGCCATGGAACTGAACATCGTGTCGATGATCGACATCCTCACGGTGCTGGTGTTCTTCCTGCTGGTCAACGCGCTGGGCGTGTCGATCCTGGGCATCAACCTGCCCTCGTCCGACGCCAGCCCGCCGGACAAGCCGCTGAAGGACCTGAAGGTGATCGTGCGTCCGGACAGCCTGACTCTTGGCGACTCCGGCGGCGCAATCCGTCAGTTCCCGAACACCGGCGGCGCCTTCGACTACAAGGGCCTGGGCGAGCTGCTGGCTCAGATCAAGGATCGCGAGCCGAACGAGGACAAGATCACGTTGTTGCTCGACCCCGGCATTCCCTATGACGTGCTGGTCCAGGTGATGGATACCGTGCGTGTGCAGGCCGGCACCCCGGGCCACCCGCAGCGCGACCTGTTCCCGCAGATCGGCGTGGGCGACGCGCCCAGGACAGCTGGCGCCGCGCCGGCAGCCCCGGCCGGAGGTGCCAAGCCATGAGAATGCGCTCGAACTTCATGCGCCAGCGCATGTTGCGCAAGGCTGAAAAGCGCGACACCGTGCCGCTGAACCTGGTGTCGATGATCGACATCTTCACCTGCCTGGTGTTCTTCCTGCTGCTGACCTCCACCAGCGTGCAGACCATCCGCAGCCCGCGCTCGCTGGAATTGCCTTCCTCCGTCACCAACCAGACACCGAACGACACTCCAGTGCTGATGGTGACCTCCGAGAGCATCACGCTGCAGGGCCAGACGATCATGAGCGTCAAGGACGCCGAGTCCGCCGGCGGCGACGTGCTGGCGCCGCTGAAGTCGCAGCTGCTGCTGGTGCCGCTGGCGCAGATCCAGGGCGGTGCGGCCAACGCGCTGACCCGCGGTGAGATCAACATCATGGCGGACAAGGACATCCCCTACTCCTTGCTGAAGAAAGTGATGATCACCGCCGGCCAGGCGCAGTTCGCCAAGATCTCGCTGTCCGTCAACCATCGCAGCTCCCGGGCGGGCGCGCCATGAGCCACCTGATCACCTGGGAAAGCTGGGCCCTCGCCGAGGAAGCGGACCGCCGCTTCCGCCGCATCCTGCTGTTCGTGGCGGTCCCGATCATCGCCCTGGCCTTGCTGATCACGTTCTGGGTGCTGGAGACCAAGAAGGCCGAGCCGCCCAGCTACAACGGCTCGCGCTACGCCGAACTGGTGGCGCAGCAGCCGCCGGGCGAGCAGGCGCCACCGGAGCAACCCAAGCCGGCGCCGGAGAACAAGCCGGAGAAGCCGCAGCAGGCGCCGAAGCAAGCGGTGCAGAAGCCGCAGCCCACACCGGTGCCGCAGCCCACGGCGCGCGAGAAGGCCGAGAAGGAGATGAAGGTCTTTGACCAGCTCAACGACCTGCGCGACCAGAAGCTGAACCTGGACAACCAGGTGGTGACCGCCACGCCGACGCTCAACTCCAGGGGTGGCATCGGCGCCTCCTCGGCCGAGTCCATCGCCAACTCCGCCGCCGCCACCAGCGGCAACGGCTTTGGCGGCGCCGGCAGCTACACCAGCTCGCAAAGCGGCACCGGCCTCGGCAGCCGCCGTACCGGCGCCGTGAACAGCCCGGTCGGCTTCGGCCACAATCCGGGACTGGCTGGCGCCAACGGCAAGGTGGCCGATGCCCGCTCGCTGGCCGAGATCCAGGAGGTCTTCGACCGCAACAAGGGTCCGCTGACTTCGATCTACAACCGCGAGGCGCGCGGCAACGCCAGCATGGGCGAAGGCAAGCTGGTTATCCGCCTGACCATCCCCCCGGACGGCCCGGTGACCGACTGCACGGTGGGTCCCAGCAGCTCCAACCACCCCGGCTTCCAACCGAAGATCCGCGAGCGCATCCTGCTGTTCCGGTTCCAGGCCAAGAACGTTCCACCCTTCACCTACGGTTCGTATCCGATCGAATTCCACCCGATGTAGCATCGGGGCGGCTCAAGCAAGGGCGGCGATCCAATTCGCCGCCCTTGCGTGTACGATCGCTTGATCCCGCAGCGGGCGCCAGGCGCCTCCCCCGGCGGACAACACCAGAAGAGGCTGACATGGGATTCCTCAGCGGCAAGAAAGCACTGATCACCGGCATCGCCAGCGAGCGCTCGATCGCCACCGACATCACCGAAGCGATGCACCGCGAAGGCGCCGAGCTGGCCTTCACCTACCAGGGCGAGAAGCTCAAGTCGCGCGTCGAGGAAGCCGCCCACGAGAACGGCTCCGACATCGTGCTGCCGCTGGACGTGACGCGTGACGCCGAGATCGCCGGCGTGTTCGACACGCTCAAGCAGAAGTGGGGCGGCATCGACATCGTCATCCACTCCATCGGCTTCGCCCCGCGCGAGCTGCTCGCCGGCGGCTATCTGGAAACGGTGACGCGCGAAGGCTACGCCATCGCCCACGACATCTCGGCTTACAGCTTCGCCGCGCTGGGCAAGGCGGCGCGGCCGCTGATGCAGGGCCGCAACGCCGCCCTGCTCACCCTCACCTACCTCGGCAGCGAGCGCTACGTGCCGATGTACAACGTGATGGGCCCGGCCAAGGCCAGCCTCGAGGCCAACGTGCGCTTCATGGCCGGCGAGCTCGGCCCCGAAGGCATCCGCGTCAACGGCATCTCGGCCGGCCCGATCAAGACTCTGGCCGGCGCCGGCATCAAGGGTTTCCGCGGCATGCTGGCGCATGCCGAGAAGGCCTCGGCGCTGCGCCGCAACGTCACCATCGAGGAAGTGGGCAACACCGCCGCCTTCCTCTGCTCCGATCTCGCCTCCGGCATCACCGGCGAGATCATCTACGTCGACGCCGGCTTCCGTTTCATGGGCTTCACGCTGGACAGCCTGAACAGCGGTAGTTAGTTGTCAGTGATTAGTTGTCAGTAAAAGCCAAAAAAGAAAAGCCCGGCGATGCCGGGCTTTTTTACTGAGAACTGACAACTAACAACTGACAACTGCTTCTAGTTCCCCGCGTCGACGTCGCTCGTCGCCGGCGTGGCCTTGACGTCCACCTTGACCTGCTTCTCCACCGCTTCTCGGTAGGCAGCCAGCTCGGCGCCGGCGCGCGCGCTGCGCAGCTGCTGGCCGGAGCTGTGGATGCTGTCCTGGTCGGTGGATTGCGCCTGCGGCTCGTTCACCGCCGACAGCGCGATCACCGCGATATTGCCGTCCTCGATCGCGGCCTGGCCGTAGGCGAGCTTGCCGGCGGCCGGGTGCGGCATGCTGAACGCTGCCTTGAGCAGGGGCTGCGGCAGGTCCTTGTTGTCGCGCTGCACGGTACCCGGGCTTGCCGCGGTCAGGCCGGCGGCCTTGGTCGCGGCCTCGAAGGTCTGGCCTTCGTTGACGCTTTTCAGCAGCGCGTCGACCGCGGCCTGGGCCTTGGCCTTGGCACCCTCGTCGCGCAGCTCGGTGCGGATCTGCTCGGCCACCTCGGCCTGGGACAACTGGCGCGGCGCCTCGTACTCGGCCTTGCGCACCACCACCAGGCGCCGCGGATCGAGCGCGACCGGCTTGCTGTTCTCGCCGTCCTGGACCACCGCCTGGGAGAAGGCGGCGGCGATCACCGCCTGGTTGGCGGCAATATCCTGGCCACCCTTGCGGGTAAACCAGTCGGTGGTCTTCACCTGCAGGCCCAGAGCCTTGGCCACCGGTTCGAGCGAGGCGGAATTCTCGAAGCTGAGCTGGTCGAGCTTGGCCGACATGTCGGTGAAGCGGGTCGTGGCGTCCTGCTGCTGGTACAGGTCCAGCAGCTGCTTCTGCACCGCCGCGTCCTCGAACGGCGCGATCTGCGCCGGCTTGAGCTCTTCCAGCTTGATGATGTGCCAGCCGTACTCGGTCTGCACCGGCTCGCTGAGGTCGCCGGCCTTGGCCAGGGCGAACAGCGCCGCCTCGAACTTCGGCACCATCATGCCGTGCTTGACCCAGCCGAGGTCGCCGCC
>CAYWPB010000338.1:0-4620 GCA_964458725.1 uncultured Nevskia sp. | reverse complement strand
CCGCCACGCCCGGGCGGCTTCGCCGGCCAGCATGATGGCGCTGGACTACAACGAAGAGCTGCTCGACATCCCGGCCTTCCTGCGCGCCCAGGCCGATTGATCGGGTTGCTGCAGATGTAAGCGCATGATGTTGTTGAAAAAGGTGGAAGGGCGCGTTACGCCATGGCGTTCCCGGATGCCTGCCCGACCGGGGCCGGGGGAGGCCCCGGCCTGGCCGTTAAGTTAGGTGAAACCTGCCGCAGATCGCCCCTGTGGCGGCGGTGGAGATGGAACTCCGTGATAAAATGTGACACTAAGGCCGTTATCACGGCCCGATTGAACGCCAGCCCAACTGGCGCGCCCGCCCTTCCCTGAACATGATCCGGCAGAGAACCCTACGTAATCCCATTCGCGCCAGCGGCATCGGTCTGCACAGCGGACAGAAGGTGTTCATGTCGCTGCTGCCGGCCGGGCCGGACACCGGCATCGTGTTCCGCCGGGTCGACCTGAACCCGCCGAAGGAAGTGCCGGCCCGCGCCATCGCGGTGAACGAAACCACCTTGTCGAGCAATCTGTCGATCGACGGCGTCAAGGTGGCCACGGTCGAGCACTTGATGTCGGCGCTGGCGGGACTGGGCATCGACAACTGCGTGGTCGAGCTGTCCTCGCCGGAAGTGCCGATCATGGACGGCAGCGCCGGACCGTTCGTGTTCCTGATCCAGTCTGCCGGCATCCACGAGCAGGACGCGCCCAAGCGTTTCCTGCGCATGCGGCAGCCGGTGCAGGTCACCGACGGCGACAAATGGGCCCGGCTGGAGCCTTACGACGGTTTCCGCCTCAGCTTCCACATCGATTTCGACCACCCCCTGCTCAAGTCCACGGCGCAGCAGGCCACGGTGGAGTTCTCCACCGCAGCCTACATCCGCGAAGTGAGCCGCGCCCGCACCTTCGGCTTCATGCGCGAGTTCGAGTTCCTGCGCTCGCGGCGCCTGGCGCTCGGCGCCAGCCTGGAAAACGCCGTGGCGGTGGACGAGCACAGCGTGCTCAATCAGGATGGCCTGCGCTACGACGACGAGTTCGTGCGCCACAAGATCCTCGACGCGGTGGGCGACCTCTATTTGCTGGGCCAGCCCCTGCTCGGTGCCTATACCGCCTTCAAGTCCGGCCATGCATTGAACAATAAGCTGGCGCGGGCGGTGCTGGCCGACCCTTCGGCTTGGGAAACGGTGATCTTCGAGGACGAACGTGCCGCCGCGCCGTCTTTTTATACAAAAGCGGCCGCTGTCCCGGCCTGAGTCCCGATCCGGCCCGCGGAATTGCAATTTGCCAATTGGGTCGAATTGGCCCAAGCCGCCTGCGTATGGCGGCCGAGGCGGGCCTGACATCAACGTCAGCTTGTTGACAAGTATCTGTAAAGCTTGATCTAGTTGCTGTGGCGGTCGGGCAGCTCCAAAGCGGCGCGCGGCATCGCCGGGCGGCGCCGCGGCGCTTGCAAACCTGTCAATCCCCTGTTTAGACTGCGGAAGCCTCAGCCGCCTCGGGCGGTCGGGTTGATTTTCACTTCAAGCTTTGTGGCCGTCACGGAGTGACGTTCACGCAGGAATTGGATCAATTCTTGCTGCTTGTAGCGGACTTGCGTCAGAGCGGCGGCAGAAGCGGCATATACGACGAGAACGCCGTCCCGCTCGTTGGCGATCGTCAGGGAAGACGCTAAGGGCTCGCCGGCCCACTCGCGAATGGCGATTTGTATTGCCGTCAGCCTGCCGGCGCGCGCCAACAGACGGTGCACAGAGGAACCTGGGTCGTTCAAACACGCGCCGATGCCAATGGCGTCGGGCTCCCGAGGGGGCTTCATCAGTTTTGCGGGGTGGGTTGCTGCATATGGATATTATTCTAGTCAGTCACGCGCGTGGCCGGACTTGGCGCCTGCGCCTGGAGCCACGCCTGATTCTAAGCTGGCTGCCGCTGGCCTTCTGTGCGCTGGTTCTCGTCGCGGTGTGTTTCAGCGCGGGCTGGGCGCTGCATCCGGCCGGCGGCCTGCTGCCGGCCAACGTAGTCAGCCAGTGGGACAGCCAGATCCAGGCCCAGCGCGGCGAGCTGCAGGTCGCCCGTGCCAAGGCCGAGGAAGATGCCAACGCCCTGTCGCGGCGCATTGCCGAGCTGCAGGCCAAGCTGATGCGCCTGGAAGCCGCCGGCAGCCGCATGACGCAAATTGCCCATATCGATCCCAGCGAGTTCAACTTTGACAAAGCGCCGCCGATGGGCGGCCCGGAAGTGCAACCCCAGACGCCGGTGGTGATGGCCGACGTGATCGGCTCGCTCGACCAGCTGCAGCAGCAGCTGTCCGACCGTGAACGGCAGATGCGGGTACTGGAAGACCTGCTGCTGGCCAGCCGCCTGCAGAAGGAAGTGCGTCCCTCCGGCTGGCCCATCGCCAGCGGCTACATCACCTCCCCCTACGGCATGCGCACCGACCCCTTCACCGGCCTGCGCGACTACCACCCGGGCATCGACTTCGCCGCGGCGGAAGGCTCCCAGGTGCAGAGCGTGGCGGCGGGCATCGTCACCGCGGCCGGCGAGCGCAACGGCTACGGCAATCTGGTCGAGATCGACCACGGCAACGGCTATGTCACCCGCTACGGCCACAACGAGAAGATCCTGGTCAAGGTCGGCGACCGCGTCCGCAGGGGCCAGGCGATCTCCCTGATCGGCAGCACCGGCCGCTCCACCGGCCCGCACGTGCACTTCGAAGTGGTGCTGAACGGCAGCGTGGTAAATCCCGAGCAGTACATCGAAGCGGCCCGCTGACGCGGTCCGCTTCGATGTGTATGTCGTCCTGACAAGCACCGGGCCGTCCTGGCCCGGACTGCTGAAACAAGCTTGAAAGCCCGGCTTTGTTCGGGCTTTTTGCTTTAAATCCCCTTGAAGCGATTGCGGATGCCGCAATCCTAATCCCCTATAATCCGCCTTCCGTTTGCTGCGGCCGGCTGTCGGCTGGCCGATCAAATCCCTGAACACAGACAAGAAATGGCTTCTCTACTGACCCGTATCTTCGGCAGCCGCAACCAGCGCCTGGTCAAAAAACTGCAAGGCCTGGTGGGGCAGGTGGGGGCGCTGGAGGCGCGCTACCAGGCGCTGGGCGACGTCGAGCTGTCGGGGCAGACGGCGCTGTTCCGCGAGCGCCTGGCCAAGGGCGAGACACTCGACCAGCTGCTGCCGGAGGCCTTCGCCGTGGTGCGCGAGGCCGGCCGCCGCGTGCTGGGCATGCGCCATTTCGACGTGCAGCTGATCGGCGGCGCGGTGCTGCACCAGGGCAAGATCTCGGAAATGCGGACCGGCGAGGGCAAGACGCTGGTGGCGACCCTGCCGGCCTACCTCAACGCCCTGCCCGGCAAGGGCGTGCACGTGGTCACGGTCAACGACTACCTGGCGCGGCGCGACGCCGAGTGGATGGGCCGCATCCACCGCTTCCTCGGCCTGAGCGTGGGCGTGGTGGTGCCGGGGCAGTCGCCGCAGGAAAAGCGCGAGGCCTACGCCGCCGATATCACCTACGCCACCAACAACGAACTGGGTTTCGACTACCTGCGTGACAACCTGGCCTTCACCCCGGCCGACAAGGTGCAGCGCGGTCACGCCTACGCCATCGTCGACGAAGTCGATTCGATCCTGGTCGACGAGGCGCGCACGCCGCTGATCATCAGCGGCCCCACCGACGACGATCCCGAGCTGTGGCGCAAGCTCAACGCCCTGATCCCGCGGCTCAAGGCGCAGAAGGAAGAGGAGGGCCCCGGCGACTTCTGGGCCGAGCTGAAGAGCAAGCAGATCCATCTGTCCGAGGAAGGCCACGAGCAGGTCGAGGAGCTGCTGCGCCAGGCCGGCATGCTCGGCGCGGAGGAGAGCCTCTACGATCCCAGCCGCATCGTGCTGGTGCACCACTTCAACGCCCTACTGCGCGCGCACCACCTGTACAAGCGCGACGTCGAATACATCGTGCGCAACGGCCAGGTCATCATCATCGACGAGTTCACCGGCCGCATGATGCACGGCCGGCGCTGGTCGGACGGCCTGCACCAGGCGGTGGAAGCCAAGGAGGGCGTGCCGATCCAGCAGGAAAACCAGACGCTGGCCTCGATCACCTTCCAGAACTACTTCCGCCTCTATAAGAAGCTGTCCGGCATGACCGGCACCGCCGACACCGAGGCGCCGGAGTTCATGCAGATCTACGGCCTGGAGGTCGTGGTCATCCCGACCCACCGGCCGATGGTGCGCAAGGACGCGGCGGACTTCGTCTACCTCACCCAGGCGGACAAGTTCAAGGCGATCGTCGAGGACATCCGCGACTGCGTGGAGCGCGAGCAGCCGGTGCTGGTGGGCACCACCTCGATCGAGACCTCCGAGTTCCTCTCCAAGCTGCTCACCGACGAGAAGGTCCCGCACCAGGTGCTGAACGCCAAGCAGCACGAGCGCGAGGCGCACATCATCGCCCAGGCCGGGCGCCCGGGCACCGTGACCATCGCGACCAACATGGCCGGCCGCGGCACGGACATCGTGCTCGGCGGCAACCTCGAGGCCGAGATCGCATCCTTGGGCGAGATCGACGAGGTGACCCGCGCCGGGGTCAAGAACAGCTGGCAGCCGCTG
>CAYWPB010000337.1:0-4632 GCA_964458725.1 uncultured Nevskia sp. | reverse complement strand
CGGCACGCGTTTACACCGCCACCACCCTGGGCAAGGACTTCCTGCACCAGAACGACTGGGTTGGCGCCCTGGTGCTGGAGAAGTATTACCGCTTCTCGCAGTCCTTCCCGGCAACCTACTTCGTGTTCCAGTACATGCACCGTACCCGCGACGACCTGTTCGGCCGCTCGCTGCGCGGCTACGGCGGCACCGATACCTACGATCCCAACGCCACCAGCGGCGTGCCGGGTGTGACCAACGCCAACTACCTGGTGTTCGCCTTCCAGCAGCCGTTCCCGCAGGACATCTACCGCATCGGCTTCGCCGCCCTGGGCGATCCGCGCGGCGGCATCCTGGTGCAGCCCGGCCTGCAGTACAAGCCGAGCGGCCACTGGGCATTCGACGGCTTCTACACCTACATCAACGACCATCTCGGCGGCAATCCCAACAACAACCTCCTCGGCGGCCTGGGTTTTGCCAACGAGTTCACAGTTCGCGTGAGCTATCAGTTCTAGAGTAGATCCTGCACTGTACACGTGCTGCCCACTCCCTCCCTCATATCAGCACGTGTCATTCATAGCCAGCGACTCCGGTCGCTGGCTTTTTTTTTGTGTGAGCTCCCATGCGTATAAGACGTTATGACGCCGGCTACAGCCGCCGCCATTTCCTGCAGCAGGCGGCAAGGGGGGCGGTCTCCGCCGGCGTGCTGATGCCGCTGTGGCAGGCCCTGGCGCAAAGCGGCGATGCGGCCAAGGCCTATCCCGAGGAGCTGCTGTCGATCGAGGGCTACACCAAAGGCCGCATCAAGACCGGCGACGAGATCACCGCCGCCAACGTCGAGCTGGTGAAAGACCTGCTGGAGCCGATCAAATACCAGCAGGTGGCCAAGCTCGGCCGGCGCCTGAAGGTGGCGAAGACCACCACCGAGCTGATGCGCCTGAGTCCCTGGGAATACCTCGAGGCCACCCTGCGCAACCAGGGCAAGGCCAAGTTCGACGCGCGCGGCAACGTCGTCACCGCCGACGGCAAGCCCTGGATCGGCGGCAACCCGTTTCCCAATCCGCAAAGCGCCGTGGAGTTGTTCGCCGGCCTGACCTTGAGCTGGGGCCGTCACGACGCTTCGTTCTTCGCCATCAAGGAATACGATCTGTCGGTCGAGGGCGAGCAGCGCTTCAGCTACGAGGCGGGCTGGGCCGAGCTGTCGCCGATCGCGCGGGTGAGCGTGGATCCGAAGCCGTATTGGCCGGGGCACGAGGACAAGCTGCGCTTCCAGTCGATTTTCTTCCAGACACCGGACAGCGCCAAGGGCACCTCGTTTCTCAACATCTGGGCCTATGATCAGAGCACCTTCCCCGAGCTGTACGGCTACGTGCCGGCGTTCAAGCGCATCCGCCAGTTCCCGACCGACCAGCGTTTCGAGCCGCTAATTCCGGGCTCGACGCTGTACCTGTCCGATGCCTGGTGCGCCGGCGATCCGCTCTATACCTGGGGCAACTACCGCATCGTCAGCCGCGGCCCCTTGCTGGCCGGCGTGTCCGGCGGCTGGAACAGCGCCCATCCGAACTGGGAACACGGCGTCCACGGCGGGCCGAAGAACAAGACCTTCTGGGACACCACCGTAGAGCTGGTGCCGGAGGCGATCGTGGTCGAGGCTGAACCGGTCAAATTCCCGCGTGCGCCGGTGAGCAAGAAGCGCGTCTGGTTCGATGCGCGTACCCAGCTGCCGATCTCGATGGTGTCCTTCGACCGGCGCGGCGAGCCGTACCGTTCCTTCGACGGCGCCTACGGCCTGTACGAAGCGAACGGCAAGGCCTTCATGGACGGCAAGCACCCCTATTGGTCCTGGGGCCACGTCCACGCCTTCGATATCCAGACCGGCAGCATGACCCGGCTGGAGCAGGTGCGCACCATCTCCGGCGGACATGCGACACGGGTCAACGACACCGGGATTTATGAGAAGTACCTGACCAATGCGGCGCTGATGCATCTGGGAAGCGTCTGAAGCCGGAGAGAAGAAGCAAAAAACTACCCGAGCGGGTAGCGGTTTGATAGGGATGGGCGCTTAGTCTCTTTAAAAATACGGCGCGCCGGCATGGGCGGCCGCGGCGGACAACAAGTTGCGCGATGGAGGAGACCATCATGCCGAATTCAGGCAAAACACGGCCTGCCCGGGGCCGTGTTCCGTACCAAGCCCCCACCTGTACCAGAATCCTGGAGACCCGCTCATGAGCGTCGCTCGTGAAGACTTGGCCGTAGCCGAAGCTCCGGTCCGGACGCCCCGCGCATCCGCCGCGGCGCCGGCCGCCGGCGGCAAGCTGATCAATATCGACAACGGCGGCACGCTGACCGACATCTGCGTGATCGACGGCGGACGCGTCTACCGCACCAAGACCGTCACCACGCCGTACGACCTGTCCAAGTGCCTGTTCGACGGCCTGGTCAAGGCCTCGAAGCTGATCTATGGCCAGGACGACCCGCTGGCCCTGTTGCTGTCCACCGAGTACATCCGCTATTCCACCACCCAGGGCACCAACGCCCTGGTGGAGCGCAAGGGGCCGCGCCTGGGCCTGATCCTCGGCGGCGGTCTCGGCGTCAGGGACCTGCAGGCCGATGCGCAGCAGGCCGGGCTGTTCGCCAGCCTGGTCGGCAGCCGTGTCGAGACGCTCGACGACAAGCTGGAAGGCGAGGCGTTCGAGATTGCCGCGGTGCGCGCGGTGACGACGCTGTCCTCCGGCGGCGCCAACCGCGTCGTCGTCGCCTATGGCGGAGCGGCGCGCGACGGCGGCGAGGTGAAGCTGAAGAAGCTGCTGCTGCGGAAATTCCCGCCGCAGCTGCTCGGCGCCATCCCGATCCTCTACTCGCACGAGATCGTCGACGACGCCAACGATGTGCGCCGCGCCTGGACCGCGCTGTTCAACGCCTTCCTGCACCCGGCGATGGAGCGCTTCCTCTACAACGCCGAGCACAAGCTGCGCGAGTACCGCGCGCGCAACCCGCTGCTGATTTTCCGCAACGACGGCCACTCGGCGCGCGTCGCACGCACCATCGCCATCAAGACCTACAGCTCCGGCCCGCGCGGCGGCGCCGAGGGCGCCAAGGCCCTGGCGGCGCACTACGGCTTCAAGCGCCTGCTGTCGATGGACGTGGGCGGCACCACCACCGACATCGGCCTGGTCGAAAACGGCGTGGTCCGCGCCCATGCGCGCGGCAAGGTCGAAGGCGTGGAGACCTCGTTCCCGCTGTGCGACGTGGTCAGCGCCGGCGTCGGCGGTAGCTCGATCATCAAAGTGGAGGGCAAGGCCATCAAGGTCGGCCCGGAGAGCGTCGGCGGCGCGCCGGGCCCGGCCTGCTTCGGCCTCGGCGGCAAGGAGGCGACGATGACCGACGCCTTCCTGCTGATGGGCCTGCTGGACCCGGCGTCCTACTTCGGCGGCGAGCTGAAGATCGACGTGGCGCGCGCTAGCGCCGCCATCGCCGAGAAGGTGGCCAAGCCGCTTGGCCTGAGCGAGGAGAAGGCGGCGCAGGCCATGGAGGACGCCTGGGTGGCGAAGATCGCCGCCAGCCTCAAGGCCTATGCGCCGGTGACGGCGGACACGGTGCTGGCCGCCTTCGGCGGGGCCGGCCCCTTCGTGGTGTGCAAGGTGGCCGACGCGATCGGCGTGAACAAGGTCGTCATCCCCGGCCTGGCGGCGGTGTTCTCCGCCTTCGGCATCGGCTTCTCCGACATCGCCCACCGCTTCGAGGCGCCGCTGCGCAGCAACGACGCGGCTGGCCTTGAAGCCTGCCGCAAGGAACTGCTGGAACAGGCGCGCCGCGCCATGTTCGGCGAGGGCGCGGAGCTGGACGAGTGCGACATCAGCGAATCGCTGCACCTCAGCGACGGGCAGAGCGAACGCGACATCCCGCTCGCCGGCGGTAAGGTCGAGATTCCGCGTCAGGGCCGCGTCACCCTTTCGCTGCAGGCGCTCAAGCCGATCAGCCACGCCGGGCTTTCGGGCGGCTTCGGCAAGAACCTCAGGCCGGCCGTGAGTAGCGGCAAGCGCGCCACCCTGGCCGGCGACCTGCCGCTGTACAAGGTGGAGGAACAGAGCGCCGGCGCCAGTGCCGCCGGTCCCGCGGTGCTGGAGGAGGCCTTCTTCACCTGCCGCATCGAATCCGGCTGGCGCTTCGAGATCAACCAAGCCGGCGACATCCTGCTCAGCCGCGGCTGAGCGGACCAGAACGAGTATCCCCATGAACGTCCTGATCACCGAATATCTGCGCATCAATCTCGACACCGAGAACTACGAGTGCCGCCGCTGCGGCAAGGTGCTGGTCTCGGCCCGCGACAACTACAAGCGCGGCCTGCTGGTCTACGACCGCGACCCGCGCGAGATCCACAAGCCGCTGCTCGACACCGGCAAGTACGATCGCACCTACTCGCCGAACCCGCAGTGGTGCCGCATCCTCGAGTACTACTGCCCGCAGTGCGGCACGATGATGGAGGTGGAGTACGTACCGCCGGGCCATCCGCCGCTGCACGACATCGAGCTGGACATCGACGCCCTCAAGGCGCAGTGGAAGGACCGCGAGGAGGTCAAGGAATCGCCGACTGGTCCGGCGCCGCCGCGGCGCGTGCACAGCCACCACGGCCACAGCCACTGAGCGCGGAGG
>CAYWPB010000336.1:0-4643 GCA_964458725.1 uncultured Nevskia sp. | reverse complement strand
GTCGGCGGCATGCCTTCCCGCGCGGCGTAATCGCGCAGGAAATCGACCACCTGTTGCTGGCGGGGCGTGAGCAGCATTTGACCAATACTACTTATATAAGTAGTATCGCTGCAATACCCCACCAGGGAGGCAGAGGCATGGAGCAGTTCCTCGAATTGCAGCCGCAAGCCGGCCAGGTCCGCCGGCCGCGCCGCACGGCACCGCGGCGTCCCGCCGTGGAGCGGCAGGCCCGGTTCGTGCGCTCGGATGTGCGCCGCGGCACCGACATGGCCAGCCGCCTCGCGGCGACGCGGATGCCGCGCCCGTTCGCCGAGAGCGGCGAAGAGCGGCTGATGACCTTCGGCCTGCGCGCCTCGATCACCGCCACCATGGTCGGCATGTCGCTGTTCTTCCACGCCCAGTTGGGCGCGGCGCTGGCGTCCCTGCTGCCCTGAGCGGCCGATCGCAATAAAAAAGGGGCCGCGCCTCGCGGCGCGGCCCCTGAAGTCCCAGGAGTTTCTAGGAGGGCTACCGGATCAGGGCTGGCCGGTCGCGGTGGCGCCGGTTTTCTGCGCCTTGATCCAGCCGTCGACGCGGGCATCCATGACGTTCAGCGGCAGCGCGCCGCCGTCGAGAATCTCGTCGTGGAAAGCGCGGATGTCGAACTTGGGGCCCAGATCCTTCTTCGCCTTCTCGCGCAGCTCCAGGATCTTCAGCTGGCCCAGCTTGTAGGCCAGGGCCTGGGCCGGGAAGGCGATGTAACGGTCGGTCTCGGCCTGGATGTCCGGCTCGTCCTCGGAGGAGTGCTCACGGAAGAACTTGACCATCTGCTCGCGCGTCCAGTGCTTGTAGTGGACGCCGGTATCCAGCACCAGACGGTCGGCGCGCAGCAGCTCGCCGGAGAGGCGGCCGTAGTCGCTGAGCGGATCCTTGTAGAAGCCGACTTCCTTGCCCAGGCGCTCGGCGTACAGGGCCCAGCCCTCGATGTAGGCGGTGTAGCCGGCCTGCTGGCGGAACGGCGGCAGGCCCGGCAGGGTCTGGGCGATGGCGATCTGCATGTGGTGGCCGGGCACGCCTTCGTGGTAGGCGGTGTCCTCGATCGGGATCAGCGAGCGGCTCTGGTAGTCGCCGGTATTGACGAACACCTGGCCCGGGCGCGAGCCGTCCGGCGTACCCTGGTTGTACTCGGCGGCGGCCGCTTCCTTCTCGCGGTATTCCTGCACCGGCACCACCTTGACCTCGGTCTTGGGCAGCAGGCCGAACAGCTCCGGCAGCTTGGGCTGCATCTGTGCGATGTACTGGGTGTACAGGTCGACGATCTGCTGGCGCGAGCTGGCGTGGACCTTGGGATCGGTCTTCAGCTTCGCCCGCATGTCCTTGAGGTCCTTGTACTTCAACTTGTGCGCGATCGCGGTCATCTCGCCTTCGATGCGCTTGACCTCGGCCAGGCCGAGCCGGTGGATCTCGTCCGGGCTGCGGTCGGTGGTGGTCATGACGTGGATGGCGTAGCGATAGCGCTCGTCACCGTCCGGCAGGGACCACAGACCCGGCTGCAGCCGGCCCTTGGGCGCGTACTCGGTCGCGACGAAGGCGGACAGCTTCTGGTAGGCGGGGCGCACCTCAGTGTCCACAGCCTGGACGATCGCGTCGTGCAGGCGCTTGCGGTCGGCTTCCGGCACCGCGTCCGGGAACTTGGCCACCGGCTGGCCGAACACATTGGCCTCGCCGGCCGGCTCGCCGATCGACTTGGCCTGCTGCGCCACCTTCTCCAGCAGGTACTTCGGCGGCATCAGGCCGTCCTTCTCGCCGTTGCGCGCCAGGGCAATGGCCTGGTCGACCGCCGCGGGGATCAGGTGCAAGCGCGCCAGGTAGTCTTCATAGTGCCTGGTGGAATCGAACGGGATGGCCGAAACGAACTGCGCCATCTGCAGGTGCACGCCGTTGAACTGGTCGAGCGGCATCTCATAATTCTTCAGCTCGTCGCCGCGCAGATTGTCCTTGAGCTGCTGCACCATCAGCTCCTGGTTGAGGCGGTCCTGCTCGGCGAAGCCGCCGGTGTCGATCGCCTGGAATCGCTTGAGGAAATCCTCGGCGTCCTTCTGCTGCTGCAGCTGGTGCTCGGGCGAGATGTCGCTGAGCTTATCGTTGTAGCGGTAGTCGCCGATGATGGTGGCGAACTCGGGAGCCTCCTTGAGGGTGTACTCCCACTGCTCGGCCAGCAGCGCGTTGAGCGCCTTGACCCGGGTGCCGACGTCGCCACCGGCAGCCGGGGCGTCGGCCCCGGCCGGTGCCAGGGCGCCGAGGGCGAACGCCGCCAGCGCGGCCAGCGACAGCTTCCTGCGAATGGTGTGATTCATGTTGCTCCCGAATATTTGTTGAGGGCGGCAGGCCTGGAATCCTGCGAACTGCGTTTGACGCGGCAGGCGGGCCTGGCGTTTGGATGCAGGTGCCGGTTCGCGCGGATTCCGCCAAGGGCGGCACGATAACGCAGCCGGAGCCGACCTGCTGCGCCGCAACAGCCACCGCCCGTCACCGGAGCCCTCCGCCCGGGAGTAGACTATCGCCATGTCTCCCCCGTCCACCCAGGGCGCACCTTCGGGCGCGCCGCAACTGCTTTGGATCGACGGCCAGGTTGCGGCGATGCGCGAGGAGCTGCTGCGCCTGTCCAATCTCAACTCCGGCAGCTTCAACGCCGCCGGCGTCGATGCCTGCGCGGCGCGCCTGCGCGAGCTGTTCGCGCCCCTCGGCGCCGCTGTCGAGAGCATTCCGGTCGCGCCCTACCGCTATACCGACGACCGCGGCGAATGGCGCGAGCGCCCGCTGGGTCAGGCGCTGCGCCTGCGCCAGCGCCCGGACGCGCCGCTGCGGGTGTTCCTGTGCGGGCACCTGGACACGGTGTACGGGGTGGACCATCCGTTCCAGACCACGCAGGCCGTCGGCGAAGACCGCCTGCACGGGCCCGGCGTGGCTGACCTGAAAGGTGGCTTGCTCGCCATGTTCCTGGCGCTGTCGGCGCTGGAGCAGAGCCCGCGGCGCGAGCGCATCGGCTGGGAAGTACTATTCAATCCCGACGAGGAGATCGGCTCGCGCGGCTCGGCGCCGCTGCTGGCCGAGGCCGCGCAGCGCAATCACTTCGGCCTGGTCTACGAGCCGGCCTACCCCGACGGCGGCCTGGCCTCCGAGCGCAAGGGCAGCGGCAATTTCGACGTGGTGGTGCGCGGTCGCGCCGCCCACGCGGGGCGCAACCCCGAGGACGGGCGCAACGCCATTGCCGCCGCCGCAGCGCTGGCCACCGAGCTGCACGCGGTCAACGGCCGGCGCGAGGGCCTGACCCTCAACGTCGGCTATGTCCATGGCGGCGGTGCGCTGAACATCGTGCCGGACCGCTGCGTGCTGAAATTCAACGTGCGCACCAGCCGCCACGAGGATGAGGCCTGGCTGTTGCAAACGGTGCAGGAGCTGCTCGACCGCGCCAATGCGCGCGAGGGCTACGCGCTGGAGCTGCGCGGCGGCTTCACCCGCCCACCCAAGCCGGTCAGCGCCGGCACGGCGCGGCTGCAGCAGCTGCTCGGCGACTGCGGTGGCCAGCTGGGCCTGCAGCTGCAGTTCCGCCCCACCGGCGGCTGCTGCGACGGCAACAACCTCGCCGCGCACGGTCTGGCCAATGTCGACAATCTCGGCGTGGTCGGCGGCGAGATCCATTCCGAGCGCGAGTGGATGCGGGTCTCCAGCCTGGGCGAGCGCGCCAAGCTCAGCGCCCTGCTGCTGCTGCGGCTGGCTTCAGGAGAGCTAAGCTGGCAATGAGCACCCAACCCCCATCCACCTACGCTTCGCTGGCGCCGTTCCGCGACTACTTCGGCGGCGGCCTGCCGATCCTGATGTACCACAAGCTCGGGCCGCGCCCGTCCGGCGTGCGCCTCAAGGGCCTCTACGTCGGCGAGCAGCTGTTCGACCGCCAGCTGCACGAGCTGCGCCAGGCCGGCTACCGCTCCTGCGACTTCGAGGCGCTCGGCGAGGGCCTGCCGGCGGGGCCGAAGCAGATCGGCATTACCTTCGACGACGGCTACGTCAACGTCCTGCGCTATGGCCTGGGGCCGCTGCATGAGCACGGCTTCCAGGCGCTGCAGTACATCGTCGCCGACAACATCGGCGGCGGTAACGACTGGGACCTGCCGGCCGGCGAGGCCTACGAGCCGCTGATGGACGCGACGCAGCTGCGCGAGTGGCTCGCCGCCGGCCACCTGATCGGCTCGCACACGCGCAGCCACGCTCACCTGCCGGAGATCAGCCTGGAGCAGGCGCGCGAAGAGATCGTCTCCAGCAAGAAGAAGCTGGAAGACCTGTTCGGCATCCCGGTCACGCACTTCTGCTATCCCTACGGCCAGTGGAACGAGCGGATCCGCGACCTGGTCATCGAGGCCGGCTACCGCACCGCAACCACCACGCAGTTCGGCCTCAACCAGGCCGCCACTTCACCGTTCGAGCTGTTGGTCATCCAGGCGCGGTACCAGTCCTGGGGGCTGCGCAGCCTGCGCCAGCGCTTGTTCGGCTGAACCCAACCATACCAACACATGAAAGTCATCCGCCCGATCCGCTCCACCGACATCGACGCCCTGCTGCACATGGCGAAAACCGCCGGCGCCGGCTTCACCTCGCTGCCGCCG
>CAYWPB010000335.1:0-4659 GCA_964458725.1 uncultured Nevskia sp. | reverse complement strand
AGGGCTCGATCTGGCTGCAGGTGTCGCTGCCGCAGAGCGTGTCGCTGGAGAAGGCGGCGCAGATGGCCGACGTGCTGCGCGAGGCGACCTTGGAATTCCCCGAGGTGGCGCACGTCGTCACCCAGGTCGGCCGCAACGACGACGGCACCGACTCCTTCACGCCCTCGCACATCGAGTGCGCCGTGACCCTGCATCCCTATGGCGAATGGAAGTCCGGCATCAGCAAGGCCGAGCTGATCGACCGCTTGCAGGCCCGCTATAAGCGCATGCCGGGCTACGATGTCGGCTTCACCCAGCCGATGATCGACGGTATCAACGATCAGATCGCCGGGGCCCACAGCCAGCTGGTGATCAAGGTCTTCGGCAACGACTTCGCCGAGTTGCGGCGCATCGCCGGCGAGGTGCAGGACACCCTCAAGGGCATCCGCGGCGCCAGCGACGTCAGCATCGATCAGGAGCCGCCGTCGCCGCAGCTGCGCGTGTCGCTGGACCGCCGCGCCGCGGCGCGCTACGGCCTCAATGCCGACGACGTCTCCGCCTTGATCAGCAGCGGCGTCAGCGGCGCGGCGCTGACTCAGATCTATGTCGGCGAGCGGGTCTACGACATCGTGGTGCGCTTCACCGGCGCCTCGCGCGACGACCCGCAGAAGCTCGGCGAGCTGGAGCTGATCTCGCCCGGCGGCGCGCGGGTGGCGCTGTCGCAGATCGCCAAGGTGGAAGTGCGCTCGGGCGAGAGCATCATTACCCGCGAGATGAGCCGCCGCCACCTCAGCGTCACCCTCAACCTGCGCGGCCGCGACCTCGGCGGCTTCTACGACGAGGCCGCCGCCGCGGTGGAGAAGAACGTGCACTACGATCACCGCGCCTACCGCCTGGCCTGGGGCGGCCAGTACGACAGCGAGCAGCGCGCCCAGCGCCGGCTGTTCCTGATCGTGCCGCTGACCCTGGGGCTGATGTTCGTGCTGCTGTTCAGCGCCTTCGGCACGGTGCGTCACGCCGCGCTGATCCTGCTGTCGGTGCCGCTGGCGGCGATCGGCGGCTTCGTCGCGATCCAGTTGCGCGGCATGACCCTCAACGTGTCCAGCGCGGTCGGCTTCATCGCCCTGTTCGGCGTGGCGATCCAGAACGCCATCATCATGGTCGCCAACCTCAACCGCTGGCGCGGCCTCGACGCGACCCTGCTGCAGGCGGTGCTGAAGGGTGCGCGCGAGCGCTTCCGCCCGGTGCTGATCACGGCGACGGTGGCGGTGGTCGGCCTGCTGCCGGCGGCGACCTCGCACAGCCTCGGCAGCGACGTGCAGCGGCCGCTGGCCACGGTGATCATCGGCGGCCTGCTCACCGCCACCGCGCTGACCCTGCTGCTGCTGCCGACTTTGTATTTCTGGATCGAGACCTGGGCCCAGCGCCGCCTCAAGCAGCGTCCGCCCGACCACGACCGCAGCCTCGACGACTACTTCAAGGAGGAGGGCGCATGAGCCGATGCCTGCGTCCATCGCTGCTTTGCGGTCTGCTGCTGCCGCTGCTGGCCGGGGCTGCAGAGGTGCCGCCGGCCGAAGCGAAATTCAACGAGGACGGCTCGGTCGGCGAAGTGCACGACAGCCGCAGCCTCAGGCTGGCCGCGCCGGAGGAGAGCTGGACGGTGCAGGCCTCCGCGCCGCTGGAGCAGGAACTGACCTGGCCGATGTTCATCCGCGAGGTGCTGGCCGCCAACCTGGATTACGCCGCCGCGCGCTACAACGTCGACATGGCCCAGGCCGATGCGGTGGCGGCGCGCCTGCTGCCCAATCCCACCCTGAACCTCGCCGCCGACCGCGACCTGAGCTTCCACGGCAAATACGCCCCCGGCACCGACGGCAGGCCGGCGCGCCTGCAACAGCCGGAGAACCGCGCCATCGGTATCGACCAGACGGTGGAGTGGTGGGGCAAGCGGCACTGGCGCATCAAGGCCGCCGACCAGGCGCTGCACGCCGCCGCCGCCACGCTCGAGGACTTCCTGCGCAACCTCAAGCTCGACGCTGCCGCCGCCTTCGCCGACGCGCTTGCGGCGCAGCGCAGCGTCGACCAGCTGAAAGCCGCGTCGGCCTTTCTCGACGACCTGGCGCAGGCGCAGGAGGCACGCTACAAGGCCGGCGACATCGGCCGGCCCGACCTGCTGCAGACTCAGGTGGAACATCGCGAATTTCTCAACGACCTGTCGCGTGCCGAGGACGATGCCGAGGCGGCACGCTACGCGCTGTCGACCTTTCTCGGCCGCAACCGCGGCCAGACCGGCTTCGTCGTGCGCGGCGAGCTGAAACAGGTGCCGCGCGACTACCAGCTGCCCGGCTTGATCGCCGAGTCGTTGCAGAAGCGGGCCGATCTGGTGGCGCTGCGCCACAGCCGCGACTCGGCGCAGAGCGGCCTGAAGATGGCCAAGGCCGCGGTGATCCCCGACGTCGATCTCAGCCTGAGCTACGGCTACAACAGCAGCGTGCCGGACAACCATCCGGTCGATCCCACACCCGGCTTCCACCAGCTGACCCTGGGCGTGGGCATCCCGCTGCCGCTGTGGGACCATGGCCAGGCGGCGATCCCCAAGGCCGAGGCCGCCGCCGAGCAGGCCCAGGCCCAGCTGATGGCGGCGGAGCTGCATGCCGAAGTCGACATCCGCACCGCCGACGGCCAGTACCGCTCGGCGCTGCGGCGCGTGGCCAGCTTCGACGACGGCATCCTCAAGGACGCCGACGAGCTGCTGGAGGCGCGCCGCTACGGCTACCGCCGCGGCGCCAACAGCCTGCTCGACCTGATCGAGGCACAGCGCTCCGACAACCAGATCCGCCAGGACTACGATCAGGCCCTGGCCGAGCTGGCCAAGGCCGAGATCCAGCTGGAGCGGGCTACTGGATTCGAGCAGGGCGTGCGCTTCTGAGGAAATGTTGTAATAGATGCTACATAAAATGTAGTATCTATTACATGAGAAATGGCTGGTTCCTGCTGATCCTGACCCTACCCACCGAAAACGCCACGGCGCGGATGCGCTTCTGGCGGGCGCTGAAGGGCATGGGCTGCGCGGTTCTGCGCGACGGCGTCTACATGCTGCCGGGCAACCAGGCGCACCACGAGGCATTGCAGGAGCTGGCGGAAGCGATCATCGAAGCCGGCGGCACCGCCACGGTCATGCAATCCACCAGCCGCGATGCCGCCCAGGAGGCGCTGTTCCGCGGCCTGTTCGATCGCGGCGAGGACTATGCCGAGCTGGCGGGCTCGCTGCGCGAGGCGCGCAAGTCCCTGTCGAAACTCTCGGCGCCCGAGGTCAACCGCCTGCTGCGCCGGCTGCGGCGGGACTACGAGGCGCTGCGCGCCACCGACTATTTTCCGGGCGAGGCCACGGTGCGCGCCGAAGCCGGCTGGACCGACTTCGTCGGCGCGGTCGATACGTTCCTTTCACCGGACGAGCCGCATCCCTCCGATGGCGCGATCAAGCGCCTGAGGCGCGAGGACTACCAGAACCGCACCTGGGCCACTCGCCGCCACCTCTGGGTGGACCGAGTGGCCAGCGCCTGGCTGATCCGCCGCTTCATCGACCCGAAGGCGCGCTTCCTCTGGCTGGAGAAGCCATCGGACTGCCCGAAGAAGGCGCTGGGCTTCGACTTCGACGGCGCGGCCTTCACCCATGTCGGCGAGCTGGTCAGCTTCGAGGTGTTGAGAGCCAGCTTCGGGCTGGATGAAGACCACGGCCTGGCACGCCTGGGCGAGCTGGTGCACGCGCTCGACGTGGGCGGGGCCGTTGTCCCCGAGGCCGGCGGCTTTGAAGCCCTGATGACCGGCGCCCGCCAGCGCGCGCCGGACGACGACGCCCTGCTCGCCGAGATAAGCGGTGCGCTCGACTCCTTGTACGCCTATTACTCCGGCTCCACGACCCGGGAAAGACGCCGATGAGCCAAATGGAATCCAGCCGACCGGACTACACCCTGTGGCAGCTGGTGCAATACGCGCTCAAGCTGGGCAGCATCGGCTTTGGCGGCCCTGTGGCCCTGATCGGCTACATGTACCGCGACCTGGTCGAGCAGCGAAAGTGGATTTCCGAGGCCGACTACAAGGAGGGCCTGACCCTGGCCCAGCTCATGCCTGGTCCGCTGGCGGCGCAGCTCGCCATGTACCTGGGCTACGTGCACTACAAGGTGCGCGGCGCCACCCTGGTCGGCATCGCCTTCGTGCTGCCGTCGTTCCTGATGGTGGTGGCGCTGGGCTGGCTGTACCTGCGCTTCGGCGGCCTGCCGTGGATGCAGGCCGTGTTCTACGGCGTCGGCGCCGCGGTGATCGGCATCATCGCCCTGAGCGCCTACAAGCTCACCACCAAGAACATCGGCCGCGACTGGCTGTTGTGGGCGATCTTCCTGGTCAGTGCCGCGATCACCGCCGTCACCGCCTCCGAGATCATCTGGGTGTTCCTGCTCGGCGGCGTGCTGGTGTGGCTGGTGCGGGCGCCGCCGAAGCTGCTGAAGGGAGTCGGCACCGTCCCTGCCGTGGCCGCGCTCGTGCCGGCTGCCACGGGTTACGACTGGCCGCTGCTGGGGCAGATCTTCGGCTTTTTCGCCAAGGCCGGTTCGGTGGTGTTCGGCAGTGGCCTTGCCATCGTTGCCTTCCTACTCTGGCGCGTCGGCACCGTCTAGCACTGGG
>CAYWPB010000334.1:0-4661 GCA_964458725.1 uncultured Nevskia sp. | reverse complement strand
CGGACGTGGCCGAGCGCGGCATCGTGCTGACCGGCGGCGGCGCCCTGCTGCGCGATCTGGACAAGCTGATTTCCGAGGAAACCGGCCTGCCGGTGATCATCGCCGACGACCCGCTGACCTGCGTGGCGCGCGGTGGCGGCATGCTGCTGGACATGCTGGACCGCCAGGGCGACATCTACCTGATGGACTGAGGCCCCGCGGGGGCCTGCCGGCGCTGCGAAAAATGCCCGCCGAACCGGTTGTCGGCGGGCGCGCCGGGCCCTATGCTTTGCCGAATGTCCGGGCGGCCCCGGGCCTGAACCTCGAAGCCGCTCCACCACCCCGCCCCGGCCCTTGAACACGCTCAGCGAAGCCGCACGCAAAACCCTGTTTAACCGCGGCCCCGGTCTGGGGTTGAAGTTCCTCCTCCTCGCCAGCCTGTCGATCGGCATGATCGTGTCCGATTACCGTGGCGACTCGCGGCTGCGGCCGGTGCGGGAATGGACCGCGCGGCTGCTCCAGCCGCTGATGTGGATCACCGCCCTGCCTGGCGCCACCGCCAACCTCGGCGAGCATTTCCGCAGCCGCGAGGAGCTGCTCACCGAGAATCAGGCCCTGCACCAGAAACAGCTGGAGCTGGAAGGCCGGGTGCTGCGGATGGAGGCGCTGGAAGCCGAGAACGAGCGCATCCGCGAGCTGCTGGCCTCGGCCGCCTCGCTGCAGACGCGCGTGCTGATCGCCGAGATCCTGTCGGTCAGCCAGGACCCCTACCGCCACCAGATCGTACTCAACAAGGGCGAGCGCGATGGCGTCTACAAGGGCCAGGCCCTGGTCGACGCCAGCGGCGTGATGGGCCAGGTGATCGAGGTCAACTCGGCCAGCAGCGTGGCCCTGCTGATCACTGATCCCGACCACAGCATCCCGGTGGAGGTAAATCGCACCGGGCTGCAGACCATCGCCCGCGGCGACGGCCAGACCTTGTCGCTGCCGTTCCTGCCCGGCAATGCCGACGTCAAAGTCGGCGACCTGCTGGTTTCGTCCGGCCTGGGCGGCCGCTTCCCGGCCGGCTACCCGGTGGGCAAGATCAACGAGCTGCGCCATCCCGCCGGCGAGAGCTTCATGGAAGCCGTGGCCTGGCCCAGCGCCCGCCTCAACCAGGGTCGCCAGGCCCTGCTGGTCTGGTCCGAACGCCCGGCCCCGACGCAGGAGCCCGACCGCTCGGCCGAGCGGGTGGAAAACCCGGCCGAGCCGCGTAAGCCGGAGACCCCGGCCGCGAAGCCGCCGGAGAAACCGGCGGTCAGGCCAGCACCGGCTGCCAAACCCGCCGAGAAGCCGGTTGAAAAGCCGGCCGAAGCACCGCGCAAGCCAATCAGCGCACCCGCCCCGCCGCCTCCGGCGCGCAAGCCGCCGGCGCTGGTTACCGGACCGCACCCATGAGGGGCAACTTCCCGGTATTCGCACTCAGCCTGGCGCTGGCCCTGCTGCTGCAGGCCCTGCAGCTGCCGGACGCGATCACGGCCTTCCGCCCGATGCTGCTGGTGCTGACCCTCAGCTACTGGGCCTTGCACGACGACAACATGCCGGTGCTGCTGGCCGGCTGGCTGCTGGGCCTGTGCTGCGACGTGCTGTACAACGCGCCGCTGGGCCAGTACGCGCTGGGCCTGGTCACGGTGTCCTATTTCGTGCGCCGCTTCAGCGGCACCCTGCTGGTCTACCCCATGCCGCAGGCCATGGCGCTGGGCCTGGTGCCGATCTGGGCGCTGTACGTGTTCCTGATGTTCTGGATCGACGGCCTGACCCACCACCACGCCGACGCGGTGCGGCGCTGGCTGCCGCTGCTCACCACCGCCCTGCTGTGGCCGCTGCTGGCGCTGCTGCTGGGCAGCGTGCGCCACAACCGCAGCCGGCGCGAGTTTTAAGCGCCTATCCGATGACGGTCCACGTCAGCGTCATCAGTTCCGCGCCCAAGCCGGTCAACAGCTGGGGCGCCTGGTTCGCCCGCTGGCACTTCGACCTGGTGCTGGGCTTGCTTCTGCTGGCGGTGTCGGTGCTCGGCCTGTTCGTGCTGTATTCGGCCTCCGGCCAGTCCTTCGGCATGGTGATGAGCCAGGCGCAGCGCCTGGTGCTGGGCTTCGTGGTGATGATCGTGCTGGCGCAGGCGCCGCCGGAGTTCTACCGCGCCGCCGCGCCCTGGTTCTACAGCTTCGCGCTGCTGCTGCTGCTGGCGGTGGCAGTGCTGGGCCAGCATGCCAAGGGCGCGCAGCGCTGGCTCGATCTGGGCGTGATGCGCTTCCAGCCGTCCGAGCTGATGAAGCTGGCGGCGCCGATCGCGGTGGCCGCCTACCTGCAGAGCCGCCACCTGCCGCCGAGCTTCAGCACCATCCTGGTCAGCCTGGGGCTGGTGATGCTGCCGACCGGCCTGATCGCGATCCAGCCGGACCTCGGCACCGCGCTGCTGGTGGTCACCGCCGGCCTGGCGGCGCTGTTCTTCGGCGGCCTGCGCTGGCGCTGGATCCTGCTCGCCGTCGGCGGCGTGGCGGCTGCGGCGCCGGTGTTGTTCCACAAGATGCACGACTACCAGCGCAAGCGCCTGCTGACTTTCCTCGATCCGGAGAGCGACCCGCTCGGCGCCGGCTACCACATCACCCAGAGCAAGATCGCCATCGGCTCCGGCGGCCTGTTCGGCAAGGGCTGGCTGCTCGGCACCCAGGCCAAGCTCGACTTCCTGCCGGAAGCGCACACCGACTTCATCTTCGCCGTTTACTCCGAGGAGCTGGGGCTGATCGGCGTGCTGCTGCTGCTGGCCCTGTACACCGCCATCGTGGTGCGCTGCATGGTCATCGCCATGCGCGGTCAGGACACCTTCCAGCGCCTGCTGGCCGGCAGCCTGGGCCTGACCTTCTTCATCTACGTCTTCATCAACACCGGCATGGTCATAGGCCTGCTGCCGGTGGTGGGCGTGCCCCTGCCCCTGGTCAGCTACGGCGGCACCTCGGCGGTGACGCTGCTCGCCGGCTTCGGCATCCTGATGTCGGTGCAGACGCACCGCAAGCTGCTCTCCTCCTGATGCGTTACCTGCTAGCCCTGGCGCTGGTCCTCGGCGCCGCCTCCGCGCTGGCCGCGAGGGCCTCCGACTTCAGCGGCGACGCCAGGACGCCGCAGTTGCTGCAAACCCTCAAGACCCAGTACGCCTTCTCGCCTGTCGAGCTGGACCAGGTCAAGGCGGCGCTGAAGGACGCGCGCGAGCTGCCACAGCTGATCCGCAGCGAGCAGACCAACAAGGAAAAGACCCTCACCTGGGAGGATTACCGCCCGCTGCACGTGATGCCGGCCAACATCAGCAACGGCCTGCGCTTCCTGCAGGAGCAGAAGCAGTGGCTGGACAAGGCGCAGGAGCGCTACGGCGTGCCGCCCGAGGTGGTGACGGCGCTGCTCGGGGTAGAGACCAAGTACGGCATCTTCACCGGTCGCTACCGGGTGCTGGATTCGCTGTCGACCCTGGGCTACGAGCATCCCAGCCGGGCGCCGTTCTTCTTCGGCGAGCTGCTGCAGTTCTTCGTGCTGTGCCGCGACGACCGCTTCGACCCGGGAACCCTGCGCGGTTCCTACGCCGGGGCCATGGGCATGGCGCAGTTCATGCCGAGCAACTACCGCAACCTGGCGGTGGACTTCGACGGCGACGGCCGCATCGACCTGTGGTCGCCCGCCGACGCCATCGGCAGCGTCGCCAACTACCTGGTCAACTACGACCCGCAGCGCAGCTGGAAGCGCGGCCAGCCGCTGCTGGCGCGCATCGATTCGGCGGCCGAGCCGCCGCCGGCCTTGATACGCAACGCCAAGCTGCCACCGCAGGACGTGGCTTCGCTGCGCGCCGCCGGGGTGGTCCTGCCGCAGGCCCTGCCGGACGCCATGCCGGCCGGCCTGCTGGAGCTGAGCCACAACGCAGGGCCACCGGAATGGTGGGTGGCGTTGCCGAATTTCTACGCGGTGATGTCCTACAACCCGCGGGTGTTCTACGCGATGGCGGTCAGTTCGCTGGCATACGAGCTGAAAGTAGCGGAAGATACGCCGTGATCGGGCCCGCCGCTGCCATGCGCAGCCTCGCCGCCGTCGCCATCTGTTGCGCCGCCGCGCTCTCGGCCGGTTGCTCGGATGTTGCTGTCCGCCCGGCCTCCGGCCACCATCACGCTGCCGCGGCGCCCGCCGCTGAACCCGCGGCCCCCGCTCCTTCGAACAACCCGAGCCAGGACGGCCCGCCGGCGGCGGCGGAGATTCCGCCCAATGTGGCGCAGATTCCCGACGCGATACCGCAGGTCGAGCCGAAGAGCAGCTACGGCAATCCGGACTCGTACGAGGTCTACGGCGATCACTACGTGATTCTCAAGGACGCGCGCGGCTACAAGGAGCGCGGCTACGCCTCCTGGTACGGCAAGAAATTCCACGGCAAGCGCACCTCCAGCGGCGAGCCTTACGACATGTTCAAGATGACGGCGGCGCACAAGACCCTGCCGATCCCCTGCTACGCCAAGGTCACCAACATCGAGAACGGCCGCAGCGTGGTGGTGCGCATCAACGACCGCGGCCCGTTCCACGAGGGCCGCATCATCGACCTGTCCTATGCCGCCGCGGTGAAGCTCGGCAGCCTCGGCAAGGGCTCGATCCCGGTAGAAGTGGAGGCGATC
>CAYWPB010000333.1:0-4677 GCA_964458725.1 uncultured Nevskia sp. | reverse complement strand
CTGTCGCTGCGCCTGCCGCCGACGCTGGACGCGGCCATCGCCGGCAAGGTGCTGAAGCAGCTGCTGGAGAAGGACCCGCCCTACGGCGCCCACGTCAGCTTCGAGGTGGAGAAAGCCTCCGCCGGCTGGAACGCGCCGCAGCTCTCGCCCTGGCTGGAAGCCTCGGTCGCCGCCGCCTCGGTCGAGTTCTTCGGCCGGCCGCCGGCCTACATGGGCGAGGGCGGCACTATCCCCTTCATGGGCATGCTCGGCGAGAAATTCCCCGGCGCACAGTTCCTCATCACCGGCGTGCTCGGCCCCGGCTCCAACGCCCACGGCCCCAACGAGTTCCTGCACATCCCGATGGGCAAGCGCGTCAGCGCCTGCGTGGCGCGGGTGGTGGCGGACCATTACCAGGCCAGCCGGCAGGGCCTGACCATGGGCGTCGCCGCGGCGGCCGGGCATGGGCAGCATGGGGATCATGGTTGCTGCTGAAGCGCCGTCTTCCCGCTCCCAGTCAGAACCGTTCGCCCCGAGTAGCCCCGCAGGGGCTTATCGAGGGATGCGCGGAGCTGAGTCGGCACCCCCTCGATACGCCCCTGCGGGGCTACTCGGGGCGAACGGGTATCAACAGGGCGAGTACGACGCCCGGCCTGAGCAGGCTGTAAAATAACGGGGCGCCGCAAGGGCGCCCCGTGTTCAACGGTGTTTCCGCAAATGCCGGTTTAGCTCAGTTGGCAGAGCACCTGATTTGTAATCAGGGGGTCGGGGGTTCAAATCCCTCAACCGGCACCAGGTACTTCCGCGCGGCAGTGGCTAACAGCGGCACCAGGGATTACAGAAAATGAACTTGGGGCATGCAGGCCTGGAAATTCTGGTAGTGATCGCCGCTGTTATTGGTGTGATCTGGTTTTTCTTTGGCTCTACCATCGAAGCGTACTTGTTATTTCGATTCGGGCTCATCCCTGCCGCGCTGGTGCTGTTCGGACTGTCTTATCTGCACTGGCAGAAGGGCGACAAGTTCGGCTTTTTCGTCAATCTCCTCTTCGGTTCCCTCTGCATTCTTACCGCTGGCCTCAAGCCCGGACGGCGATAGCACCTGCGCATGAGGACCTTCACGCCTCTTTCGCAGTGGCGCAACCACGGTGTCCACGTGCTCCAATACCCGCGCGCACGCGCTGCGATAGTGCCGCTCTGATTCCGCGTGGTCCCGCCGCTGCCGGTCATTGAGCAGCCGCCAGCTGCGCCGCAATTGCTGCCTCAACTCCGCAGGGACCAGCTGCCAGTGCTCGGGACAGAGCAGCCGGCGGGTGTGGCCGGAGCAGGCAGGGATGGGGCAGGACTTCACGCGCGGGATCAGAGGCCGGCGGCGAAGGCGCGGCGCTCGGTTTCGCGCTCGGCATAGGCTTCGCAGAAGTCGCTGGCGTGTTCGGCCAGGGCGCGTTCTTCCGGGCTCAGGGGGATGTCGGCGCGGAGCCTGGCGTAGAGGCGGTGCAGGGCGCGCTGTGCGTGCAGGCAGCGCTGGTGGCGTTGCAGCGCGGTGCGCAGAACGGCGGGCCGGTCGCGGTAGGTGTCGCGCAGCCAGCGTTCGTCGGCTTCGACGAGGAATTCGCCGTTGATGGCATCGAGGAAGCTGTCGCCGAAGCGGGCCAGGCTGTCCAGGATCTCGTCGTGCAGGCCAGCCGCGGCGTCGTTGGCGGCCTGGTGGCGGACGGCGGCGGCCTGCAGGCTGTGGCTGTGGTCGGCGGTTGGGACCGTGGCGGTCATGGCGCTCTCCCCTTCTCGATGAGAGCATTACAACATTTGTTGTTTGCAGTGTCAACAACAAACGTTGTTTTGCCGACGGGCGGCGGCTGTACCTGCTGCTGGCGCGCAGTCGTCTGACCGCGATACGGCTGGTGCAGCTCGGGCTGCTCTACCTGGTGTTCGCCGCCGGCTTGTGGTGGATCGGGTGGATCGGGCTGAAGCGGCCTTGTCTTCGCCGCGTTGCGGGCGCAGCATCGGCGCAGACCCTCCGGACGGAACCCGCGATGCAGTCAGGTCTCACGCTCGTCTCCCGGCTGCAATGCCCGCATTGCGGCCACGCCTCATTGGAAACCATGCCGACCGACGCCTGCGTGGTCTTCCATCCCTGCGCGGGCTGCGGCGCGATGCTGCGGCCCAGGGCCGGCGACTGCTGCGTGTTCTGTTCGTACGGATCGGTACCGTGTCCGCCGGTGCAGCAGCAGCGGGGGTGTTGTGGGCAAGCTTAGCGAACTGATTGCGAGCGACCTACCCCTCCCCCAACCCCCTCCCGCAGGGGGAGGGGGCTGAAAGCGCTACTGCTTGCGGTGCAGCGGCCGTGTCAGCTGCGCATCTCCATATTGGCCAGGGACGGCGCCGTGCAGCGCGAAGTCGCGCATCAGCTCGAAGTAGCCGAACGCGTAGCGGGTGGAGAGGCGTTCGCCCTTGGCGTCGGTCTCGAACAGGGTCATGCCGTGCTCGGCGTCCTTGTAATAGGCCAGGGTGTAGTCGCGGCCGCCGGCGATCAGGGACTGCAGCCGCTTGCGCGTCTCGGCGCTCGGCGCCTCGTAGTCCTCGCCGCCGATGATCCACAGCTGCGGCGTGCGCGAGGCGCGCAGCACCGGCATCGGGTCGTAGTGCCAGGGTGTGTGCCAGTCGTAGTCCGGCGCCATGGCGCGCAGCGCGGCGGCGGAGTGGGGCAGGATCAGCCAGGTGTAATCGCCGCGCAGGTCCTTGTACCAACGCGCGCCGGAATAGCGCGCACGCAGGCGGTCGAGCTCGTCGAAGCCGCTGCTGAAGTCGCTGGCGACGAGGTTCTCGGCGGCGGTGGCGACCTTGAGCGCGTCGCGGATCTCCTTGCGCGAGTAGCCTTTCTCGCGCAGCTGGACTTCCACCGCCTGCTGGTCTTCGTCGATGGCATTGACGGCGAGGCCGAAGCAGACGATGGCGAAGTCGACGGGGGTGCGCGAGGCCGCCAGCGGCACCACCCAGCCGGCCTGGCTGCCACCCTGGAAACCGATCCGGCCGAGCCGCGCGCCGGCGAGGCTGCGGACCGCGGCGACAGCGGCGACGGCGTCGTCGGCCAGTAGCGAGTAGTCCTGCGTGTATTTGCCGCCGGATTGGCCGGTGCCGCGCTTGTCGTAGACGAAGGCGCCGATGCCCACGGCCGGCAGCATGCGCTGCAGGGAATAGGACTGGATCGCCGAATCCGGCTCGGATCCGTGCATCAGCACCACCACCGGCACCGGGCCGTCACCGCGCGGCAACACCAGGCGGCCGGCGAGGCGGATGCCGTGGCTCTCGAAGCTGGTGTCCTGCACCTCGAACTGGATGCGCGTGCCGGCTGTGCCGGCGAAGCGGATGCCGTCGCAGCCGGTGAAGCTGGCGACGATGCCGTCGGGCTCGCCGGTCCAGCCGCTGGTGCCGGTCAGGCCGCCGTCGGCCTGCGGATGCAGCGAGCCGGTGGTGCCGTCGAATTTGCGCCAGCGCAGGGTGTCGCCCTCGGAGGGCGCGATGTCGACATTGGTGCCGTCTGCCAGCCGGTAGCTGCCGACGCGGCAGTCCGGCGCGCTGAGGGCAGGCAGCGGCGCCAGCAGGAACGATGCACACAGCAGCAGCAGGCGGACAAGCGATCTCATCATGGCGGACTCAGGTTTCGTTGGTGTGCAGTTCGATGCGCAGGCGGGCGGCTCCGGATTCGAGCAGGGCGCGGCCGGCGTGGGCCAGCTCGTCGAGCCGTTCGAGGATGGTCAGTACCGGATTGCCGCGCAGGGTGCCGGCGCGGCAGGCGAAGCGCGTGGCGCCGTAGGGGATCAGCAGCTCCGGCTCGCTGCGCGGTCCGGCATAGAGCAGCAGCTGGCCAGGCCGCGGCTCGCCGGTGGCCTGCTCCTCCGGCAGCGCGGCCTGCGCCGGCCAGCTGGGGCCGAGCGGCGACCACGCCGCCTCGCCGCTCCAGCGCGCGTGCAGCACGGTGCCCTGGTAGGGCAGCAGCGCCAGCAGGGCGCGACAGCTCTGCGGTGCCAGCCTGGTTTCGAGCCGGGCGCGGAAGCGCGCGGAGCCCAGGGTCACGCTGGCGTGGAGAACATCATGGGTGGTGCTCATGGCGCAGCACCGTAGCGCCATCGCCGCGCCGAGTCTTGGACGGATTCAAGACCCCTTGACTGCGCACGGCGTTGGCGCAACATGGCCACAGGCTTGAAGCCGGGCGAATGAACCATGCTGCATGAATACGCGGGCGCGCTGGTGCGGCGGGTGGTCGACCCGGGCCGCGCCGTGGTGCGCGAGCATGCGCATGACTGGCCGGTGATCTCGCTTTACCTGCTCGGCGGCTACCGCAATGTCACGGAGTACGGCGCGTGCGACATCGACGGGCCTTCGCTGGTGGTTTACGGGCCGGGGGTGGCGCATCGCAACGCCGTCGGCGAACTGGGTTTCGAGCAGATCGAGATCGAGTTCGACCCGGCCTGGCTGGGGCGCGATGCGCTGCCGCCGGAGGGTTTGCTGCTGCGCGTCGGCGGCAGCAGCGGCGCGCTGGCCCGTTCGCTCGCCCGTGCCTGCGATGCACCGCTGACGGAGGATCAGCTGCGCGCCGCGCTGCAGCGCCTGCTGTTCACCGCGCGCCGCGAACCGGCGCGGCCGGATGCCGCCTGGGCCGGAGCCGCTACGGCGCGGCTGCGTGCCGATCCGTCACGGCCG
>CAYWPB010000332.1:0-4692 GCA_964458725.1 uncultured Nevskia sp. | reverse complement strand
GTTGTAGAAGATCAGGTGTCGCTGGTGGAAGATCAGCGCCGCAGCGGCGTAGGCGGCAACCGCGCCCCAGTCGTGGCCGACCACCATGGCATCCTGGGCGCCGAAATGCTCGGCCAGGGCGATGACGTCCCGGCCCAGGGCCAGGCCGGAATAGTCGCGGTCGTCCGGGACGGCGCCGGGCGGATAGCCACGCATGAACGGCGCCACTGCGCGGAAGCCGGCGGCGGCGAGCCGGCGCAGCAGGCCGGCCAGGCTCCAGGCCGTGTCGGGGAAGCCGTGCAGGCACAGCACCAGTGGGCCGGAGCCCCCCGAGCCATCGGCTTCAAGGTAGGCGAATTCCATGCCGTTGGCGCGGATGTAGCGGGGCTGCAGGTCGGCGACGGTCATCATGTCCTCGAAACGGCTTCCTGGGCCGTGGATTTTATCCTGACAGCCGGTTCTGTGACCCAATTCACAACTCGGCCCCGCGACGGTCGCGGTTGCAGCATGCCGCGGGCTATGCTGTCCGGGTCCGTACCAATCAATACTCGAAAAAAGAGGGAGTCCCGATGAAATTCACCCGCCTGCTGCTGGCGGCGCTGGGCCTGTGCGCTGCGCAGGCCGCGGCCCAGAGCACCGACCCCGCCCCGCCGACGCCGGAACAGGCGCAGCAGCACGCCGAGCAGTTCATGGCCTCGCTCAAGCTGCAGCACGGCAGCATCAAGCTGCCCAACGACGTCGCCACCTTGCAGCTCAGCGAGGACTTCTACTACCTCTCGCCGAGCGATTCCGAGCGCCTGCTCACCGAGGGCTGGGGCAACCCGCCGGACAACAAGACCCTGGGCATGATCATCCCGCAGGCGGTGAGCCCGCTGTCGCGCAGCGGCTGGGGCGTGGTCATCACCTACCTCGACGACGGCCACGTCTCCGACGAGGACGCCAACAAGATCGACTACAACGATCTGCTGAAGAACATGCAGAAGGACGACGCCGAGGAGAACGAGGACCGCAAGAAGCAGGGCTACGCCGGTCTGCATCTGCTCGGCTGGGCCGAACCGCCCTCCTACGACGCGCAGACCCACAAGATGTACTGGGCCAAGGAACTGAAGGCGGACGACGCCAGCGAGAACACCCTCAACTACGCCATCCGCGTGCTCGGCCGCAAGGGCGTGCTGGAGCTCAACGCGGTGGCCGGGATGCGCGACCTGCCGACGATCAAACAGGAGATGCCCAAGGTGCTGGCCTTCACCAACTTCACCGACGGCAACAAGTACACCGACTTCAACGCCAGCACCGACAAGGTCGCCGCCTACGGCCTCGCCGCCCTGGTCGCCGGCGGCATCGCCGCCAAAGCCGGCCTGTTCGCCAAGCTCGGTGTGCTGCTGCTGGCGGCCAAGAAGTTCATCGTCATCGGTCTGGTCGCCGTCGCCGGATTCTTCCGCAAGATCTTCGGCGGCAAATCCAAAACGCAGTAAATCCAGGGGGAACGACCCATGTGGAACATCGTCATCGGCATCGTCTTCATCGTCGGCGGCCTCAGCGGCAAGCTGGCCCTGATCGGTACCAACAGCGGCGAGGCGCTCGCCGCGGTCGGCGCGGGCCTGCTGGTCTGGGGCGTGGTACAGATGGTGCGGGCGAAGAAAGCGCAGACGCCGGGCTGACCCGCGGCAAGCAAAAGGCCGGCACACGGGCTCCCGCGTGCCGGCCTTGTCGTTTCCGCTGCTTCAGGCCGAACGGCTGGCCTCGGCCGGTTCCTCGCCGGGCAGCGCGCAGATGCGCGCGCCGCAGTTGCCCTGGTCCAGGTACCAGCACTGGATGTAGGCCGTCAGGCGGCTGCGGTATTCCGCCGGCACCTCGTAGCCCTGGAAGATCTTCGCCACGTCGTCCTGTGCGGCCGCCAGACTGGCGGCAATCCTGCTCTTGTCCATCGTCTCCATCCTGAGCGCCCGCATTCCGTGCGGGTCAACGGGGACTATCAGACACCAGAGCGGTCCCGGCTACCGCGATACGCCTCTCAAAACCGCCGGCGCACCGGCATCCACTGTCGACTGCATCACGGTTCGACGCCGCTGCGGATGCGCGGAGCCTGATTGTCTTTTTCTGTGCGATATTTGTCATTGCTGCCAAACCGGCGCACGACTAGATTGCCCTCATGCCCAGCGCCCACATCGCCTTCCTGATCTATTCCGGCTACCAGAGCCTGGATCTGACCGGACCGTACGAGGTGTTCGCCGGCGGCAACCGCTGGCTCGAGGCACAGGGGCAGCCGCCGCGCTACCGTCTCAGCGTGGTGTCGCCCGACGGCGCGGCGGTGGCCAGCAGCAGCGGCCTGCGCCTGAGCCCCGACCTGGCCTTGCCGGCGCTGCGCCGGCCGCTCGACACCCTGGTGATCTCCGGCGGCTTCAACGCGGAGGAGGTGGCGCGGGACCCGGCGCTGTTGCAGCAGCTGCGGCGCCTGGGCCGGCACTGCCGTCGCACCACCTCGGTCTGCGCCGGCGCCTTCCTGCTCGCCGCCGCCGGCCTGCTCGACGGGCGCCGCGCCACCACCCACTGGGCCTATTGCGCGCGCATGGCCCGGCGCTATCCGCAGGTGCGGGTCGATGCCGAACCGATCTACGTGCAGGACGGCCCGATCTGGACCTCGGCCGGCGTCACAGCGGGCATCGACCTGGCGCTGGCCCTGGTGGAGCAGGACCTGGGCCGCGAGGCGGCGCTGACCATCGCGCGCTGGCTGGTGCTGTTCCTGCGGCGGCCCGGCACCCAGCGCCAGTTCAGCGCCCAGCTCTCGGCGCAGATGGCGGAGCGCGATCCGCTGCGGCGGGTGCAGGCGCACATCGCCGAAAACCTGCACCAGCCGCTCGACATCGAGCAGCTGGCCGAGCAAGCCAGCATGAGCCCGCGCCATTTCTCGCGCTGCTTCCACCAGGAAATCGGCCTGACACCGGCGCGCTACATCCTGCGGCTGCGCCTGGAAAACGCCCGCCGCCTGCTGGAGGAGACGCAGCAGCCGCTGGAACGGGTCGCCGAGCGCTGCGGCTTCGGCAGCACCGAGACCATGCGCCGCCAGTTCCTGCGCGAACTGAGCGTGAACCCGCGCGAATACCGCCGCCGCTTCCATGCCGGACCGGCCGGCGCCGCACTCGACTCATGAACCCGCAGTGGAGATTCCGATGCGCCTTTCCATTCTGATCTACGACGGACTGACCACGCTCGACGCCATCGGCGGCTACGAAGTGCTGGCGCGCCTCCCCGGCATGGAGACCGAGTTCGTCGGCCGCGCCAAAGGCGTGGTCGCCGCCGATACGCGCCGCCTCGGCCTGCTCGCTTACCGCAGCTTCGAGGAGGTGCGCAGCACCGACATCCTCTATGTGCCCGGCGGCCCTGGCGGCTTCGCGCTGGAGCAGGACCAGCAATTCCTCGAGTACCTGCGCCTGCTCGACAGCCAGTCGAAATGGACTGTCGGCATCTGCAACGGCGTCGGCCTGCTCGCCGCCGCCGGGTTGCTCAAGGGACGTAAGGCGACCACGAACTGGTTCTACCAGGAGCGGCTGCGCAGCTACGGCGTGGAGTTCGTGCCGGAGCGCTACCATCGCGATGGCAAGTACCTGACCGGCGCCGGCGTCTCCGCCAGCATCGACACCGGCCTCTATCTGGCGCAGCTGCTGGCTGGCGAGACCGTCGCCAAGGCCCTGCAGCTGGGCATCGAGTATTTCCCGGCGCCGCCCTTTCCGGAAAAGCGGGTGCAGGAAGTGCCGGAGCCGATCATGCAGATCGTGCGGCGCTTCGAGCAGAGCGGCGGCGGCGAGCTGCTGCGTATGAAGCCGCCATTCGACACCGCGCCCTGACGCCAAGGAAGGGCACATGCCGACGCTCTACTACATGCCGATGGCCTGCTCGCTGGCCGCGCGCATCGCCCTGCTCGAAGCGGGCATCGAAGCGCGCTATCGCAAGGTCGACCTGGCCAGCAAGCGGCTGGAGGACGGCTCGGATTTCCACGCCGTCAATCCCAAGGGCCGGGTCGCGACCTTGCAGCTCGAAGACGGCGGCATCCTCACCGAGAACATCGCGATCCTGCTGTACATCGCCGCGCTGGCCGAACCCGGCCGCATGGCCGCGGCGGCAGGCGCGGCGCGCTACACCGAGCTGGAATGGCTGTCCTTCGTCGCCACCGAGCTGCACAAACAGTGCCTATATCCGGTGTTTTCGCCCAGCTCGGACGAAGCGCTGCGCACGCACGGCCGCAGCCGCATCGAGCCGATGCTGACGGTGGTTGAGCGGCGGCTGGGGGAAAGCGCGTTCATCGCCGGCGAGCGCTTCGGCGTGGCCGACGCCTACCTGGTCTGGGCGCTGCTGCTGGCGCGGTATGCTGGGGCGAAGCTGGAACAGTTTCCGGCCGTAGCCGAATACGTCAGCCGACTCTGCGAACGGCCGGCGGTGCGGGAAGCACTCAAGGCAGAACGTCCGCCGCGTTGAGAAAAACCAAAAGCGATCTCACGCAACGACGCAGAGAAGCGCAAAGGCCGCAAAGAAAAACTGGTTAAAGCCTTTCTTTGCTTTGCGCTTCCGTGCGTTTGCGTGATGCTTCCAAGAGCTTTCAGCGCTTGTCGCGCTTGGCCCCGGTGCGCAGCCGCAGGCCGTTGAGGCGGATGAAGCCCTCCGCGTCCTTCTGGTTGTAGGCGCCGCGGTCGTCCTCGAAGGTCGACAGGTTGGCGT
>CAYWPB010000331.1:3115-4705 GCA_964458725.1 uncultured Nevskia sp. | reverse complement strand
AGGTTGAAGCGCTGGCTGGAGTGGTGGTTGACGTGAGTGCACCAGAGCAGGCGCACGCGGTGGTGGCAGCGGTGGAACCAGTAGTAGCAGAAGTCGTCGCCGAACAGCAGCAGCACCCAGCCCCACCAGGCGCTCACCGGAATGGTGAGCAGCCGGTACTGGTAGACCCAGGCGAACAGCCACAGCCAGAAGAATTTCAGCGGCGCGGCGAGGATGACGTTGCCCAGGCCCATCGCCAGACAGGCCAGGGTGTCCTTGCGCTCGTAGATGTCGCGCTGCTGCCTCCAGGCCCACAGCAGCTCCGCGGCCAGGGAGGCCACGAACACCGGGATGAACCAGAGGATGATGTCGTCCATGGCGGCAGTTTCCGGCTTCCGCGCCGCCCTGGCCAGTGGAAGGAATCGCTCTAGCCGGCCTCGGCGCGCAGCGGCCGGTCGGCCAGCCGCTTCAACGCTTCCACCGCGGTCAGCTCGCCGGCGATGACGGCGCCGGCCATCTCCAGCAGCGGCAGCTCCACCTGGTGCTGCCGCGCCAGACGCAGCACTTCCGGCGCGGCACGCACGCCTTCGACCACGCCCTCGATGGCGGCATAGGCCTCCTCGGGCTTCTTGCCCTGGCCGAGCAACAGGCCGTAGCGGCGGTTGCGCGACTGGTTGTCAGTGCAGGTCAGCACCAGGTCGCCGAGGCCGGCCAGGCCCATCAGGGTCTCGGACTGCGCCCCGATGGCGGCGCCGAGCCGGCGGATCTCGTTGAGGCCGCGCGTGATCATCGCGGCGCGGGTATTGGCGCCCAGGCCGAGGCCGTCGGCCACGCCCACGGCGATGGCCAGCACGTTCTTGGCCGCACCGCCGATTTCCACGCCGATGACGTCGGCCGAGGTGTAGGCGCGGAAGCCGTCGCCGTGGAAGGCTTCGGCCAGGCGCACGGCAAAGGCGGTGTCGACCGAGGCCACCGTCACCGCTGTCGGCAGGCCCAGGCCCAGCTCGCGGGCGAACGTCGGCCCGGAGACGATGGCGACGGGGTGGTCCGGGCCCAGCACGTCGCCGATGACCTCATGCGCCAGCCGCCCGCTGCCCGGTTCCAGGCCCTTGCAGGCGCAGCCGATGCCCTGACCGGCATGCAGCAGCGGCTTGAGCCGCTCGCAGCTCTCGCGCAGGGCCGGGCTGGGGGTGGAGATCAGCAGGTCGCCGCTGGCCTGCACCGCCTCGGCCAGGTTGGCGGTGGCGGTGAGCCCGGCGGGGAAGTGGCAGCCGCGCAGGTAGCGCACGTTCTCGCGCGACTCCTGCATGGTGGCCATGACCGTGGCGTCGCGCCCCCACAGGTAGGCGTGGGCGCCGCGCCGCGTCAGCTGGATGGCCAGCGCCGTGCCGAACGCGCCTGCGCCTAGAACCGTGATCGGCGCCTCAATACTCATACGGTTCCCTTGCGCTGGCCTCGTCCACTCGCTTTTCCCCGCTGGCTGCGCCGGCGGGGGCTCGGGACGACTTCGCCGTGCCGAACGCGCCTGCGCCCAGAACCGTGATCGGCGCCTCAACACTCATACGGTTCCCTTGCGCTGGCCTCGTCCACTCGCTTTTCCCCGCTGGCTGC
>CAYWPB010000331.1:0-3015 GCA_964458725.1 uncultured Nevskia sp. | reverse complement strand
CCCCGCTGGCTGCGCCGGCGGGGGCTCGGGACGACTTCGCCGTGCCGAACGCGCCCGCGCCTAGAACCGTGATCGGCGCGGGGCTCAAGGGCTTACTGCACCGTGGAGGGCGCAGCGGCGGCGGCGTTCTGCTCGCGCGTGCGAGTCAGGTGCTCGACGTACAGTGCCTCGAAGTTGATCGGCTGCAGCAGGATCGGCGGGAAGCCGCTGCGCTGGATCAGGTCGGCCACCGTTTCGCGCGCGAAGGGGAAGATTACGCCCGGGCAGTAGCCGGCCACCACCGCCTGGATCTCGCCCTCGCCGAAGCCGCTGATGTCGAAGATGCCGCCCTGGTGGATCTCCACCAGGAACGCCACGTCCTCGCCCAGCTTGGCGGTGACGGTGATGCTCAGCATCACCTGGTGGGCGGTGCCGCCCAGCGGCATCGCGGCCGTGCCGACCTGCACGTCGACCTGCGGCGTCCACTGCCGGGTGAACACCTGCGGCGCCTGCGGCACCTCGACGGAGGCGTCCTTGAGGTAGATGCGCTGCAGCAGCACCTGGCGGGCGGGCGGGGTAGGAGCTTGTTCTGACATGAGACCGGTTGAAAATGAAGAAGGAGGCTGATTCTGCCGCAAAGCGGCGGGGTTTGCCGCAGCAGTGGCCTTCTTTCTAGGAATCCTGCAGCAGCGGGTCCAGCTTGCCGGCGCGCTCCAGCGCCGCCAGGTCGTCGTAGCCGCCGACATGGTGTTCGCCGACGAAGATCTGCGGCACGGTGCGGCGGCCGCCGGCGCGTTGCTGCATCTCGCTGCGGCGCCCGCATTCCACGTCCACCAGGACCTCCTCGTATGGCACGCCCTTGCGGCTGAGCAGGCGTTTGGCCATCACGCAGTACGGGCAGATCAGGGAGGAGTAGACGAGGACGCGTTTCACCGCCGGTTCCCTGGCGGAACCGCCGCCGCCGCGCACTCGGATGACGAATGGTCCATCGTCATCATTCTTTCACGAATCGGGCCAATTGGAAGCCCCGTCCCGCGCCGTCCGGCAGACTTTCGGGGAATGGCCTTGTAACCGCCCAGCGAGCGGGCCGGCGGCTACTTGGCGGTGACCGGCAGGTTGCTGCCGAGCCAGCCGTTGATGCCGCCGCGCAGGGGATAAACCTCGGTGAAGCCCAGCTTGCGCAGCTTCACCGCGGCCTCGCCGGCGACGCTGCCGAGGGCGCAGTACAGCAGCACCGGCTTGGACTTGTCCTTGCCCAGCTCGCCGGCGCGCTCTTCCAGCTTGGCCAGCGGCAGGTTGAGCGCGTTCATCAGGTGGCTCTTCTTGAATTCGCCGGCCGGGCGCAGGTCGACCACCAGGGCGTCGCGATCGTTGATCAGGCGCACCGCGTCAAGCGGCGCCAGGCGCGTGCCGCCACTGATGGCGCCGTGCACCTCGTTGGCGAGGAACAGCAGCAGCAGGGCGCCGAAGGCGGCGAAGAGATAGACGTGATGCTGGGTAAATTCGAGCAGCTGCGGCATGGCCTGAAGTCTGGGGGATTCTTCAATGATCTATGATTATCGCATCCGCCGCATGATCCCGAAAAGCCGAAAACTCCTCCTCTGCCTGGCCGGCGCCCTGCTGGCGGGTCTGGCCGTGGGCGACGAACGCTACCAGCAGAGCACCGAGGAGCTGGCCAAGGTGCGCGGCCGCATCGAGACCGTGTCCAAGAGCATCGAGCACGATAAGGTCGAGCAGGACCAGTTGCGCGGCGCGGTGGAGACCGCCGAACGCAAGGTCGACGAGGCCACCGGCGAGGCCCGCCGCATCGCTGCCCAGGTGGAGCTGCAGGAGGCGCGGGTGCGCCAGGCCCAGGCCGAGCAGGCCGCGGCGGAGCGCCGGCTGGCCGAGCAGAAGGATGCCCTGGCGCGCCAGCTGCGCGCCAGCTACGTCATGGGCCGCGGCGGCAAGGCCGAGCTGCTGCTGAGCCAGGAAGACCCGGACCGGGTCGATCGCATGCTGGTCTACTACGACAGCCTCAACCGCGCCCGCGCCGCCGCCATCGACGCGATCAACGTCCAGATCAAGCAGGTGGCGGCGCTGGCCAAGCAGTACCAAGCCCAGCTCGACACCCTGCACAAGCTCCAGTCCAGCCACAAGCAGGCTCTGGCGGCGCTGGAGCAGACCCGCTCCGAGCGCGCCGAGGCGATGACCAAGGTGTCGCAGCGCATTGCCGGCGAAGCGCAGGAGCTGAAGGGCCTGCAGGCCAGCGAAAAGCAGCTCAAAGACCTGCTGGAGCAGCTGCGCCAGGCCCTGGCCGACGTGCCGGTGGAGCCCGAAGGCGGCCACAAATCCTTCCCGGAGATGCGCGGTCACATGGACTGGCCGCTGCGCGGCGACCTGCTGGCCCGCTACGGCGACGCCAAGGCCGGCGGCCGCCTGCTCTGGAAAGGCTGGTGGATTTCCGCTCCGGAGGGCGCTCCGGTCAAGGCCAGCGCCCGCGGCCGTGTCGCCTATGTCGGCTGGCTGACCAGCTACGGCCTGATCGTGGTGCTGCAGCACGAAAAGGGCTTTTTCACCCTCTACGGCCACAACAGCGCCGTGACCCGCAGCGCCGGCGAGTGGGTTGGCCCCGGCGACGTCATCGCCAAGGCCGGCAATACCGGCGGCTACGAGCAGACCGGCCTGTATTTCGAGGTGCGCAAGGGCACCGAACCGATGGATCCCAAGGACTGGCTGGGCAAATAGCGGTTTGCAGCCCCCGTCCGGCGGCGCCGGGGCGCCGCCGGTCCCCGCCGCAGAACCCCGGGCGCGGCCAGGCGGTCATAGCTCCGGCGCTGTGCTATCTTCCCCACCAGTCGTTTCCACCCGTGTTGGCTATGTCTTCCTCTTCCCGCGTCATCCTGGCCCTGGCGGCCGGAGCCGTCCTCGGCGCCCGCGTCACCCTCACCCATGCCGTGCTGGCCGAACGCCAGGCCGCGGCGGCAACCGGCCTGCCCCTCGACCATCTGCGCAGTCTTCTCCAGATCTCCGATAAGGTGTAAGTCGAGTACGTTT
>CAYWPB010000330.1:0-4717 GCA_964458725.1 uncultured Nevskia sp. | reverse complement strand
GACGGCTTGGGGCCGGCCACACTGCGTCGCCCGCTTCCGCGGCGGGCCGCACGGCGGCCAGGTCACCCTGGGGCGGGGCGAGCGCTCGCGTCTAGCGGCCTACGCCTCGGATATTCTCTAATACATCCATGTACAAACTACCGGTCATCCGGGACCGGACTGTTCAAACAAGCGGGTCTGTGGTTCGATGATCCGCAATATCTGATTGGGGGAGCAATGCAATGTTGCGAATGCTGGCCCGTGGCGTGAAGGACGGCGCCCTGGGCATCGCCTTGAAGGCTTATATCAACGACCGGCTCGGCGCATACGGCGAGATCACCGATTGCACCGTCGACACCGAGACCAACCGTCTCACCGCCAAGGCCCTGCTCAAGGGCGAGCGCGACACGGTGAGCGCCACCATCGAGCGTTACGAGATCGAGCGCGAAGGCGAGGACTGCTACATCGTGCTGAAGAAGTTCTCGACTTCCCGTGCCTGGCTGACCTTGCTGCTGAGCAAGCTGTTCGCCGACAAGCGCTACAAGCTGCCGAGCGCGGTGAGCAAGCTGCTGTAACCGGGGCGGTTCCTTGAACCTCAAAACCCTGGACAGGCTGTGCCTGGCCTGGCCGGGGGTGAGCAGCGACGTCAAGTGGGGCGCCGACCGGGTTTACTCCGTCGCCGGCAAGATGTTCGTGGTCTGCCTGGACCAGCCGAAGATCGAGGCGCTCAGCTTCAAGGTGCCGGACGGACTGTTCCTGGCCATGACCGAGCAGCCCGGCATCATCCCCGCGCCCTACGCCGCCCGCCACAAGTGGGTGCACGTCACCGAGCCCGCCCGCTACGGCGACGCCTGGCTGGCGGCCCGCATCCGCGAGTCCTACGAGCTGGTGGCAGCCAGGCTGCCGAAGAAGACCCAGCGGGCGCTGGGCCTGCTTCCGTAGGCGCAGCAGATGACACTAACCCTCGCCGCCCTCTGCGGCTTCGCCTTCCTGGCCGGCTTCGTCGACGCCGTGGTCGGCGGCGGCGGCCTGATCCAGATTCCGGCCCTGTTTGTGCTGATGCCGCAACTGACCCCGGCGGTCTTGTTCGGCACCAACAAGTTCGCCGCGGTGTGGGGCACGCTCAGTGCCGCGGTCCAGTATGGCCGCCAGGTCACCCTGCCCTGGCGCAGCGTGCTGCCGGCGGCGGCCGCAGCCCTGCTGTTTTCCTTTTTCGGAGCGCACACGGTCAGCGTCATCAATCCAGCCGTGCTGCGGCCGCTGATCCTGGCCCTGCTGCTGCTGGTGCTGGCCTATACGCTGTGGAAGAAGGATTTCGGTGCCTTGCACGCACCGCGGCTGAGGCCGGGGCAACAGACATGGATTGGCCTCACCACCGGTGCCGTCGTTGGTTTTTACGACGGCTTCTTCGGCCCCGGTACCGGCAGCTATCTGATCTTCGCCCTCGTCGGCCTGTTCGGCTTCAGCTTCCTGATCGCCTCGGCTTCGGCCAAGGTGGTCAACGTCGTGACCAACGCCGCCGCCCTGGCTTACTTCATCAGCCACGGCGACGTTCTCTACGCCACCGCCGTGCCGATGGCCTTGTGCAACGTCGCCGGCTCGCTGGCCGGCTCGCGGCTGGCCCTGCGGCGTGGCAGCGGCTTCGTGAGGGGCCTGTTCATCGTCGTGGTCGGCGCGCTGATCGCGCGCTTTGCCTGGGATATCTTCAGGTGACGGGATTCGGGATTCGTAAAGGCGGCAGCCTCATCCATCCCCAATCCCGGCGGTTACGCCCGTTCCGCGTCAAATGCCAGCGCATCGCCAAGGTTCGGCAGGTCCAACATCAGCATCAGCAGCCGGTCCAGGCCCAGCGCCACCCCGGCGCACGCCGGCATCCCGGCCTCCAGCGCCGCCACCAGGCGCGCGTCGTAGGGCGGCGCCTCGCGCCCTTCGGCACTACGGCGCGCCCGGTCGTGCTCGAAGCGCCTGCGCTGCTCGGCAGCATCGGTCAGCTCGTGGAAGCCGTTGGCCAGTTCGATGCCCTTCCAGAACAATTCGAAGCGCTCCGCCACCGGCGGATGATCCGGCCGCACCCGCGCCAGCGCCGCCTGCGAGGCCGGAAAGTCGTAGAGGAAGGTCGGTGCCTCCTGGCCGAGCCGCGGACCGACCAGGCTGGACATCAGCAGATCCAGATAGACATCGCGGTCCTGCGCCTGAAGCAGCGCGCCGGACAGGTACAGGCTTGCGGCACAGGCCTGGCGTAACTCATCCAGGCTGGCCGCGAACGGGTCCAGGCCGGCGTGGCGCCGGAAAGCCTCGCCGTAACTCAGCCGCGCCCAGGCCGGCCCGGTGACACCGGCAGCACGCAGCAGTTCCTCCACCTCGTCCATCAGGGTCCGGTGGTCCCAGCCTGGCCGGTACCATTCCAGCATGCTGAACTCGGGGTTGTGGTGGTGTCCGGCCTCCTCGCGCCGGAACACCCGGGCGATCTGATAGACGGGTCCGCTGCCGGCTGCCAGCAGGCGCTTCATGCCGAATTCCGGCGAGGTATGCAACCACCATTGCCGCCCTCCCGGCTCGCGCGTCGAGAAGCTGTCGATATGCGGGTCCACGGTGGCCGCCGCCGACAGGATCGGGGTCTCGACTTCGAGTACGCCGCGGGCCTCGAAATAGTGCCGGATTGCCCCATAAAGTCGCGCCCGCGCATGCAAAACTGCGGTGTTCGCGCGGGGTCGCCAGTCGGTCGGGTTTTTCATTGACGTTGCCAAAGACGGGTGCTATAACGCCCCAACTTTGTTGCTCCAGGGCGACAAAACGACACCTTAGCAAGACCATAACGACGGAGACATCGGTGACCACCAAAAAGGCGGCAGCGAAGGGCAAAAAGAAGCCCGTTGCCAAAGCGGCGAAGAAGTCCGCCGCGAAGAAAGCGGCAAGCGCGGTGAAGAAGGTCGCGAAGAAAGCCAAGACGGTCGCCAAGAAGGCCGCGAAGAAGGTCAAAGCGGTCGCCAAGAAGGCTGCTGCCAAGAAGCCGGCCCCGAAAAAAGTCGCCGCCAAGAAGCCCGTCGCCAAGAAAGTTGTCGCCAAGCCGGTCCAAAAAAAAAAGCCGAAACGCCTAGCAGCCCCCCGTCCCGCCCCGGCGCCGGCTCCCACGCCAGCTCCAGCCCCGGCCCCCATGCCGGTGGCAGCGCCGCAGCCCACCTCGACGGCAGCTCCGCAGCCCATGGCGGAAGCTCCCGTCCAGATCACGATTCCCACGCTGTAAGCGCCATGAAAAAGGCGGGGGCTGCACGTCCGGTCCCCGCCAAGCACAACCACGCGGTCAAGCCGGTGGCGGTGCGCAAGACGCAGTCGTTCAAGCTCGGCCAGGAGCTGACCGAGGATGACGTCCGCGCCATGTCGGACGACGACTACATGAACGATGTGCAGCTCGACTACTTCCGCGGGCTGCTGATGAAGATGCGCCAGGAAGTGCTGGCGCGCGAGCTCGATGTGAAGGAGCGCCTGCACCAGCGCGAGATCTTCGCCGACCCTGCCGATCGCGCCACCGCCGAGGAGGAGCACTGGCTGGATCTGCGCCTGCGCGAGCGCGAATCGATGCTGCTGCGCAAGATCGACGAGGCGCTGCGCCGCATCCGCGACAAGGAATACGGCTACTGCGTCAAGACCGGCGAGCCGATCGGCATCCCGCGCCTGCTGGCCCGTCCCACCGCGACCGTCTGCGTCGACGTCAAGGGCCAGGACGAGAAGGTGGAGACCCACTTCCGCGACCGCTGAGGCCGCGCGCCGCTGTACCGCACGAACCCCGGCTCCGCCGGGGTTCGTCGTTTCCGGCGCCGGTGGCCAGCGCAGGGCGCATGCCAGCGCCGCCCTGCATGCGCTACGCGCATGCATCGCCCCCGAGCCGCGCCTATTTACCCTCCTTTACAGACATGTGGCTTTACCGAACTTATCGATAATCTATAATTCGCCGCCTCCGCCCCCTCCGGGGACACTCCCCCTCCGGCCCCGCGCCGGACGCCCGCAGCGGCGCCAGCCCTGCCGGCCCACCAGGAGCACAGGATGTGGATTGTTAGAATCGCCCTGCAGCGACCGTACACCTTCATCGTGCTGGCGCTGCTGATCGTACTGATGGGTTCCTACGCCATCATCAAGACCGCCCGCGACATCTTTCCCAACATCGACATCCCGGTGGTGGCGACGGTGTGGCGCTACAACGGCCTGCCGCCGGACGAAATGGCGAACCGCATCGTGCTGTTCTCCGAGCGCGTGGCGCAGCCGGTGGTGAACGACGTCGAGCACACCGACGCGGAGTCGTTGAACGGGACACCGGTGATCAAGTACTTCTTCCCGCCCGGCGCCAAGGACGAGTTTGCACACGCCCAGGTCACCGGCGTGGCCCAGACCCAGACTGTGTACCGGCCGCCAGGCACCCCACCGCCGTTCATCCTGGCCTACAACGCCTCCAGCGTGCCGATCATCCAGCTGGCACTGTCCAGCGAGACGCTGTCCGAATCGCAGATCTTCGACCTGGGCAACAACATCATCCGCACCGCGCTGTCCACCGTGCAGGGCGCGTCGCTGCCCTTCCCCTACGGCGGCAAGCAGCGCCAGGTGCAGGTCGACCTGGACCCGCAGGCGCTGCTCGCCCGCGGCATGTCCGGCACCGACGTTACCGGGGCGATCGGCCCGCAGAACCTGATCCGTCCGGGGGGGCCCCCAAAACTCGGCGACCCCGAAACCGTCGTCAACCACCACC
>CAYWPB010000329.1:0-4726 GCA_964458725.1 uncultured Nevskia sp. | reverse complement strand
GCCACATCTTCCCGCTGCGCTGCGCCGAGGGCGGGGTGCTGGCCCGCGCCGGCCATACCGAGGCCGCGGTCGACCTGGTCAAGCTGGCCGGGCTGTCGTCGCCGGCCGGCTTCATCTGCGAGATCGTCAACGACGACGGCACCATGAAGCGCGGCGCCGACCTGTTCGCCTTCGCCCGCGAGCACGACCTGAAGATCGGTACCATCGCCGACCTGATCCGCTACCGCCTGGCCAACGAGCACAGCGTCGAGCGCGTCGCCGAGCAGCAGGTGCAGACCGAGTTCGGCGAGTTCCGCATGGCGGTGTACGAGGACCGCATCGGCAAGACGGTGCACCTGGCTCTGGTCAAGGGTGAGATCCGGGCCGACGAGCCGGTGCTGGTGCGCGTGCATCTGCGCAACATGCTGCAGGATGTGCTCACTGTGAAGCACGGCGACTTCTCCTGGCCGCTGCGCCGCGCCATGCAGCGCATCGCCGAGGAGGGCAAGGGCGTGGTGGTGCTGCTGCGCAAGCCGGAATCGCCGCGCGACGTGGTGCAGCAGATCGTCAACCTGAACCAGACCCACACGCCGCCGAGTTCCAGCGACAGTGTGCCGGCGGCCCAGCCGGACGAGCGCCAGTCGCTGCGCACCTATGGCGTCGGCGCGCAGATTCTGGCCGACCTGGGCGTGCGCAAGATGCGCGTGCTGTCGGCGCCGAAGAAGATGTATGCGCTGTCCGGCTTCGACCTGGAAGTGGTCGAGTACGTGCATTGCGATTGATGACCGGGATCCAGAAAGCTGTGAAGAAGAAGGGCACTGCATTGCCGAAGACGAACCAGCAGATTCCGGGAAAGACGGGCTACGCCGCGCCGGCCAAGCCCGGCAAGAACGAGTTCAAGGGAGCACGCGTGGCCCTGGTGGCGACGCGCTGGAACGTGGAGGTGGTGGACGCGCTGCTGGCCGGCGCCCACCGCTGCCTCGCCGACTGGGGGGTCAGCGCCAAGCACGTCGCCGAGTACCGCGCGCCGGGCGCCTTCGAGCTGCCGCTGGCGGTCAGCGCCCTGATGAAGAGCGGCCGCTATGACGCCGTGGTGACCCTGGGCGCGGTGATCCGCGGCGACACCCCGCACTTCGATTTCGTCGCCGGCGAATGCTCGCGCGGCCTGCGTGAGGCCGCGCAGAAGCACGGCGTCCCGCTCGGTTTCGGCGTGCTGACGGTGAACACTGATCAGCAGGCGGCGGAGCGCAGTGGTCCCGGCTCCGACAACAAGGGTTACGAGGCCGCCGCCGCCGCCCTGGAAATGCTGCGCGTGCTGCGGTCCGTCGATGAGTGACAACCTTCCCACCAGCCGGCGCGGGCTGGCCCGCCGCCTCACCGTCCAGGCGCTGTATCAGTGGCTGGTCAACGAGACCTCGCCCGAGGCTCTGCTACGCCAGTTCGCCGAGGAGCCTGAGGGCTTGGGCCGCGCCGATCCTGCCTACTTCTCCGAGCTGCTGCACGGCGTGGTGCAGGCACGGCCGGAGCTGACCGCCGCCGTCACCCCGCACCTCGACCGCCCGCTCGACCAGCTCGACCCGGTGGAGCACGCCGTGCTGCTGCTCGGCGCCTACGAGCTGATGTACAAGCCCGAAGTGCCGTGGAAAGTGGTGGTCAATGAATCGGTCGGCCTGACCAAGGTGTTCGGCGCCGAGGACGGCTACAAGTTCGTCAACGGAGTGCTCGACAAGCTGGCGCGCAGCGCCCGCTCGACCGAGATCAACGCGGGTCTTTGAGCCATGGATGAGTTCGCGCTCATCCGCAAGTATTTCCAGGGCCTGACCACTGCTCCGGAGGACGTCACGCTCGGCATCGGCGACGACTGCGCCGTGCTGCGCCCGGCTGCGGGCGAGGAACTGGCCGTCACCACCGACACGCTGGTTTCCGGCCGCCATTTCGACCCGGCCGCGCGCGCCGAGGACATCGGCTGGAAATCCCTGGCGGTCAGCCTGTCCGACCTCGCAGCGATGGGCGCGCGGCCGCGCTGGTTCGTGCTGGCCCTGACCCTGCCGCAGGCCGACCCTGCCTGGCTGGAGCGCTTCGCCCAGGGGCTCAAGGCCGCGGCCGACAAGCACGGCATTGCGCTGGTCGGCGGCGACACCACATCCGGTCCGCTCTCCATCACGATCACCGCACTGGGCACCCTGCCGGCCGGCAAGGCGCTGCGCCGCAGCTGCGCAAAGCCTGGCGCCCTGGTCTGCGTCACCGGCCCCCTGGGCGACGCGGCGCGGGCGCTGCAGCTCGGCCTGGCCACACAGTGCGCGCGCTTCGATCCCGATCGCGAGTTCCTCAAGACCCGCCTCAACCACCCCGTGCCGCGCCTCGACGCCGGCCACCGGCTGCGTGGCCTGGCGCACGCAGCCATCGACCTTTCCGACGGCCTCGCCGGCGACCTGCGGCATATCCTCGAGGAAAGCTGGGTCGGCGCCGAGATCGAGACGGAACGGCTGCCTCGATCGGAGGCGTTCCAGCGGCTGGCGCCGGCTGAGTCCTGCCTGCAGCTGCAGGCGGCTGGCGGCGACGATTACGAGCTGTGCGTCTGCATCCCACCGGACACACTTGCCGAGGCGCGGCGCCGGCTCGACGTGCCGCTGACCGAGATCGGCCGCATCCTGCGCGAGCCGGGCCTGCGCTGGCTCGACGCGCGCGGCGAGCGGCTCGGGGTGGACCTGCGCGGTTACAACCATTTCCCCGGGGAAATGCCGGCGCCATGAACGACGCGCCCATCGGCGTCTTCGACTCCGGCCTCGGCGGCATGTCCGTACTGCGCGAGCTGGTGCGCAAGCTGCCGCAGGAGAACTTCGTCTACGTCGCCGACAGCGGCCACTGCCCCTACGGCGGCAAGTCCCAGCAGCAGATCATCGCCCGCGCCGTGGCCATCACCGACTTCCTGCTGGGGCGCGGCTGCAAGCAGGTCGTGGTGGCCTGCAACACCGCCACCATCGCCGCGGTGGAGTACCTGCGCGCCAACTACTCGACCTCCTTCGTCGGCATGGAGCCGGCGGTGAAGCCGGCGGTGGCGCAGACGCGCAGCGGCGTGGTTGGCGTGCTGGCGACGGTGGCGACCCTGTCGGGCGAAAAGCTGCACAAGCTGATCGACCGCCATGCCGGCAGCGTGCGCATCATCACCCAGCCTTGCCCGGGCCTGCCGGAACGGGTCGAGGCGGGCGAGCTGGAAGGACCGCAGACCCAGACCCTGGTCGAGCGCTACACCGCGCCGCTGCTGGCCGGCGGCGCCGACGTGATCGTGCTCGGCAGCACCCACTATCCATTCCTGCGGCCGCTGATCCAGCGCGTGGTCGGGCCGGCAGTGACCCTGCTCGACACCGGCGAGGCCGTGGCGCGGCGGGTGCAGAGCATGCTCACCGCCAACGGCGAAGATCTGCGCGCCGACCGGCTCGAGCCGGGTATGGTGGAATGGTTCAGCAGCGGTACGGTGGAGCACATGGAGACCACCGGCGGTCGCCTGTGGGGCATGCCGATCGTCGCCAGTCCGCTTCCGGAGTGAAGGCGTGAGCGAGCCGAAGAACGCGATCCGTGTGCCGGCGGCGCAGGTGCTGCGCTCGCCGGTGCACCTGTTGGCCTTCTGGTTCGGCTGCGGCCTGTCGCCGAAGGCGCCGGGCACAGTCGGCACGGTCGGTGCGATCCCGCTGTGGCTGCTGCTGCAATGGTGGTCTCCCTCGCTGCCGGTCTACCTGGGCCTGCTGGTCGTGCTGTTCGTTTTCGGCTGCTGGATCTGCGGCGAGAGCGCGCGGCTGCTGGGCGTGCACGACTACGGCGGCATCGTCTTCGACGAGGTGGTGGGCCTGCTGATCACCTGCATTCCGCTGGTGCCGGCCCTGGGCTGGGTGAAAGGCGGGGAGGGCTGGTGGCTGCTGGCGGCCTTCCTGCTGTTCCGCCTGTTCGATATCTGGAAGCCCTGGCCGATCCGCTGGTTCGACCGCCGGGTCGAAGGCGGCCTGGGGATCATGCTCGACGACGTGCTGGCGGCGGTATACGCCGCTGTCCCGTTGGCTCTGGGACTGCATTATTTCGGATAGTTAGGTAATAGATATTGTTGTGGCGCCCGGGCGATGGCTAAGGCAAGCTTAGACCCCCGGCTCTTTCCGGCCGGAAGCGGAATCTGTGAGGAAACATGGCCACTTCCAAGACTTCCCTGCGCATCGGCTGCGCTTCCGCCTTCTGGGGCGACACCAACACCGCCGCGGCTCAGTTAGTGCACAAGGGTAAAATTGATTACCTTGTGTTCGACTACCTGGCCGAGATCACCATGTCGATCCTCGCCGCCAAGCGCATGAAGGATCCGAACGACGGCTACGCCACCGATTTCGTCGAGCACGTCATGGCGCCGCTGCTGCCGGAGATCAAGGCGCGCGGCATCAAGGTGGTGGCCAATGCCGGCGGCGTGAATCCGCTGGCCTGCAAGAAGGCGCTGGAGGATGCCGCGGCCAAGGCTGGCGTCAGCATCCGCATCGGCGTGGTGCTGGGCGACGATCTGCTGCCGCGCAAGAAGGAGTTCGCCGACGCGGTCGAGCTGGATACCGGCAGGCCCATTCCCGGCACCCTGGTGTCGATGAACGCCTACCTCGGCGCCATTCCCATCGCCCGCGCCCTCGACGCCGGCGCCGAGAGCGTGATCACCGGCCGCTGCGTCGACTCGGCGGGGGTGCTTGGTCCCCTTAATCCCCAGGTCGGGCGGAAGGAAAAA
>CAYWPB010000328.1:0-4727 GCA_964458725.1 uncultured Nevskia sp. | reverse complement strand
GGGCGCTGCGCCGACTGCCGGGCGCCGATTTCGATGCAGTATCCGCTGGTCGAGCTGGCCTCCGGCCTGCTCGCCGCCGCCTGCGCCTGGCGCTTCGGCTGGAGTGCGCAGCTGGCGCCGGCCCTGGGCCTGAGCTGGGTGCTGCTGGCCCTGAGCGTGATCGACCTGCGCGAGCAGCTGCTGCCCGATTCGATGACCCTGCCGCTGGTCTGGGCCGGCCTGCTGCTGAGCTGCTTCGGCGTTTTCACCACGGCGCGCGCCAGCATCGCCGGCGCGGCCTTCGGCTACCTCAGCCTGCGCGGCATCTACGAGCTGTACAAGCTGCTCACCGGCAAGGAGGGCATGGGCCACGGTGACTTCAAGCTGCTCGCCGCGCTCGGCGCCTGGTTCGGCGCCACCGCCCTGCCGATGATCATCCTGCTGTCCTCGCTGGTCGGCTCGGCGGTCGGCATCGGCCTGATCGCGCTGCGCGGACGCGACCGCAACATCCCCATCTCCTTCGGCCCCTACCTCGCCGGCGCCGGCTGGCTCACCCTGGTCTGGGGCGAAGCCCTGCGCAATCTGGTGAAGCTGTGAGGCGGGGTGCCCTGGTCGTCGGCCTGACCGGCGGCATCGCCAGCGGCACGAGCACCGTCGGCGAGCTGTTCATCGACCTGGGCGCGCCCCTGCTCGACGGCGACCATGCCGCCCGCGAGGTGGTTGCCCCGCCCTCGCCGGCCCTGGCTGCCATCGCCGGCCGCTTCGGCGCCGAATTCCTGCTGCCCGACGGCAGCCTGGACCGCCGGCGCCTGCGCGAGCGGGTGTTCGGCGACCCGGCCGCCCTGCGCGAGCTGGAAGCCATTACCCACCCCCTGATCCGCCAGCGCATCCTCGCCTGGCACGCGGCGCAGACCGCACCGTACTGCATCCTGTCGGTGGCGATCCTGCTCGAATCCGGAATGGACCGGCTGACCGACCGCATCCTGGTGGTGGACGTGCCGGCGGCGGTGCAGCTGCAGCGCCTGCTCGGCCGCGATGGCATCGCCGAGCCCCTGGCGCAGCAGATGCTCGCCGCCCAGGCCAGCCGCGAACAGCGCCTGGCCCGTGCCGACGACGTGCTCGACAACGGCAGCGACCGCGAAGCCCTGCTGCCGCAGGTGGAGCGCCTGCACCGGCACTACCTCCAGCTCGCCGCTGCCCGGCGCTGAGGCCCGGGCGGCGGCGTTTGCCCTTCACGCCCCGGCGCGCCACAATGCGGAGATACCCCGTGGATTCAACGCATTGATGGAGCAGGGCGCAGACTGGATCGCCTTTGAGCATCCGCTGAGCGAGCGGATACGCTTCCTCCTGCGCCTGGAATTCCTGTTCGCCCAGTACCAGCACCAGGCCGCTGATACCTCGTCCTGGGGCCTGCGCGCCAGCCTGCACACCCTGCTCGACATCCTCTCGGTGATGGGCCGCGCCGACCTGCGCACCGAGCTGCTCAAGGAAGTGTTCGAGCAGCACACCATCCTGACCCGCCTGAGCAAGCGCCCCGACGTCAATCACGCGCGCCTGTCTGAGGTGCTGCGCGAGCTCAACGTCGCCGCCGCCGAGCTGCAGGCCATGGGCAGCTCGCACCCGGCGATGGTGCTGCGCGAGAACGAGTTCCTGTTCGCGGTGCTGAACCGCAGCTCCATCCCCGGCGGCGCCTGCGGCTTCGACCTGCCGGCCTACCACCGTTGGCTGTCACGGCCGCCGGCCGAGACCCAGCGCGACCTCGCCGCCTGGTTCTCCAGCCTGCGCCCGTTGGAGCGAGCCATCGGCCTCTACCTGCGCCTGCTGCGCGACAGCACCCAGCCGGTGCAGCAGGTGGCCGAAGGCGGCGTGTTCCTGCATGTGCCGCAGGCCGCCTACCAGCTGGTACGCGTGCTGGTACCGGCCGGAGCCGACGTCTACCCCGAGATCAGCGCCGGCAAGCACCGCGTCTCGGTGCGCTTCATGCGGCTCGCCGACGTCAACACGCGAAATGTGCAGGCGGGCGGCAGCATCCCGTTCCAGCTGCAATGCTGCCTGCTTTCAAATCACTAGTTTCGCCCCCAGCTTTTCCCAGATGAACGCTCCACGCATCGCCCGCTGTCCCCGCTGCGGCGCCAGCACCCGGCTGGACGCGCAGAATCCCTGGCGTCCGTTCTGTTCCGAGCGCTGCAAGCTGATCGATCTGGGCGACTGGATGAACGGCCACTACGCCCTGCCGGTGCAGGACGAGTCGCCGCCCGCGCCGGACTCCGATCACCAGGACGTCTAGAGCCCTTCCCAGTACGCCCGGATGCCGGCGACGCCCTGGGCGCCGCGGGCGTGCGCCTGCTCCAGCTGTTTCGGCCCGACCCCGCCGATGGCATAGACCGGCTGGGGCGAATTTCCCAGCAGCTGCTCGAAGCGCTCCCAACCCAGGCCCTGAGCTTGCGGGTGGCTGGCGGTAGGCAGCACCGGCCCCAGCACCGCGAAGTCGGCGCCGAGGCGCCGCGCCGCCTCGAGCGAGGCCGTCTCGTGCACCGAGGCGGCGAACCACAGGCTCGCCGGCAGGCTGCGGCTGCGCAAGTGCAGCAAGGTCCGCTCGGTGGCGTGCCAGCCGGCGGCGCCAAGCTCGGCCGCCATGCGTGGCTGGCGGTCCAGCATCAGGCCTATGCCGGCGGCCTGCGCCGCCGGCAGCAGGCGCCTGGCGAGGTCGGCATAGCCCTCATCGCCCAGCGCCGGCACGCGCAGGCGCAGCAGGCAGCCACGCGGAAGCCGCGCCAGTCCGGCGCGCACCGTCACCTCGTCGGCATTGGGCGGGGTGAAGACGTAGTGCTCGGGCAGGCGCAGCGCCCGGGCGATCGGCGCCACCGTCGGCAGCACGTCCAGCTGCAACAGGTATTCGGGGTGCATCCAGTCGAACTGCTGGCCTTCGCGCGGGTGGGGCGCGCCGTCGAAAGCGCTGACCAGCCAGGTGTCGAGCAGCACGATGCGGTCGGCGTACTCGTGGCGGAAGCGGATCAGGCGGCGTGACTGCCGCACCTCCACCCCCAGCTCCTCGTGCAGCTCACGGCGCAGCGCCGCTTCGACCGCTTCGCCCGCCTCGATCTTGCCGCCCGGGAATTCCCACTTGCCGGCGGCGATCTTGCCCTCCGGACGCTGCGCGATCAGCACCTCGCCGCGGTCATTGGCCAGCACGCCGCAGGCAACGGGAATCAGCGGGCGGTGAATGGTGGAGGAGCGCATGAGCCGGATTGACTTCCCTCGCCTGCTGCCTCAGGTCCGGTACTCGGCGTTGATCTTGACGTAGTCATAGCTGAAATCGCAGGTCCACAGCCGGGCCCGCGCCGTGCCGCGCCCGAGCTGGACACGGATGCAGAATTCCGGCTTGGCCACCACCGCTGTACCCAGCTCCTCGCGGTAGTCCGGGTGCGGCTCGCCGCGCTCGATCAGGCGCACCTCGTCCAGCGCCACCGCCACGCCGCGTGGGTCCAGCCCCTCGACCCCGGCCTTGCCGATGGCCATGATGATGCGGCCCCAGTTCGCGTCGCCCGCGAACATGGCGGTCTTCACCAGGGGTGAGTGGGCGATGGAATAACCCACCTTGCGCGCCTCCTCCACGCTGCGCGCCCCCTCCACGTCGATGGTGATGAAGCGCGTGGCACCCTCGCCGTCGCGGGCAATGGCCTGGGCCAGCTCGATGCAGACCGCCGTCACCGCCTCGCACACCGGCGCAAAGTCCGGGTGCTGCGGCGTAATGTCTTCGCTGCCCGCCTGCGCCGTGGCCATCAGCACGCAGGAATCGTTGGTGGAGGTGTCGCCGTCAACGGTCACGCTGTTGAACGAGACCTCGGCGGCGCGGCGCAGGCATTCCCGCACCGCCTCCTGGGTCAATCGGGCGTCCGTGGCGATGTAGGACAGCAGGGTCGCCATATCGGGGTAGATCATGCCCACGCCCTTGGCGATGCCGGTCACCGTCACCGTACCGCGCGGGGTCGCGACCTGGCGGCTCGCCCCCTTGGGGATGGTGTCGGTGGTCATGATGGCGCGCGCCGCGTCCTGCCAGGCGTCGGCGCGCAGATCGGCGACGGCGCGCGGCACCGCGTCGAGCATGCGGGCCAGCGGCAGCCGCTGGCCGATCACGCCGGTGGAGAACGGCAGCACCTGGGCGGCGTCGCAGCCCAGGGCCTGCGCCACTGCCGCGGTGGTGGCGCGGGCGTCGTCGAGGCCGCCACTGCCGGTGGCGGCATTGGCATTGCCGGCGTTGACCAGCATGGCGCGCATCGCGCCGCCGCCGGCCAGCCGCTCGCGGCAGACCTGCACCGGGGCGGCGCAGAAGGCGTTGCGGGTGAACACGCCGGCAACGCGGCTTCCCGGCGCCAATTCGATCAGCAGCAGGTCCTTGCGGCCCGGCTTCTTGATCGCCGCCTCGGCCGCGCCGAGGCGCACGCCGGGCACCGGGTGTAGGGTACCGGGGGGTTTGAGGTTGACGGCCATGGAGGAAGCAGTTGTCAGTTGTTGGTGATCAGTTGTCAGTGAAAAACCAAGACTCCGTGCATTCTACTGACAACTAACCACTGACAACTAACAACTAAGGCGGCTGGCTAGGCCAGCCGCCCATGACACTGCTTGTACTTCTTGCCCGAGCCGCAGGGACAGGGATCGTTGCGGCCGACCTTGGGCATCTCGCGCACGAAAGTCTCGGCCTGGGCCGCGGCGGCGGGCGCCGCGGCCGGCAGCGGCCGGCCGGCCGG
>CAYWPB010000327.1:0-4741 GCA_964458725.1 uncultured Nevskia sp. | reverse complement strand
AGCCGCGGGCGGTTGCCGCCGCCGCGCTGGCGCGCGCGCGGCAAGCCGCGCGCTGAATCCCGTTCACTTTACTTAAAATGAGGACACATCCATGTGCGGATTGATCGGAGCCCTGGCGCAGCGCAACGTTACGCCGCTGCTGCTGGACGGACTCAAACGGCTGGAATACCGCGGCTACGACTCGGCTGGTCTGGCCTACTTCGAGAACGGCGCCATCGGCTTGCGCCGCCGCGTCGGCAAGGTGGCGGAGCTGGAGACCTTGCTGCAGGACGCGATGCCGGACAGCCACATCGGCATCGGCCACACCCGCTGGGCCACCCATGGCGAGCCGGAGGAGCGCAACGCCCACCCGCATCTGTCGGGCGGAGAGATCGCGGTGGTGCACAACGGCATCATCGAGAACTATGAAGGCTTGCGGAAGATGCTGGAGTTCATGGACTACGAGTTCCGCTCCGACACCGATACCGAGGTGGTGGCTCACCTGATCCACTATCACCGCCGCAGCGCCCCGGACCTGCTGGCCGCGGTGCAGATCGCGGTGCGCCAGCTCAGCGGCGCCTACGCCATCGCGGTGATGAGCCGCCAGGAGCAGGACACGCTGGTGGTGGCGCGCCAGGGCAATCCGCTGGCGATCGGCGTGGCCGGCGAGGCGCACTACGTCGCCTCCGACGCGGTGGCCCTACTGCCGCTCACCGATCGCTTCGTGTTCCTCGAGGACGGTGACGTCGCGCGCATCCGCCTGCGCACGCTGGAAGTGTTCGACGCCGCCGGCGTGGCGGTGGACCGGCCGGTGCAGCAGCTCGACATCCAAAGCGCCGCGGCGGAAAAAGGCCCCTACAAGCACTACATGCTCAAGGAGATCCACGAGCAACCCGACGCGCTGGCCGACACCCTGCAGGCCTGCACCGCGCGCGGCGCGCTGCTGGCCGGCGGCCTGGGCTTCGCCGACCGGGCCCTGCTGCAGCGGATCAAGGCGGTGCACCTGGTGGCCTGCGGCACCAGCTACCACGCCGCCGAGGTGGCGCGCTACTGGCTCGAATCGGAGGCGCGCCTGCCGTGCATGGCCGACCTGGCCAGCGAGTACCGCTACCGCTCGCCGGTGGTGCCGCCGGACTGCCTGTTCGTGACCCTGTCGCAGTCCGGCGAGACCGCCGACACCCTCGCCGCGCTGCGCTACGCCAAGCAGGCCGGCTACGCCGCGACCCTGGCGGTGTGCAACGTGCCCGGCAGCTCGCTGGTGCGCGATTCCGACAGCAGCCTGATGACCCGTGCCGGCCCCGAGATTGGCGTGGCCTCGACCAAGGCTTTCACCACCCAGCTGCTGTGCATGCGCCTGCTCACCAGCCTGCTGGCGCAGAACCGCGGCGGCGCCAGCCTCTCCGGCACGGCGCTGATCGAGCAGCTGCGCCGGCTCAGTGGCCAGGTCGAGGAGGTGCTGCACCTGAACCGGCGCATCGAAGCGGTGGCGCGCGACTTCGTCGACTGCAGCAGCGCGCTGTTCCTCGGCCGCGGCGTGTTCCACCCCATCGCCCGCGAAGGCGCGCTCAAGCTCAAAGAGATCTCCTACATCCATGCCGAGGCCTACGCCGCCGGCGAGCTCAAGCACGGACCGCTGGCCCTGGTCGACGAGCGCATGCCGCTGGTGGTGCTGGCGCCGCACAACGCCCTGCTCGACAAGCTGCGCTCCAACCTGCGCGAGGTGCAGGCGCGCAAGGGCCGGCTCTACGTCTTCGCCGAGTGCGGCTGCGGCATCGAGCCCGCCCCCGGGCTGGAGCTGATCGAAATGCCGCCGGCCGACGAGCCGGCCACGCCGATCACCTACACCGTGGCGTTGCAACTGCTGGCGTATCACGTCGCCGTGCTGCGCGGCAACGACGTCGACAAGCCGCGCAACCTGGCCAAGTCGGTGACCGTGGAATAAGTGCGGCGGCAGCGCCCCGGTGCCACCAAAAACCTTGCAAAACCAATCGTTTTTCCGTTTCGGAGCGGTTCCGCACGCACTTTCCCCCGAAGAGTGGGCTAGCCTTTAGCCGGCTCCCGCGGGGAACGTGCGGGCGCTGTCGCAACAGGATCGGCCGCGTCGGGGGAAGGCGCGGACGGCAGGGACCTACAAAAACGGAGAACGAACATGCAGGGAAATCAGGCAGGGCGGAGCGGCGCTCCGCGTCTTCAATGGATGAAGCCGGCGGCCGGGATCTTCCTCGGCCTGGCGTGCTGTGGCGCGGCGCTGGCGGCAGCGCCAGCCGGCGACGCGGTGGTGCGGGCGGCGGAGGAGCGCGAGCAGATGCGCTTCGTGCTGACCTTGCCGTTGCAGCACCAGGATGAGCTCGGCGCGCTGCTGCAGCGCCTCTACACCCCGGGCGATGCGCTCTACCACCAGTTCCTCACCTCGGCCGAGTTCGACGCGCGCTTCGCGCCGACCGCCTCGCAGTATCAGGCGCTGAAGTCGCTGGCCGCGCAGTTCGGCTTCAGCGTGGTTGGCGAGCACGGCTCGCGCACCGTGCTCGACGTCAGCGCGCCGGCGGCGACGATCCGCAACGTGCTCGGCTCGCGCCTGAGCCTGCTGCGCCAGGCCGACGGCCGCCAGTACTTCGCGCCTGACCGCGAGCCGGTGCTGCCGTTCGTGTTCTCGGCGATCGGCGCCGAAGTCGCGGGCCTCAACGGCAAGCCGCTCAGCACCCATCTGAAGGTCCGCGGCGGCGCCAGCGCAGCCGAGGTGCTGGCCGCGGCGCAGCCGCACGCCGGCACGCAGTCCAGCGGTTCCTACGCGCCGGCCGACGTGAAGACCGCCTACAACCTGAACGGCATCCAGAACGGCGGCCAGGCAGTGGCACTGTACGAGCTGTCCAGCGCCACTTACACCGACGCCGCGACCTACGCCAGCAAGTTCGGGCTGAACAATCCGGCCCTGACCCAGGTGCTGGTGGACGGCGGCACCACCGCCACCAACGGCGCCACCGAGGTGATGCTGGACATCGAGATGGTGATGGCGGTGTCCAATCCCACCAGCATGGTCATCTACACCGGCCCGAACAGCAGCGCCGGCGCGATCGACACCTGGAGCCGGATCGCCAGCGACAACCTGGTCGGCCAGGTCAGCACCTCCTGGGGCCTGTGCGAATCCTCCGAGGGCCAGAGCGGCGCCAATGCCGAGAATACCCAGTTCACCAAGATGGTGACGCAGGGCATGGCGGTGTTCGCCGCCGCCGGCGACTCCGGCGCCTACGATTGCGGCCGCGGCCTGTTCGGCACCGGCGGCACCGCCGCGGTGGACGATCCGGCCGCACAGCCCAACGTCACCGGCATCGGCGGCACCAGCCTGACCACCACCTCGACCCAGGCCTACACCTCGGAAGCGGTATGGAACACCAGCAGCACCGAGGGCGGCGGCGGCGGCATCAGCACTTTCTGGACGATCCCCTCGTACCAGCAGGGCGTGGTGTTCAACGGCGCCAGCGGCCAGTACTCGACCACCATGCGCAACGTGCCGGACGTGGCGATGGACGCCGACCCGGCCACCGGCTTCTACGTCTACGACAGCAAGGGCTGCGGCGGCTGGTGCGTGGTGGGCGGCACCAGCGACGGCTCGCCGCAATGGGCCGCGTTTTGGAGCCTGGTCGGCAAGGGCCTGGCCAACGCCGGCCACAGTCCGGCGCGCGCCGGCTTCGCCAATCCCCTGCTCTACCCGATCGGCAAGAACGCCGCCGCCTACGCCGCGGACTTTCACGACGTGACCACCGGCAACAACAACAAGTACAACGCCTACGCCGGCTTCGACGACGCCACCGGCTGGGGCTCGTACAACGGCGCCAACCTCTACTCGGCGGTGATCGCCAGCGTCACCGGGTCCTCCAGCTCGGGCGGAAGCTCCTCGTCGAGCAGCTCGTCCTCATCGGGCGGCAGCTCCTCTTCGTCCTCGTCTTCGGGCGGCAGCTCTTCGAGCAGTTCGAGCAGCGGCGGCTCCTCCTCCGGCGGCGTCACCGTGCCAGCGGCCCCGACCGGGATCACCGCCACCGGCGGCAGCTCGGGCCTGTTCACCGGCACGGTCAAGCTGAGCTGGACCGCCTCGGCCGGCGCCACCAGCTACAGCGTCTACATGGGCACCACCGCCGGCGGCGAGAGCAGCACGCCGAAGACCACCACCAGCGGCACCAGCGTGACGATCGGCAGTCTCAGCCCGCAGACCAAGTACTACTTCAAGTTGAAGGCCTCGAACTCAGCGGGCAGCAGCCCGTACTCGGCCGAGGTCTCCGCCACCACCGGCGGCCTGTAAGCGCTACGGCCCGCCGGCGCAAGCCGGCGGGCCTGTGCCGGACCAGACTGGAGGCCGCCGCGTGCGGCCTCTTTTTTCAGTGCGGCTGGCCGCAGTTGTTGACGACGCGCCGGGTTTCCCAGGAGCACTCGGGACTCTGCGCGCCGGCGCGCAGCAGGTTGGGGTCGCAGCTCCCCTCCATAGTCTTCACGGCGTCGGCGCAGGCGGCCTGCGCCGGCGTCCGCGGCGCGTGCGCTTCGGCGTCTTCGCCGGCGCCGAGCCGCAGGCAACCCGCGACCAGGCACGGCAGGCTCACCGCCCACCACGGACGCAGCGCGCCGTGCCGGTCCATGGCATCCGCCTGCCCCTCAGGGCAGGACCGCCGCCTGCCGCTCGGCTTTCTTGTATTGCGCCGGATCGATGCCGTGGCGGCCCATCAGCTTGTAGAAGTCGGTGCGGTTGCGGCCGGCCAGGCGGGCGGCGCGGCTG
>CAYWPB010000326.1:3823-4760 GCA_964458725.1 uncultured Nevskia sp. | reverse complement strand
CGAAGGCGAGCGGGAGGGGGAGGCGGCGTGGAGTCTCCTCGGCCGGCGGGGAGCCGGCAGGGGCGAGCTCCGCGAGGAGCGCGAGCCCGACCACGCTCGCGAAGATCGGCCAGGCGTAGAAGGTCGGCCGCGCCATCTCCGTCACCACGGGCGGAAAGAGCGCGTAGAAGACGCCGGCGAGCAGTCCGGCCTTCGCGCCGTGGAGCTTCGTGCCCGCTCGCAGGACGAGGAGGCGGCCTCGTGAAGCTGCCACTGCACCTGCGCTTCTACCTCACCACGCTGCTGTCGCTGCTGGCGGTGGTGGTGGCGACCGTGCTGCTGTGGGGGCTGATCATGCAGCGGATGATGGAGTCCGAGCACGACAGCCTCGCGGCCGTCGTCGCCGGGCACGCGCTGCCGCCGCCGGGCGCGCCGCACGACGTGGTGGCGGCCGGGCTGCACGGCTACCTGTCGCAGCAGGTCGCGGGCCTGGAATTGCGCGACCGCGACGGCGCCTTGATTGCCAGCAGCGGCACGCTAGCCGGGGGCGCGCCGGAGGGCGCGCACGGCGTGCTGAGCCTGCACCGCATCCGCCTCCACGACGGGCGCATGCTGCTGGTCGAGCTGCAGCCCGGACAGATGCACTTCCGTCTGCACGGCTTCGCCATCTTCCTGTGGATCGCGCTCGGCGTGGGCATCGCCACTTACCCGCTGGCGCGGCGCCTGACGCGGCGGCTGGAGGCGCTGTCCGGCACGGTGGATCGCTTCGGCAGCGGCGAGCTGGCGGTGCGCGCGCCGGCCGAGGGCGGGGACGAAGTTTCCGCGCTGGCGCGCAGCTTCAACCAGATGGCCGAGCGCGTCGCCTCGCTGCTGCAGGCCCACCGCCGCCTGCTGGCCAACGCCTCGCACGAGCTGCGCTCGCCGCTGGCGCGCATCCGCATGGCGCTGGAGCTGCAAA
>CAYWPB010000326.1:0-3813 GCA_964458725.1 uncultured Nevskia sp. | reverse complement strand
GGGGTGGGGCTTGACGGGGGCGGGGGCGAAGGCGCCGGGCTTGTAGGGCACGTGCCGGAATTGCGCCGAGATGGACGCGCAGATCGAGGAGATCCTGCTGGCCAGCAAGCTGGAGACGGTGCAGACCCGGCCCGCCGCCGAGCCGCTGGACCTGGCCGCGCTGGCGGCCGAGGAATGTACGCGGCTGGGCGTGCCGTTCGAGGTGGAACCCGCACCGCTGCACGGCGACGCACGCCTGCTGCGACGGCTGCTGCGCAACCTGCTGGACAACGCGCTGAAGCACGGCGGCAAGGAAGTGCACGCGCGCGTGCTGATCGCGCCGGATGGTGCGAGGGTGCTGCAGGTGAGCGACCGCGGGCCCGGCGTTCCCGCCGCCGACCGCGAACGCATCTTCGAGCCGTACTACCGGCCCGCGGGGGCGAAGGAAACCGGCAGCGGCTGGGGCCTGGGCCTGGCGCTGGTGAAGCAGATCGCCGGGCATCACGGCGGCAGCGTGGTCTGCCGCGAGCGCGAAGGCGGCGGCTGTGTGTTCGAGGTGAGGTTGCCGGCCTAAGTAGCCTGGATGCAACGAAGTGGAATCCGGGGCTTTTGGCGGCAGGACATCCCGGATACCGCCACGCTCCATACGGGCTACGCTACTAGTCGGACACCATGGGGAATGGGGAGAATCACGTGAGTAGATTTTTCAGGGTGCTCGTGCTGCTGTCCGCGCTGATCATGGCGTCGTGCAGGCACGAGTACCGAGTGGGCGTTTCCGATGACGAACCGACTACGAACCTCGCTCAGGTCACCTTGTTCCAGACCTACGATCACCCTTCAATGGACGGGACGGATCTCGACACCAGCATGGGCTTGCTTGACGCCGGAACACACACTTTTGCGATCGCACCCGGCTCGCATACTTTCAGGTTCAAGTTCTCGGACCGCACGCCCATGTGGTCGGTTTGGGCGACAGGCTATGCAAACGTTTCCGGGGACTTCGAAGCCGGCCACCGCTACATGATCATGTGTCGATTTTCGGAAGGGAAGGTGAGATTTACCGTTGAAGCTGCTGCCGGGCGGTTGCCAATGTACTGCGACGGGCGCCGCCACTAGCGGGACTTGGCGCCCAGCTCGCTTTGCAGGGCAAACTGCTTCTCGCACCCCGCTGGACACAAAATCCGGTGGCACCGCAACGATGGAAGGGCGCTAACCGGCCCCAGACGGCATCGCCGCCAAGTCGGTCACGCCGGGGTCGATGCCGAACTGGCTCAGCAAGGTCGTCAGCTGGCCGCGATGATGCGTTTGATGGTTGAACATGTGCGTCACCAGCTGCCAGGCCGGGACGGTGTAGCTGCCACCGGCCATGCGGGTGTAGCTGAAATCCGCCGCCAGCCACTCCGGGCTCAAATCTTCGGCCCAGCTGATGATCTCCTGGTCGAAGATGTCGCGCATGGCCCGCAGGGCCTCCAGCTCGGGGTGGAATTCCATGTCCAGGGACAGGCCGTCGAGCGGACGCCCCTTGAAGCGGCGCATCCAGATAGTGTCGGCGCAGAGCAGATGGTTGAGCGTGCCGTGGGCCGAGCCGAAGAAGGCGCCACGGTCTTCCTTGTATTCGGCCGGGCTGAGCTGCGCGCACACCGCGTACAGCTTCTGGTTCATCCAGCGGTTGTAGCGCGCCATCAGGGCGCACCAGGCGGGGTCGATCATTTCGTGCTCACTGCGGCAGCGTCACTTTGAATTCGATCTGCGCCAGCTGCTCCGCCGTCCTGCCCTGCTTGCGCAGCAGGGGCAGCCAGCGCGGATCGGCGTGCAGACGCTCGAACATCGGCTCCACAGGCAGGCTCGTCAGGTTCGGGTCCTGGTTGGCGGCGGCCTTGTCCAGCCAGGCGAAAGCCTGATCCGCCTCACCGCGCCAGGCATAGACCGCCGCGACGTAGAACGATCCGTCCTGCTGATGGGTGCTCAGGCTTGCCAGGGCCGCATCGGACTCGGCCTTGCGGTTCAGCGTATACAGCGCCAGCGACAGGCCGTTCAGGTGCGTCAGCTCTTCGGTTTCCGCCTCGAACTCCTTCAGGGCCGCGGCCGCGTCGCCCTTGCCCTCCAACAGCGCAAAACCGATGAGCGCATGGCTTCCCGCATACGCCGGGCTGAGCGCCAGCGCCGCGCGGCAGGCGGCGATGGTCTGGTCCCAACGCTGCCTGAAGTAGTAGGTCAGGCACAGATTGCCCTGCGCGATCGGATTGGCCGGGTCGTGGGCGGCCCGGTACTCCATCAGCCTCTCCGCCTCGTCGAGGCGGGCCAGCGACAGCATGAAAGCCCCGGTGCCGTTGATGACGTAGAGATCGCCCGGGGCCAGCTCCAGGGCCTTCTGGTAGTACGCCGCCGCTTCGGCCGGCGCGTTGTCGAGATCCGTCAGGACGCGGCCCAGGTTGGCCGAGGCACGGGCATCCGCCGGGTCCAGCGCCAGCGTCTTGCGCAGGGCTTCCTTGGCCAGGCGGGAGCCTTCCGGCACCGGGCGCTCGGCGCTGAGTGTCTGGATCAGGTAAACCCGCCCAAGCTCGCTCCAGGCACGGGGCTCGTCCGGGGTGAGGGCCAGCGCCTGCTGCAGGATGGCGACGGCCTGGGTATCGGAGGGCGCGGAGCCCTGGTCGATCAAGGCCTGTGCCTTCAGGATCAGCGGGTAGACCCGTGGATCGACCGGCCGCGCCGTGGGCACCGCACCGAGCAGGGCGATGCGCAGCTTGCCGACCACCGCGGCGGCGATTTCGTCCTGCACCTTGAAGATGTCGTCGAGCCGGCGGTCATAAGTCTCCGACCACAGCTGGGTGCCGTCGCTGGCGCGGATCAGGTCGACGGAAATACGCACCTGGTCGCCGGACTTGCGCACGCTGCCCTCGAGCAGCGTGGCCACGTTGAGGGCGCTGGCGATGTCGGCGATCGCGACCTGCCTGCCCTTGAAGGAGAAGCTCGAGGCGCGCGCGATCACGCGCAGGTTCGGCACCTTGGTCAGCAGGTTGAGCAGGTCCTCGGCGATGCCGTCGGAGAAGTACTCCTGCTCCTTGTCCGAGGACAGGTTCGTGAACGGCAGCACGGCGATCGACTTGTCCGACGGCGCCGCGCCGCTGCCGCCACGATGGACGAAGCGATCGGTGAGCAGCAGCACTACCGCCACGGCGAGCACGCCGATGATCAGGAAATCCAGCTTGCGGCCGGTCTGCGGTGTGATCGACGCGTGCGGCGCGACGTCGCGCTCCAGCTTCAGGCCCTCCGGCGTCAGCTCGAAGAACCAGGCGAAGGCCAGCCAGAAGGGAAAGCCGGCAATGCCGGCGACGATCAGCCAGCGCACCACCTGGTTGGGCACGTCGAACACCGGCAGGACCTGGGCCAGGCCCTGCGACAGGGCCCAGATCACACCGGCATAGAGCAGGCCGGCGCGAATCACGTTGCGGCGTTGCAGTTCGGCCAACAGGCTGGGCTTCACCCTTCGGGCTCTCCCTTTCTCTCCTTGGGCAGTGTCTGGCAATCATCAGACGCACGCAAGCGGGGCATGGGATACGCGGAGTATGAGACGGCTGCTTTGCTCAACCGAGGTACCTCCCCTCGATCCCCTCCCGTCCCTGAAGAGATTCCCTGCGGTCACAGGGGAAGGGAAGAAGTGGGTTCAGGAGAGGTAGGTATACCCCGACAGCCCCGCCTCCAGCTCGGCCAGCAGCGCGCTGCGCTGCGCCTGCGGCATCTCGGTGCCGGCGAACTTGCGGCGGTAGGACTGAGCCAGCTCCTCCGGCGCGAAGTGGACGTAGCGCAGCAGCTCGTCGGTGCGGTCGCCGTGCT
>CAYWPB010000325.1:0-4763 GCA_964458725.1 uncultured Nevskia sp. | reverse complement strand
CCGCTTGGTTGCCCGGCGGCGTGGTCATGGCCGGCGAGGGCGGCCACGCCCGCCTGGCGCCGGGCAATGCGCGCGAGGCGGCGCTGCTGGCGCGCCTGGCCGACCAGGAGGGTTTCGTCGCCGCCGAGGACCTGCTGTCCGGCCCCGGCCTGCTGCGCCTGCACCGGGTACTGTGCGTCGAGGCCGGCCTCGCGCCGGCCTGCCACGACGCCGGCGAGGTCTGGCAGCAATGGCTGGCCGGCAACGTCATCGCCCGCAACGCCGTGGCCCTGTTCACCACCCTGCTCGGCCGCTACGCCGGCGACCTGGCCCTGGCCTTCGGCGCCACCGGCGGCGTCTACCTGGCCGGCGGCATCGTGCAGCACTGGGGCACGCACTTCGACATCGCGCGCTTCCGCGAAGGCTTCGAGGCCAAGGGCCGCTACCGCGACTACGCCGCAGCCATCGCCAGCGCCACCGTGCTGCACCCGCAGCCGGGCCTGCTGGGACTGGCGACGCGCGGGCTGGCCAACGCCCGCAAGAAGTAAGGTCTTACTTCTTCTGCTGCTGCGCCGCGGTGATCTCCGCCGCGAAGTCGTTGAACTCCTTGACCGCCGCGTTGCTGGCATCGCGGTTGGCCTTGGCGATGGCCTCGTGCTGGTCCACCACCTGCTTGCGCGCGGTGACGTAGGCGTCGATGCAGCTCTGGTAGGCGTTGACCTGCGGCTGCAGTTCCTTGGCGTTCTTGATCTTGCCGGCGGCGTCGAGCTGGATCTGCGGCCGGTTGCACTGCGCCGGGGCGACGGTTTCGACGGCGGCGGGCGTGGCGGCCGGTGCGGGGTCCGCGGCAAAGGCAGCCGGGGCCAGCGCCACAGCGGCGGCGAGAAGCAGTTTTTTCATCGGGGGACTCTTAAAATTGTAGGGTGGAATAAGCGTAGCGCATTCCACCTTCCACGGCATGCGGCACACTAAGCCATGTCGCGCTATATCCGTGCTTACGTGCCCGGCGGGAGCTTCTTCTTCACGGTGGCCTTGCTGGACCGCAAACACACGCTCCTCGTCGAACACGTCGAGAGCTTGCGCACAGCTTTCCAAAGGTCCAGCAGCGCTGGCCCTATCGCATAGAGGCCATTGTCGTTCTGCCCGAACACCTTCACTGCATATGGACCCTGCCCGAAGGTGATCCGACTTTTCCACGCGCTGGTTTTTGATCAAACGCGAGTTCTTGCGCCATATACCGCGTGGAGAAACGCTATCGGAGCGCCGCCGCCTTAAAGGGGAACGCGGCATCTGGCAAAGGCGATTTTGGGAGCATACGATCAGGAACGAAGGCGACTTTGCCGCACACGTAGACTACATTCACTACAACCCAGTCAAACACGGCCATGTCGAGCGTGTGGCCGACTGGCCGCATTCGAGTTTTCATCGCTATGTCGCCAAGGGAATGCTGCCAGCCGATTGGGCTGCCGGGCCGGAAACAAAAGCGCTCGATTACGAGTAGCGCGGCAGTGGAAGGCGGAATGCGCTGCGCTTATTCCGCCCTACAACTGCTATGAACTACCTGACGATAATTGAATTATGAATGTGGCGACCACTCGGGAGAGCGTAGGTCTACGTCGCCTTCTACAAGCGTCTGACGTATATGTCCATCGATGGAGATCGTCTTTAGCACCGACGAGTGCACTGCAGCGAGAGTTGAAGCATAGATCAGCATGGCCCCGTCGGGAGAGAAGCTGGGGTGTTCGTCCATCGGTCCTTCGCTCAGGTACCGAAAGGCGCCGGTGTCCAGGTTGAGAATGCCGATACGGTAGACCCCTGCGTCGCTGATCACCATTGCCATGAGCTTGCCGTCGGGCGAAAAGCGTGGATTGTCCGCACGCAGTCCGGGGGTATCCAGTAGGTGTGGTGCGCCGCCATCAAGGTTCTGCAGATAAATGCGCGGCTGGCCGCTGCGATCGGAAGTGAAGGCTAGGCTGTGTCCGTCAGGCGCCCAACTCGGCTCGGTATCAATGCCCGGGTCCTCGGTAATGCGCTTGCGCTCACCCGTGACCAGATCGATTACGTAAATATCCGGGTTTTTCGTGAACGAAAGCACGACCGCAATGTGCTTGCCGTCGGGCGACCAAGCCGGTGCGCCGTTGATTCCAGGCTCGCGGACCAATTGCTGGAGCTTCCCGCTGGCAATGTCCTGAACGTAGATAGCTGCTTGGCCGCGATCATAGCCGGCGTATGCCAGTTTGGCGCCATCGGGCGACCACGCAGGGGGACATGATCGGTTCGCGTGAAAGAGCAACGGTTCTGCGGTGGCTGCCATCAGCGCTTGCGACCAGCAGTTTGAACGCGGTAGTGGCCCCGCTACCGCTGTGTTCGATGTAGGCGATGCCGCCCGACACTGGGCCCCCAAAGCCGGGCGGCGGCGTAGCCGAGCCAGGTCCCACCGCTTCTTGTGTTGCGCAGGAGACGACTACCAGTGCCGCGGCCATCGCAGAGAGCCGCGACAGAGCTGTCCGTCCCGGATAGGTGTTTAATGGCATGGTTTGTTCAGTTCCGCTATGCCTTACCCGCCAGCTGCGCCACGATCGCCGGGTTCTCCAGGGTCGACACGTCCTGGGTGATCTCCTCGCCCTTGGCGATGGAGCGCAGCAGGCGCCGCATGATCTTGCCGGAGCGGGTCTTGGGCAGGTTGTCGGCGAAGCGGATGTCGTCGGGCTTGGCGATCGGGCCCATGTTCTTGGACACGAACTCCTTCAGCTCCTTCGCCAGCTTCTCCGCCTCCTCGCCGGTGGGGCGCTGGCCGCGGCAGATGACGAAGGCGCAGATGGCTTCGCCCTTGATGTCGTGCGGCTTGCCCACCACCGCCGCTTCGGCCACGCGCGGGTGCGCCACCAGGGCCGACTCCACCTCCATCGTGCCGAGGCGGTGGCCGGCGACGTTGAGCACGTCGTCCACGCGGCCGAGGATCCAGTAGTAGCCGTCCTTGTCGCGGTGGGCGGAGTCGCCCGCCACGTAGTAGCGGTTGTTGAACTGGCCCCAGTAGGTCTTGATGTAGCGCTCGTTGTCGCCCCAGATGGTGCGCAGCATCGACGGCCAGGGTTTGGTGATGACCAGGTAGCCGCCCTGCTCGGGCGCCGTCACCGGGTCGCCGGATTCGTCGACGATGGCGGCGAAGATGCCGGGGATCGGCTGGGTGCAGGAGCCCGGCTTGAGCGGCGTGGCGCCGGGCAGCGGCGCCATCATGGTGGCGCCGGTCTCGGTCTGCCACCAAGTGTCGACGATCGGCAGTTTGTCCTTGCCGATGACGTGGTGGTACCAGATCCAGGCTTCCGGGTTGATCGGCTCGCCCACCGTGCCGAGCAGGCGCAGCTTGCTCAGGTCGTAGCTGTTGGGGAACTGCTCGCCCATCTTCATCAGGGCGCGGATCGCGGTCGGCGCGGTGTAGAAGATGGTCACGCCGTGGTTCTGGCAGATCTTCCAGAAGCGTCCTGCATCCGGCGTCATCGGCCCGCCCTCATACATGACGATGGTCGTGCCGTTGGACAGCGGGCCGTAGCAGACGTAACTGTGGCCGGTGACCCAGCCGACGTCGGCGGTGCACCAGAACACGTCGTCCTCGCGCGTGTCGAACAGCCACTGCGTGGTGATGTGGGCGCCGAGCAGGTAGCCGGCGCTGGAATGCTGGATGCCCTTGGGCTTGCCGGTGGAGCCGGAGGTGTAGAGCAGGAACAGCGGGTGCTCGGCATCCACCCATTCCGGCTCGCAGGTGGCCGCTGTGCCGGCGGTGATTTCGTGCGCCCACTGGTCGCGACCGGCGGTCCAGGACACGTCCTTGCCGGTGCGCTTGAAGACCACGACTTTTTCGATGGTGGCGCAGCCGGCCGCGAGGGCCTCATCGGCGGCTTTCTTGAGTTCGACCACGGCGCCGCCGCGATAGCCGCCATCGGCGGTGATCAGCAGGCGAGCGCCGGCGTCTTCGATGCGGTCCTTCAGCGAGTGTGACGAAAATCCGCCGAAGACCACCGAGTGGACGGCGCCGATACGCGCGCAGGCCTGCATGGCCACGATCGCATCCGGCGTCATCGGCAGGTAGATGACGACCCGGTCTCCCTTCTTGATGCCCAGCGCTTTGAGTGCGTTGGCCAGTTTGCAGACTTCTGCGTGCAGCTGGCGATAGGTGATGTCGCGGCGGTCGCCCGGCTCGCCTTCGAAACGGATCGCGACTTTTTCGCCGCGCGTGGCCAGGTGGCGATCGAGGCAGTTGTGGGAGACGTTGAGAGTGCCGTCGGTGAACCAGCGGTAGTTGGGCGCCGTGCTGCTGTCCAGCCCTACGCTGAACGGGCGGTTCCAGGACAGCTCCAGGTGCGCCAGGTTGGACCAGAAGCCGACAAAGTCCTTGTCAGCAGCGGCGCGCAGCTCGCCGAGGACCCTGGGGGTGACCCGGGCTTTGGCCGTGGTTTCCGCGCGGGGCGGGAAGCTGCGCTTTTCGATGAGGACGGAGTTGATCTTCTTCTCTGACATTTCAGTTTTCCTTGAACGGGAGAGTCGCGCGGTACCCTGGGGGCGTGATTGGCTCACGGATCGGTTTTGGCCGTAATGGGGGTCTGGAGAATCGCTGAACGCTGATTGTACGGCGAGGGAAGATCGGCAGTGTGATCCGTTCGCGTGAGCAAGCCAGGAGGCTGCGCAAGAACGCACCGGGGTGTGGCGGGGAATTTGGAAACTTGCGGGGGGTTGGCGGCCCAGGGAGGTGAATACTCCGCGTAGAATTTTGGCGTGCTGGGATTTTC
>CAYWPB010000324.1:0-4777 GCA_964458725.1 uncultured Nevskia sp. | reverse complement strand
TCGCCTCGATGCTGACCAGCGTGGCGATCTTCCTGCCGGTGCTGTTCATGCGCGGTGTCGAAGGCCAGCTGTTCGCCGATCTCGCCATCACCATGGCGGTGGCGCACGCCGCCTCGCTGCTGGTGGCGATGACGGTGATCCCGGCGGCCAACCGCTGGGCCCTGGCCCGCGCCATTCCGGCCGACCAGCACCGCCACTGGTGGAAGCTGATGGCGGAGTGGGCGATGGCGGCCAGCGACAGCCCCTGGCTGCGCAAGGTCTGGATCACCGGCCTGATCGCCGGCAGCCTGTGCTTCTGCATGCTGCTGGCGCCGAAGGTGGACTACCTGCCGGTGGCTCCCGCCGACAACCTTTTCGGCACCCTGGTGCCGACCGCCGGCACCAGCCTGGGCAATATGCGCGACGAGATGGCCAGCACCATCATCAAGCGCCTCGAGCCCTATATGAGCGGCGAGAAGAAGCCGCAGGTGAAGTACTACAACCTGTTCTTCGACAATTCCGGCAACACCGGCCTGCCGCTGTACCCGCTCAACCCCGGCGACGGCGCGAAGATGCAGAAGATCCTGCGCGACGAGGTTCTCAGCGGCCTGCCCGATACCGAGGTCTACGTCGGCCGCAACTCGCTGCTGTCGCTCGACGGCGGCAGCACCCGCGGCATCCAGGTCGACCTGCAGGGCGCCGACATGCCCGGCCTGCTCGCCGCCGGCAAGGTGGCGCAGGACGCGATCAACCAGGCGATCCCCGGCAGCTTCCCGCAGCCGACGCCGCCGCTGTCCCTGGCCGAGCCGGAGCTGCAGCTCCAGCCTGAGGAATGGCGCATCTCGCACGCCGGAATGGACCGGAGCAATGTCGCCAGCGCGATGCGGGCGCTGACCGGCGGCCTCTATATCGGCGACTACTTCGACGGCAACGAGCGCCTGCAGATGATCCTGCGCGGGCCGCACTGGAACACGCCGGAGCAGTTGGCCGAGCTGCCGATCCTCACCCCATCGGCCGGAGTGCAGACGGTCGGCGACCTCGCCGGCCTGAAGCAGACGGTCGGGCCGACCACGTTGCTGCGCCTCAATGGCCGGCGCACCGTCGACCTGTTCTTCGAACCGCCCGAAAACATGACCATCGCCGAAGCCATGACGGTGCTGCACAACAAGGTCGAGCCGCAGGTGCGGGCGGCCCTGCCGGTCGGGGCGACGCTCACCTACAACGGCAGCGCCAGCGACCTGAGCAAGGCGCTGAAGACCATGGCGCAGAACTTCGCCATGGCCCTGGTGATCCTGTTCGCGCTGATGGCGGCGCTGTTCAAGTCGGTGCGCGACAGCCTGATCGTGATGCTGGCGATCCCGGTGGCGATGGCCGGCGGCATCGCGGGGCTGCGCCTGGGTGGCCTGTTCCACTTCCAGGCCCTGGACCTGCTGACCATGATCGGCTTCATCATCCTGCTCGGCCTGGTGGTCAACGCCTCGATCCTGCTGGTCGACCAGACCCGCGCCCGCGAGCGCGCCGGCGTGCCGCGGCGCGAGGCGGTGGCGCAGGCCCTGGAAACCCGCGCCCGGCCGATCGTGCTGTCGACCCTGACCGCGGTGCTGGGCATGCTGCCGTTGATGCTTGCGCCGGGCCTGGGCTCGGAGATCTACCGCGGTCTGGCCACCGTCACCGTCGGCGGCATGGTGCTCGGCACCGCGTTCACCTGGTTCCTGATGCCGAGCCTGCTGCGTCTCGGCGAAACCCAGCCTTCCATCGCGCCGCACGAGGTTCCGGCATGAAACCCTTGCATATCACCAGCCGCGTGATCCGGCGGCTTTGCCGCCGACCTCCTTCCCTCTCCCTCCGGGAGAGGGGGGGACCATCGGCGGATGCCGATGTTGGGGTGAGGGAAGACCGCCGCATATCACGGCCCGAATCGATTGCCGCGCTCGCCGGCGGTCTGGCGATTGCGCTCGCCTGGCTAGGCTTGGGTGGCGCGCCGGCCCTTGCGGTGGCGCAGAACCCGGCGGCGCCGGTGCGCGTCGCCGCGGCGGAGCTGCGGCGCCTGTCGCCAACCGTGCCGGTGTCGGGGCAGGTGCAGAGCCAGAGCTCGGTCGATTTCGCCGCTTCGGTCGAGGGCAACCTGGCCTGGGTAGCCGACGTCGGCACCGCGGTCAAGCAGGGCCAGGTGGTGGCGCGGCTCGACACCGCGCAGCTGTCGCTGCAGCGCGCCGAGGCGGCTGCCCGTGTTACCCGCGCGCAGGTTGCGCTGAAGCAGGCGCAACGTGAGTTCGAACGCCTGTCCGCAGCCGGCGACGCCATCACCCGCGAGCAGCTCGACCTGCAGGAGAACACTCGCGACCTGGCGCGCAGCGACCTGGAGATCGCCAAGGCATCCCAGCACGAGCTGGAGGAGAAGCTGTCGCGTATGGAGTTCCGCGCGCCGTTCGGCGGCGTGGTGGTCGAGCGCGTCAAGCGCGCCGGCGAGTACGCCGCGATCGGCGATGTCATCGTCCGCCTCGGCGGCAACGGCGGCCTGGAAATCCACCTGTTCATGCCGCTGCGCCATGTGCGCGCGGTGACACAAGGCAGCGAGGTGCTGGTCCGCATCGACGGAGCCGAGGCGCGCGCGCCGGTGAAGTCGGTGGTGCCGGTGGGCGACCCGCGCTCGCAGAGCTTCGAGGTGGTGCTGGACGCGCAGCGCATCCAGCCGCTGCCGGCGATCGGCGCCCTGGCCCATGCCGACCTGCCGCTGGGTGTGCCGCAGCAGCTGCTGGCGGTGCCGCGCGATGCCCTGATCATCCGTTCCGACGGCATGAGCGTGTTCCGCGTGCGCGGTGCCAAGGCGGAGAAAGTGACGGTGACGACCGGCGTGGCCGATGGCGACTGGATCGCGGTCGAGGGTGGCCTCGCCGCCGGCGACAAGATCGTTACCCGTGGCGGCGAATCGCTGCACGACCAGGATGTGGTGCAGGTGATCGCGGCGTCCGCCGCGCCCTAGGAGTTGGCTTCCGGCTAGTTCTGCGGTCCCGACCGCAGCACCTTGCTGCTCTGCCGCTGCGAAACCGGCGGCGGCTGTTGCGGCGGCGGCTGCGGGAAGTTCGGCCCGATCTGCTGCTGCGGCTGGCCGTTGCCGGCAGCAGGCGGCGGTGGTCGCGGGCGATGGAAACCGTTGCCGGTGCCGCCGCCGCCGTAGTAACCAGGCGCCAGCAGGATCACCTGCGACTGGTCCTGGAGCGCCGGCTGTTCGGCGACGTCGGGCTGCTGCTCGGGGGGCGGCGCGGCGGCCGGCGCCTGGCCGTAAGCGGGGAGGGTGACGGGCTGCCAGCCGCGCGAGGCGGCGAACTGCGCGTACCGTTCGCAGGCCATGGCCTGGAGGCTGGGATATTCGCCGTTGCGATTGTTGGCGGCGGCCTCGTAGCAACCGTTCTGCAATTCATAAAAACGCGCGCGATCCTCGGCGTAAGCGTCCTGCGCGGCATCGGGGGCGGGCGCGGCTGCTTGCGCTGGCGCCGGGATGTCAACGGGGGAGGGCGGTGCCGTCGCCTGCTGCACTGCGACGGCAGGCGCCAGCTGCGGGGATGCGGCGGGTTGAGCCAGAGGCGGCACCGCCGGCATCGGCGGGGGTGCGGTCAGCTGGCGCCAGCCATAGACCAGCGCGGCCGCCAGGACCAGCCCGGTCACGCTATAGGCGACGCTGTCCAATACCCTCTTCATGTGTCTTGACCGGACTCCTGCTGGCACCGTCGATCATGATGCGCGGCGCAAGCCGCACCGCGCAACGCGGTACGGCTCCCGTCGGAAAAGGTGGTGGCCGCGGCGGAGGAGTTCGTCAGGAGATCACTGGGGACGCTGCTGGCATCGCAGGCCTCCGCGGCGGCCGAGGTAAAGACCGGCTGCCTCGCCGTGGGTTCCACCACGGCGACAGGTTTTTACAAAAATATTTGGAGCCCGGCTATGTACCGGGCACAGGGGTTCAAACCGGCCAGCGCTGCAGCAGGTTTTCCAGCTCGGAGCGGATGTCGTGCAGCTCCTTGAGCTTGCGCGAACCGGTGGCCGGCGCGGCGGGAGATTTTTCCATCGGCGCGGGCATCGCCGGCTGGATCGATTTCAGCCGCTCCGCCTTGGGCTGGTCCTTGAGCCGCTGGCGCGCGCCGCCGATGGTGAAGCCCTGTTCGTAGAGCAGGCTGCGGATGTGGCGCACCATCAGCACGTCGTCGATCTGGTAGTAGCGGCGGTTGCCGCGGCGCTTGACCGGCTTGAGCTGGGTGAATTCCTGCTCCCAGTAGCGCAGCACGTGCGGCTTCACCGCGCACAGGTCGCTGACCTCACCGATGGCGAAGTAGCGCTTGCGCGGGATTTCCGGCAGTGGAGCGAGCAGTTCAGCCGCTGTTTTCATCGACGCTCACTCGCAGACGGAGCTTCTGCCCCGGGCGGAACGTGACGACACGGCGGGCCGAAATAGGAATCTCCTCGCCGGTCTTGGGATTGCGCCCAGGACGGCGATTCTTGTCGCGCAGCTCGAAATTGCCGAAGCCGGACAGCTTGACCGGTTCGCCGCTTTCCAGGCGCCCGCGGATTTCCTCGAAAAACAGGTCCACGAATTCCTTGGCTTCGCGTTTATTGAGCCCCAGCTCGTCGAACAGGGCTTCCGCCAGCTCTGCTTTTGTCAGCGCCACGCTCTCGACCTCTACTTATCCCCGAACAGAGGCCCCCAGTTGGGCAGATACGCTTGCGGTGATTTCCCCGACCGCAGCGTCGACTTCCTCAACGTTAAGGGTGCGTGAATAGTCTTGAAAAATCAAGCCTAAAGCCA
>CAYWPB010000323.1:0-4795 GCA_964458725.1 uncultured Nevskia sp. | reverse complement strand
CATGGCGTACTACCACGACTATCTCGCGGTGGAGTACGGCCGATACCCGCACGAGAAGGCGCTCATGGACACGCTCTGGGCGCACAGCGCCCTGCGATACGTGGACCGCGTGAAGACTCCCGTCATGTTCGTCCACGGCGAAAACGACAACGACGTGCCGATCGCCGAGGCGGAGCAGTTCTACATCGCGCCCCGGGACGTCGGGGTCCCGTCGGGCATGGGTCAGTACCCACGCGCGGGGGCAGGGCCTCCGCCGGGGTGATAAGGCCGCAGGGCTGCTCCCGCCGCATCAGCTCGCCGATGCCGCGCCACACCAGCCGGTGCCGCCGCAGGTAGAAATCCTCCTCGCGCAGCTGCCCCACCAGTTCGTGCCAGGCGCGGTTGTCCAGCAGCAGCCCGCCCAGGGTCGCCTGCTCCGCCTCCAGCGAATACGGCGGATGCTTCGGCAGCGGCGCCCTCACATCACCTCTCCCTTGGGGATGAAGGAAGGTGGCGGCTGCGCGGCGCCACGCGCCCCGTTCTGCCCCTGCGGCCCGCGGTTCTGCTCGCGCGCCAGCCAGTTGGCGATGAAGCGCGTCATGCCGGTGGCGGTTTTCCGGTAGCGCGAGTTCCCCTCCAGCCAGGCCTGCATCTGCCGGAACTGCTGCGGCACATCCACCGCCGGAAACTGCCCCTGCAAGCGCGTCACGTAAGCCGGGTCCACGTGGAACAAATCGCCCGTGTTGGTGAGCAGCGACAGGAACGGTTTTTCGATGCGCAGCGACGCTGCCGGCGGCGGGGCCGGAACGGAGCCCGCCGCAAGCTGAGTTTCAGGAAGCGATAAAACCTCCCTCTGCAGGCTTCTCTGTGAAGGTGATGGTGACGGTGAAGGTGAAGAGCAGCCTGCAAGCGCCGCCTGGGAAGCGCCTGAAGCACCGCTTGCGGCCCCGCCTGGCGGGGTGCTTGAAGCCGTGCCTGCGGCGGCCAGCTTCTCACGCCGGGCCACCCCGCCTTTCGACGCACGCACCAGACGCGCCTCGCGCTGGCGCCGCGCCTGCGCCAGCTCCTCCTCGATCCGCCGATGCAGCAGCCGGCCCTCGGCGATCTCGAAGAAGGCCAGCACCGTCGCCTTATTGCGCCGCCAGCTCGGTCGATCCATGCCGGTGATCTGAACCAGCACCGCGTCGTCGGCCGGCGGCGCGCCATTGCGCCAGTAGTCCATGATCAGCAGCAGGTAGGCGCCGTGCTGCTCGGTGGTCAGGCGCTTGGTCGCCGCCACATAGTCGCCGATATATAGCGGCATCCACATGCCCACGTCGGTTTCGCTCACCACCCACCCCTTGCCGGCGCAGCTTCGTCCCTGTCCATGCTCATCAGGCCCTCCTGTGGAAATGTGTTGTGCGCTCATCCGCGCCCCCTGCGCCGCCGCGCCGCGCTGGTCCTGGCCGCGCGCCACAGCAGCCGCAGCCAGTGCCAGCCCAGGATCAGCACCACCCCCAGCACGGCAGCGATGACGAACGGCCCTAAAACCATGAGGTACACCACGCCCGTGCTCATGCCGGCCGCCTCCGTGTCGGGATTTGTTGTACAACAACTTACAACACTTGTTGTACTACAGTCAACAACAATTGGTGTTTGCCATTGACAACGGATGTTGTTACATGTAGCCGCATGAACCTCGGCGGCCGCATCAAGAAGTCAAGAGAACACCTCAAGCTCACCCAAGAGGAGCTGGCGCGGCGCGCCGGCCTGCCGGGCAAGCAGCAGACCATCCAGGCGCTGGAGACGCGCGACAGCAAGCGCAGCGAATACGCCCCCGCCCTGTGCAAGGCGCTCGGCATCAACCTGCAGTGGGCCCTCACCGGCGGCGGCCCGCAGTGGCGTAAGGACGGCGAGGTCGAGCCCGAGAGCGGCGCCCGCGCCTTCCACCCCGAAGACCCCGCCAGCGACCGCGAGATCCGCATCTCCGAGGAGACCGTCAAGTTCAGCGGCGGCCGCGGCCACCTCGTCAGCTACGAGCCCGCCACCGACCGCGAGCCCGCCACCTACCGCCTCTCCTGGTTCCACAAGGAACGCATCAACCCCGCGCGCGCCAAGCGCTTCCGCGTCGTCGGCAACAGCATGGAACCCCTGCTCTACTCAGGCGACTCCATCCTCGTCAACCTCGACGAAACCCAGGTCCGCGAAGGCCTGGTCTACGTCTTCCGCCACGGCGACGAGCTCAAGGTCAAGAAACTCTTCCCCAAGTCCGACGGCTCTCTCATCCTGCGCAGCGTCAACCGCGAGGAATACCCGGACGACGTGGTACCCGCCGAGCAGGTGGCGGACCAGGTCACGATTATTGGAAGGGTGAGGGACAAGAGCGGGCGCGGAGGCTTGTAAGTTCCCGCGCCACAGCTTCAGTCCCCCCTCCCCCTGCGGGAGGGGGTTAGGGGGAGGGGTAGCGCAGGTAGTGGAGAGAGCTCGTAGGATGTGCTGAGCGCAGCGCATCGTTCGAGTTCTTTCAATCCCCTCTCCCCACGAATGTGGGGAGAGGGTAAGGGTGAGGGGCCGCTTCTCCTCTCCCCAGCATTACCCGTTCGCCCCGAGTGCGCCGCGCAGCGGCGCGTATCGAGGGAGTGCACCGTGTTTCCACTCGACATCAGCGGACAGGTTGCTGTGCCGGATGCAACGGCCCTCCGGGCACCGGCATTGATCGCGCACTTCGAGCGCGCTCTGGTCCGGGAGCGGGCGTCCAGCGTATCCACCGCGGGCAACCGGCTCACCTTCCGCGTCGGCATGTTCAGATTCGTATCGAACATGAACATCCTGGCGTTCATCGGCTCCGGCGAGATCGAAATACAACCGGGCTCCCCTGCCACCGTCAGCTTTCGTTTCTCCTGCCTGCGGTCGCTTTTGGCGATGACAGCCATAGCGTCAGGCCTCGCGCTCCATCTGGCATCCGGACCAATCAGCCCCGCGATACGCTTCTGGATACCGGTCGGGATGTGGCTCTGGCTGTTCGGAGCCAACTATCTGATTGCAAGCTCACAGCTCCGGCAATTCGTGCGCAACGTCGTCGCCGAAAGCAGCAGTAGCCCGTAGGATGTGCTGAGGAGCGCGCTGTCCTCAGCACATCCTGCGACGCTACCGGGAAAAAGGAGCGGCCAACCTGGAGCCCCCCCGCCTAATGATGCGCCACCCCCACCACCCGCCCCTCCAGCCGCACCCGCGCCTGCCGCCAGATCAGATCCGGATCCGCCTCGGGCCGTTTAACGCCACCACGGTTTAAAGAGCACCCGTTCGTGCCAAAGGCGCAGTAGCCTCAAATAGATCCATGCGCTTGCCGCAAATATCGCGGCCACCGCAATCAGAATCACTCCTACGATGCGCGAACCCTCCTGAGGTGCCACTATTAATAGGAAGGTGCTGTAGCAGACGCACAGGATCGAGAGCCCGTAGAGAATGACGCCGAACGCGGCCCTCATTTGAGAAAATCGCTTCAACTTCTCGCCACGTTGAGCATCAAGCCGTGAAAGGTCTTGATCAATCTCCCTTTTCCAGGGGGCCAAGTCCGAAATCCCACGCGCTTCCAACTCCAGAATCAGAGCGCGTTTTGCGTCAGGAGTCAGCTCTTCCTTTAGAGCAATAGTCGCGATTCGCTCATCCGAAAGCGACGAATACAACTCCTTGAGTTCTTGTTCTGTTGGTGCAGTCATAGGCGCCAACGCTGATTAGCTCGCCAGATGAACATCGCCTAGGCATCCCCAAACTTGACGCTGTTGTGCCAACCGAGCCTTGGCTCGGCTACCTAACTGAAAGCTGCCGGTAACGAGGGGCGGCTTCGGGCTGTTAAAGGCCCTTGAGCGTGTCGCTGTATTTGCCACACGTACAGCTCAGGCGCCAAGCCGAAGAGCTCAATGCCTCCATGTGAATCAATGCCCCGCAGTTGTCGCACCTCACCGTCGTGATGACCCCATCTCGCTTGAACTCTAGCCAAGCCGCATCGTACAGCTTCGCGACGGCGTCAAGTTCCTCCCGGGAGAGTTGCTTCCTATTCATAGCTACGACGAGATTAAAAGGCGACCCGCTAACACTATGTCTCGAACGCTCGGGGTCTGCAGGGTATGAGTTTCGTAGGCCCCCTCAAGGAATGTAACCAATTGGCGTGGGTCCATAGCTCTAGGCTACCCGAAAGCGGTCGCTCGCGACTGTCCGGTGTGGCCCGGCTTGCGTCATTGGAGTTTGGCATCAGTGCCGCTGGCGGGTACTCCAGAAGGCGCCTCACGAAGCTGGGCACAAAGGTGATGCCAGACATCAATGTCCGTCACCAGTAGGTTTTCGACGCGCAGTTTGCCCGAGAAGCACGGATGTGGTGCCACCGAGAAAACTTGGTTCGGTGCGCGCTTTAGTCCGCGTTCATTTGCAAGGAGCGCCAAGGATGCGATAAGGCGTTGCTCGCTCCACTTGCGATCAGCAAACAGCTTCTCCAGCTCCTGAACGGACTGAGCAACTTTGGTGAATCGAAGTTCTAGGGGGTCGGCAACCCAAACCTCGCCGCTTTCGAGCTTCACGTATATATCGCCGAAAGCCGTCACAAGCAACGGTTGAAGGCGTTTGCCAGCGAGTTCCGGCCAAACTTGAAGCGCCCTTGCGAGCTCTTCGCGAGAAGGCGTGGCGATGAAGAGGGGGTTCAAATGGGCTCAACCGGTTGGTGAGGATTTGTGGATTATGCGCCAGAAGAGCTCCGCAAAGCCGCGTTCACGATAGACCGCTCAGTACTCGTAGATACTGTTATCCCGATCAAGCCCCATGTAGAGCTGGATTGAAGGGTTGA
>CAYWPB010000322.1:0-4797 GCA_964458725.1 uncultured Nevskia sp. | reverse complement strand
CGCAAACCCGCCGCCGCGCCGCCGCGGCCGGTGCCGCTGCGCCGCATCTGGGCCGGCATGGCGGTGGCCGCCGCGGTGGTGGTGGCGGTGATGCTGAACCGGCAGGGGCCGGCGCCGGTCACCACCGTTCCGCCGGTGGCGCAGCAGCCAGCACAGCCTGCCGCACCCGCGCTAGTGGCACAGCTGAAGCTGCCCGATTCGACCATGCAGTGGAGCGTGCGCTTCACTCCCGGCGGCGAAATGACCGTGTCCGCTTCCGGCGCGTACCCGCAGCTCGGGGCGCACAGCCTGGAGCTGTGGTGGCTGTCGCCGCAGGGCCCGGTGGCCCTGGGCCTGCTGCCGGTGCAGGGCGATGGCCGGATGAGTCTGCCGAAGGAGATGGCGGGCGGCGGCGAGATCAAGCTCGCCGTCAGCCTCGAGCCGCAGGGCGGCTCGCCCACCGGCAAGCCGACCGGGCCGGTGCTGACTTCGGGGGCGGCGCAGGCGGCGTAGAAAAGCAAGGCTCGCACGAAGACGCCAAGAAGCGCCAAGGACAAAGAAAGCGAATCGTAGGATGTGCTGAGCATAGCGAAGCGCATCGATCGAGTGGTCTTCGCGATTGATGCGCTTCGCTCCGCTCAGCACATCCTACGATCCCCCAAGCGACCTCCTATAGATGCCGCTTCAGCCAGCCCAGCAAATCCGCCGTCACCCGCTCGCGGCACTCCGGAAGTTCGTTGAGCAGTTCGTGCCGCGCACCTTCGTAGACTTGCATCGTCACGTCCTTCAGCCCCGCCGCGCGATAGGCTTCGAGCAGTAAGGTCGGTCCCTTCGCGCCGAAGCTGGCCTGGTCCTCGCTGCCGTTGACCAGCAGGATCGGCAGATCCTTCGGGATGCGCGCCAGGCGTTGCGGATCGAGGAAGCTCGCACCGGCGGCGAGCAAGCTGCCCCACAGGCCGGCGCTGCAGCGGAAACCGCAGGCCGGGTCTTCGGCGTACTTGCGCGCCTCGGCGACGTCGCGCGACAACCAGTCGGCGCTGGTCTGGTTCGGCTTGAACTTGGCGTTGAAGGCCTTGAAGGTCAACGCCTCGGCCAGCGCGCTGCGATGGCGCACGCCGAGGAGGGCGGCCTCCAGCCGCAGCAGGGTCAGACCGATGGCGCGCAGCGGCCCCAGCGTACCGCTGCTGCCGGACAGGATCACCCCGGCCAGGCCGGCGCCCTCCTCGACGATGTGGTACTGGCTGAGGAAGGAGCCCATGCTGTGGCCGAGCAGGAACAGCGGCTTGCCGGCCTGCTCCTGCGCCACCCGCTGCCGCACGTCGTGCAGCGCGTCGAGCGCGTAGCGCCAGCCGTCGCGGTCTGCGAAGTGGCCGAGCTCGTCCGGGCTGCGCACGCTGCGGCCGTGGCCGGGCCAATCCAGCGCGTACACGGCCCATCCGATCGCATTCAGCGCGGCGGCGAAGCGGGCGTAGCGCGCGCCGTGCTCCGCCATGCCGTGTGCGGTCAGCAGCGCCGCGCGACACGGGCCTGGCGGCAGCCAGCGGTGCACATGCACGAAACGCCCGTCCGGCCGCGGCAACTGGAAACCGTCTTCGCTCATGGGTAGTCTCCTTGTGGCTGACGACTATAAGCCAGGCTGGAGGAAAAACGATGACCAGAACCGCGCTGCTCGCCATCGACCAGGGCACCACCAGCACCCGCGCCATCGTCTTCGGCCGCGATGGCGCGCGCCTCGCCGTGGCCCAGCGCGAGCTGCCGCAGTCCTACCCGCAGTCCGGCTGGGTCGAGCACGATGCCCTGCGCATCTGGGACGACACCGTGGCCTGCGTACGTGAAGCGCTGGCCGGCGCGAAGTTGCAGGCGCGTGACATCGCCGCCATCGGCATCACCAACCAGCGCGAGACCACGGTGCTGTGGGAGCGCGCCAGCGGCAAGCCGATCCACCCTGCCATCGTCTGGCAGGACCGCCGCACCGCCGACTGGTGCCGTGAGCACGGCGGCGCCGAGCACGACCGCTGGCTGCAACAGAAGACCGGCCTGCTGCTCGACCCGTATTTCTCCGCCACCAAAATCGCCTGGATCCTCGACCGGGTCCCCGGCGCGCGGGCGCGGGCGGAAGCCGGCGAGCTGGCCTTCGGCACCATCGACAGCTGGCTGCTGTGGCAGCTGTCCGGCGGCAGGCTCCATGCCACCGACGCGACGAACGCCTCGCGCAGCCTGCTTTACAACCTGCAGACGCAGGACTGGGACCCGGAGCTGCTGCAATTCTTCAAGGTGCCGGACCGGCTGTTGCCGCAGGTGTTCGACAGCGCCGCCGACTACGGCAGCAGCGCGCCGGAGCTGTTCGGCGGCACCATCCCGATCGGCGCCATGGTCGGCGACCAGCAGTCCGCCACGGTCGGCCAGGCCTGCTTCAAGCCGGGCATGATCAAGAGCACCTACGGCACCGGCTGCTTCCTGGTGCTCAACACCGGCGACCAGCCGGCGCACTCGCGCCACCGCCTGCTCAACACCGTGGGCTACCGCCTCAAAGGCCAGACTACGCACGCGCTGGAAGGCAGCATCTTCGTCGCCGGCGCCGCGGTGCAGTGGCTGCGCGACGCGATCCGCCTGGTCAAGGCGGCCGGCGAAACCGAGGCGCTGGCGCGCTCGATCGAGGACACCCAGGGCGTCTACCTGGTGCCGGCTTTCACCGGCCTGGGCGCGCCCTACTGGGACCCGCAGGCGCGTGGCGCCATCTTCGGCCTGACCCGCGACTCCGGCATCGCCCACATCGTGCGCGCGGCGCTGGAGTCGGTGTGCTACCAGACGCGCGACCTGCTCGAAGCGATGCGGCAGGACGCCATCGCGCCGACCGAACTGCGCGTCGACGGCGGCATGGTGGTCAACGACTGGCTGGTGCAGTTCCTCGCCGACATCCTGCGCATTCCGGTGGTGCGGCCGCAAACGGTGGAGACCACCGCGCTCGGCGCGGCGCAGCTGGCCGGCCTGCAGGCCGGCGTCTATGCCTCGCTGGAGGAGTTGAGCGAACAGTGGCAGCTGGACAGGCGCTTCGAGCCGAAGCTGCCGGCACAGCGCGCCGACGAGCTTTATGCAGGCTGGCTCAAGGCGGTGGGGCGGGTGCGCGGGCAATAGGCACGCCGCCTTACGGCGCTGTCAATAGCATGGAATTACGCGCGGCGCCGCCTTGCGCCGCCACTGCGGCGGCGGTAAGGTCTGCCGCGTGAAAATCGTCATCCTAGGCGCCGGCCAGGTCGGCACCACACTAGCCGAAAACCTCGCCAGCGAAGCCAACGACATCACCGTCGTGGACTCGGATGCGCAGGCGCTCGCCAATCTGCAGGAGCGGCTGGAGATCCGCACCGTGCTCGGGCATGCCTCCTATCCCGAGACCTTGCGCCGCGCCGAAGCCAACGACGCCGACATGGTCATCGCCGTGACCGAGAGCGACGAGACCAATATCCTGGCCTGCCGCATCGCGCAGACGCTGTTCCACACCCCGACCAAGATCGCGCGCGTGCGCGCCGCCGAATACCTGGGCGAGGAGGACAAACTGTTCCTGCCGGACGCGCTGTCGGTGGACATGCGCATCAGCCCGGAGCAGCTGGTCACCGATTCGATCCGCCGCCTGATCGAGTATCCCGGCGCGCTGCAGGTGGTGGACTTCGCCGACGGCCGCGTGCGCCTGGTCGGCGTGCGCGCCTACTACGGTGGCCCGCTGGTCGGGCGCCAGCTGAAGGAGCTGCCCTCGCACCTGCCGGCCGAGGTCGACGCGCGCGTCGCCGCGATCTACCGCCGCGGCAAGCCGATCCTGCCTGAAGGCGACACCGTGATCGAGGCCGAGGACGAGGTGTTCTTCGTCGCCGCGCGCGGCCACATCCCCAAGATCATGGCCGAGCTGCGCAAGCTCGACCGTCCGGTCAAGCGCGTCATGCTCGCCGGCGGCGGCAACATCGGCCTGCGCCTGGCGCGCGCGCTGTCGGACAAGACCCAGGTCAAGATCATCGAGCGCGACCGCGAGCGGGCGCGCAAGCTGTCGGAAGAGCTCAACCACGTGGTGGTGCTGGCCGGCGACGCCGCCAACGAGTCGCTGCTGGTGGAGGAGAACATCGAGGACGTCGATGTGTTCTGCGCCGTCACCAACGACGACGAGGCCAATATCCTGTCGGCGATGCTGGCCAAGCGCCTCGGCGCGCGCAAGGCGCTGTCGCTGATCAACCGCCTGGCCTACGTCGACCTGGTCGAAGGCGGCGCCATCGACGTGGCGATCTCGCCGCAGCAGGCCACGGTCAGCGCGCTGCTGGCCCACGTGCGGCGCGGCGACGTGGTCAAGGTGCACTCGCTGCGCCGCGGCGCTGCCGAGGCGATCGAAGCGGTGGCGCACGGCGACCGCAGCAACTCCAAAGTGGTCGGCCGGCGCCTGGAGGAGATCAAGCTGCCGGCCGGCTGCTCGATCGGCGCCATCGTGCGCGGCGAGGACGTGCTGATCGCCCACGGCGAAGTGATGATCGAGTCCGAGGACCACGTGATCCTGTTCATCGTCGACAAGCGCAAAACGCGCGAAGTCGAGAAACTCTTTCAGGTGGGGCTGACCTTTATCTGAGCGGAACCGTCCCCAAGCTGGTGGAATCGCCCTTTACCTCAAGGAATCCATGTCCACGCTTGCCGACTTCCCCGTCAACCGCCGCTGGCCGGCGCAGCATCCGGAGCGGCTGCAGCTCTACTCCCTGCCGACGCCCAACGGGGTCAAGGTCTCGATCATGCTGGAGGAGCTCGGCCGCCCCTACGAGCCGCACCTTAACCACATCCTCCATAACA
>CAYWPB010000321.1:0-4804 GCA_964458725.1 uncultured Nevskia sp. | reverse complement strand
TAGGCCAGCGCGCCCTGGAACGAGGCCTCGGCGTGGGCGATGCCCTGCACCGCGGTGCCGATGCGGGCGGTGTTCATGAAGGTGAACATCGCCTCCAGGCCGCGGTTCGGCTCGGCGATCATGTAGCCGATCGATTCCTCGAAGTTGATCACCGCGGTGGCCGAGGCGCGGATGCCCATCTTGTGCTCGATGGCGCTGCACACCACGCGGTTCGACTCGCCGACCGAGCCGTCGGCCTTGACCTGCATCTTCGGCACGATGAACAGCGAGATGCCCTTGGTGCCCGGCGGCGCGTCCGGCAGGCGCGCCAGCACCAGGTGGATGATGTTGTCGGTGAAGTCGTGCTCGCCGGCCGAGATGAAGATCTTGGTGCCGGTGATCTTGTAGGTGCCATCGGCCTGCGGTTCGGCCTTGCTCTTGACCTGGCCCAGGTCGGTCCCGCACTGCGGCTCGGTCAGGCACATGGTGCCGGTCCAGCGGCCCTCAGTCAGCGGCGGCATGTACAGCGCCTTGAGCTCCGGCGAGGCGTGCTGCATCACCGTGTTCATCGCGCCCAGCGACAGGCCGGGATACATGGCGAACGACCAGTTGGCCGCGCCCATCATCTCGGTCTTGATCAGGCCCATCGAGGCCGGCAGGCCCTGGCCGCCAAACTCGGTGGGGTGCGACAGGCCTTGCCAGCCGCCGGCCACGTACTGCTCGTAGGCCTCCTTGAAGCCTTTCGGCGTGGCGACCTTGCCGCCTTCGAAGTGGCAGCCCTCCTCGTCGCCCGAGCGGTTCAGCGGCGCCAGCACCTCCTCGCAGAACTTGGCGCATTCCTCGAGGATGGCGCCGACCGTGTCCGGATCGGCGTCCTTGCCGTTGGGCAGGGCGGCGAAATGGCCGGGGTAGTCGAGCACTTCGTTCATCAGGAAGCGCATGTCACGCAGGGGGGCTTTGTAGGCAGGCATGGGCGTCGCAACCAAAATAAGTAGACCGCCGCGATTCTCCGGCAAACACCGTCTTCCTGCCATTGGCCGAAAACGGCGCTTGCCGCTGGCCTCAGGGCCAGTGTTGCAGTGCAGCAGGAATACCGCCCGGCGACCCGCTCAAGGCAACGGCTGCTCCGCCACAAGACACTGATTCTTACCGGATTTTTTAGCCCTGTACATGAGCTTGTCGGCGGCCTGCACCAGTGCTTCCAGGTTCGCCGCGTGCTGCGGGAACAGGGCGATGCCGACGCTCGCCCCGACCTGTGCCGACAATCCGTCGGGGTGGTCCGGCAGTTCCAGGCGGTACGGCCGCCGCAGGCTTTCGGCCAGGCGCTGCGCCGCCAGCAGGGCATCGGGCCCGCCCGCCGGCTCCTCCATGATGGCGGCGAACTCGTCGCCACCCAGCCGCGCCACCGTATCGACCTTGCGCATCGCCTCCTCCATGCGCCGGGCGATGGCCTTGAGCAGCGCATCTCCGGCGTGGTGGCCGTAGCGGTCGTTGACCGGCTTGAACTCGTCGATGTCGATGTAGAACAGGGCGCAGGACTTGCCGCGCCGCTGGGCCCGCTCGATGGTTTTCTCCAGCCGGTCGATGAACAGCAGGCGGTTGGGCAGCCCGGTCAGCGGGTCGTGGGTCGCCTGGTGGCGCGCCAGCTCCTCCAGCCGCTGCCGCTCGGCGATCTCCTCCTGCAGCTGCCGGTTGCGCGTGTCCAGCTCGGCCAGCAGGTGCCGCAGCTCCTGCTGGCGGCGGTACAGCTCGAGGAACACCCGCACCTTGGACAGCAGGATGACGTCGTTGATCGGCTTGACGATGTAGTCCACCGCACCGCTGCCGTAGCCCTTCACGCGGTTCATGTCGTCGGCGTAGGCGGCGGTGACGAAGATGATCGGCGTATCGCGCGTGCGCTCCTCCTGCGACAGGAATTCGGCGACCTCGAAGCCGTCCATATCCGGCATCTGCACGTCGAGCAGGATCAGGGCGAACTCGTGGTCCAGGCTGGCGGCGAGCGCGGCATTGCCGCTGGCGGCCTCGACCAGCTCGGCGTCCACCTTGGCCAGCAGCTTGCGCATCACCAGCAGGTTGGCCGGAGTGTCGTCCACCACCAGGATCTTGGGCCGGGGCATCCCGGGCCGGGGGTTGTCGGGGTGCTGCGGGCGGTTCATGCGAATTCCTTTTCCGTGGGCAGGGCCGCCAGGCGGGCGGCCAGGCCCTGCAAGTCCAGTACCTGGTCGGCGCCGGCGCGGCGCAGCGCCGCCTCCGGCATCTGCCGCGCCCGCGCCTGCTCCGGATCCTGCACCAGCGCCAGGCCGCCGGCGCGGCGGATCGCCGCCAGGCCCTCGGCACCGTCATCGTTGGCGCCGGTGAGAATCACGCCGACGCAGCGCGGTCCGCAGGCATCGGCGACGCTGTCGAACAGCACGTCCACCGAGGGCCGTACATAGGATACTTTCTCGTCCACCGAGAGGGCGAAGCGCAGGTCCTTCTCCAGCAGCAGGTGATAACCGGGCGGGGCGACGTGGATCACGCCGGGCTGCGCCGGCCGGCGCGGCTCGGCCTCGCGCACGGGCAGCGCGCTGCGCAGGCCCAGCAGCTCGTCGAGCCGTGTCTCGCGGTAGCCGGCGCTGGCATGCAGCAGCACGATCACCGGCCAGGGATAATCGCGCGGCAGCCCCGGCAGCAGCTGATTCAGCGCCTCCAGGCCGCCGATCGAGGCGCCGATCGCCACCACGCGCGGGGCCGCCGGACTAGTCATGGCCGGTCCTGCGGTAGAGCTTGGCCGCGGGGTCGACCCGCTCAAAATCCCGCTCCACCGAGGTATGGGCCAGGGTTTCCTTGGTGCCCAGGCACAAGTAGCCCTTGTGCACCAGGCTGTCGCGGAACAGCCGCAGCACCCGGTCCTGCAGGGCGTCGTTGAAATAGATCAGGACGTTGCGGCACAGGATCAGCTGCACCTCGGCGAACACGCCGTCGGTGCCGAGATTGTGGTTGGCGAAGGTGACGTTGCGCACCAGCGATTGGTCGAACTTGATCCGCTCGTAGCGGGCGTGGAAGTAGTGCGACAGCGAGCGGCGGCCGCCAGCACGCAGGTAGTTCTGCGCGTACAGCGCGGCGCTGGCGGCCGGGTAGATGCCTTCCGCCGCCTCCTCCAGCGCCACGTCGTTGAGGTCGGTGGCGAAGATCTGGGCCTTGTCGTACAGCCCCGCCTCCTCCAGCAGGATCGCCAGCGAATAGACCTCCTCGCCGTGGGCGCAGCCGGCCTGCCAGATGTGGATGCGCGGATAGGAGGCCAGCACCGGCAGCACTTCGCGGCGCAACAGCTCGAACACCCAGGGATCGCGGAACATCTCCGACACCGGCACCGACAGGCCGGCCAGCACCTGACGCAGGAACAGCGGCTCGTCGGCCAGGCGCCGGCTCAGCGCGGCGATCGATTCGGCGCCGGCGCGGGCGCGCAGGGCGCGCACCCGGCGCTTGAACGAGGCCGGCGCGTACTGCGCGAAGTCGTAGCCGTGCCGCACCTTGAGGGTACGGACGAACTCGTCGATCTCCAGGTCTTCCGAATCCGTTTCCGGCATGGTCGCGGCGGTCAATCAGGGGTCACGAGGGCCTGATCCAGGTGCGCAGCAGCGACAGCAGCTTGTCCACGTCGATCGGCTTGGACAGGTAGTCGTTGGCACCCGCTTCGAGGCATTTCTCGCGGTCGCCGGGCATGGCCTTGGCGGTGACGGCGATGATCGGGATCTGCGACCACTCGGCGCGGCTGCGGATGCCGCGGGTGGTCTCGTAGCCGTCCATACCCGGCATCATCACGTCCATCAGCACTGCGTCGACCTTGCCATCGCGCTGCTCCAGCTGCGCCAGGGCCTTGGGGCCATCCTGGGCCATCAGCACGTTGAGTCCGCGGGCGCGGAGCACCTTGGACAGGGCGAAGATATTGCGCATGTCGTCGTCGACGACCAGCACAGTGCGGCCGGCTAGGTCGGCGGCTTCGGTCTGGGTGTGGACCACCGCGGCGCGGCCGGCGGAAGTGCGCAGGCTGTGCAGGAACAGGCTGACCTCGTCGAGCAGGCGCTCCTCCGAGCGGGCACCGCGCACCACGATGCTGTCGGTGTGGGCGCGCAGCTTCATCAGCTCCTCCTCGGCGAGCTCGCGCTCGGCATAGACCACCACCGGCGGCAACGGCCCGTTCTGCGCCGCGCGCTCGAGGAATTCGAAGGCGTCCATGTCCGGCAGGCTCAGCCCCAGCACCAGACAGTCGCAGCTCTCGCCGCGCAGCCGCTCCAGCGCGGCGGCGCCGCTGCTCTCGCTGCGCAGGTTGGCGTCCTTCAGGCCCGGCAGTTCCTGCAGCGAAGTGCGCAGGGCGGCATCGCCGCCGACCAGCAGCAGGCGCCGCGCCGGCCGCGCCGAATTGCGCTGCACCTGGTCGAGAGCCTGGTTGATCGATTCCTTGCTCACCGGCTTGACCAGGTAGCCGACCGCGCCGAGCTGGTAGCCGCGGGCGCTCTCCTCGGCGGCCGACACCACGTGCACCGGGATATGGCGGGTGGCGGGATCGGATTTCAGCCTCTGCAGCACCGACCAGCCGTCGAGGTCGGGCAGGTGGATGTCGAGCAGGATTGCCGCCGGCAGCTGCCGCGCCAGCTTCAGGCCGCTGGCGGCGTCGTGCGCCAGCAGGGTGCGAAAGCCGCGCTTCTGCGCCATCCCGGCCAGCACCTTGGCGAAGCTGACATCGTCCTCGATCACCAGGATGGCGTGCGTCCCGCCCGCGGGCGCCGGGGCGATGGCCGCCACCGCCGCGGCCGCCGGTTCCGCCCTCGGGGCCACGGGCTGC
>CAYWPB010000320.1:1970-4815 GCA_964458725.1 uncultured Nevskia sp. | reverse complement strand
GTTGGGGGAGACCGTCGCCGGCAGAGGAACCGGCGGGGGCACGATCGGCAGGTAGGGGCTGCCCGGCAGCTTCGCCACCGGGGCGAGGTTGGCCACCGCCGGCATGGTCTCCTCGCAGCCGACGATGCCCACCGGCACGATCGGCGTCTTGTGGTTCATCGCCAGGTGCATGAAGCCGTTGCCGAAGCGCTGCAGCTGGTAGCGGTGCTTGTACAGCTTGCCGGAGCCGCGCACGCCCTCGGGGAAGACGATGATCGCCTCCTCCATCTCCAGCATCTTGGAGCAGTTCAGCGGGTCGCCGATCACCCCGCCGAGGGCGTTGAGGTAGTTGCCGAGCCAGGGCACGGTGGGGAAGAAGCGTTCGATCATGGCGCGCGCCAGGCGCGGACCGGCCGGGTTGGTGGCCGCCGCCACGCCAACCATCACCCCGTCCATCGGCAGCTGGCCGCTGTGGTTGCCGATGATCAGCACCCGGCCGTGAGCCGGGATGTTCTCGACGCCGTGCGCGGTGACGCGGAAGTATTTCTCGTAGAGCAGCTTGCAGAAGCCGAGGGCCACCTTGAAGCGGTCCTCGTTATAGCCCCAGGGGTCGTAGCCGAAGCTGCCGACCGGCTTGGGGATGCTGGCCACCAACTGTTCGATTTCCGGCGTCACCAAGTGCGCCAGGGCCTTTTCCTTCAGGTCCAGCTTGCCGAGACTGAGCATTTGTTTCCACGAATCCGGACCAGGTCCGGCGTTTCTTCCGATCGCCTTTACAAATTAGACGAAACGACCGGAGCGCGGAAGGTGCAAAGACAGAATTATTTTCTGGCGGGGGCGTCAGCCATGGCCCTGTCGCCGGATTGCGACAGCTAGCCGGCGGGCATCGCTTCCGCGCTTGCAGTACTGGAAGCCTTGCCCTGGGCCTGCTCGCGCTGGTGCGCCCACAGGCGGGCGTAGGCGCCGTCACGGAGCAGCAGCTCGGCGTGGGTGCCGCGTTCGGCGATGCGGCCGCGGTCCAGCACCACGATCTCGTCGGCGTCGGTGATGGTCGACAGGCGGTGGGCGATGACCAGGGTGGTGCGGCGCTCCGCCGCCTCGCGCAGGGCGCCGAGAATGGCCTGCTCGGCCGCCGAGTCGAGCGAGGAAGTGGCCTCGTCCAGGATCAGGATCGGCGGGTCCTTGAGCAGGGCGCGGGCAATGGCGATGCGCTGCTTCTCGCCGCCGGAGACCTTGAGGCCGCGTTCGCCGACCAGGGTGTCGTAGCCCTCCGGCAGCTGGGCGATGAAGTGGTCCAGGTGCGCCGCGCGGGCGGCCCGCTCCACCTCGGCGCGGCTGGCGCCGGGGCGGCCGTAGGCGATGTTGTATTCGATCGTGTCGTTGAACAGCACCGTGTCCTGCGGCACCACGCCGATCAGGGCGCGCACGCTGTCCTGGGTCAGGCTGCGCAGGTCCTGGCCGTTGATGCGCACGTGGCCGGCGTCGGGGTCGTAGAAGCGGAACAGCAGGCGCGCCAGGGTCGACTTGCCGGCGCCGCTGGCGCCGACTACGGCGAGTTTCCTCCCTTCCGGGATGTCGAAGCTGACGCCGTCGAGGATGCGCCGCGCCGGGGTGTAGCCGAAGCTGACCCGCTCGAAGCTGATGCGGGCGCGCTTCGCCGCGATGGCCGGCGCGCCGGCCGCGTCCTGCACCCGCGAATGCTGGCCGAGCAAGCCGAACATCTTCTGCATGTCGGTGAGCGCACGGCGGATCTCGCGGTAGACGAAGCCGAGGAAGTTCAGCGGCACGAACAGTTGCACCATGTAGGCGTTGACCGCGACGAAGTCGCCGACGTTCATGCGCCCCTGCGCCACGTCCACCGCCGCCAGCCACATCATCGCGGTGATGGCGCCGGCCACGATCAGCGACTGGCCGGTGTTGAGGCTGGACAGGGACAGGCGGTTCTGCCCGGCGGCGCGCTCCCAGGCGGCCATGCTGTCGTCGTAGCGCTGCGACTCCCAGCGCTCGTTGCCGAAATACTTCACCGTCTCGTAGTTGAGCAGGCTGTCGATGGCGCGGCTGTTGGCCTTGGCGTCGAGCGTGTTGGCCTTGCGCACGAATTCCGTGCGCCACTCCGTCACCGCCACCGAGAAGCCGATGTACAGCACCACCGAGACCAGGGCGATGGCGGCGAAGCGGATGTCGTACTGCTTCCACAGGATCGCCGCGACCAGGCCGATCTCCAGCAGGGTCGGAAAGATGTTGAACAGGGTGAAGCGCAGCAGGAAGCTGATGCCATCCACGCCCTTCTCGATCTCGCGCGCCAGCCCGCCGGTGCGGCGCGACAGGTGGAAATCCAGGTCGAGCCGGTGCAGGTGGTCGAACACCCGCAGCGCCGCGCGCCGCTGTGCCCGCTCCGCCACCTTGCCGAAGGTGACGTCGCGCAGCTCGCCGAACAGCACGTTGGCGAAGCGCGCCGCGCCGTAGGCGAACAGCAGCGCCAGCGGCACCGCCACCACCGCGCCGGCGCCGGGATGGGCGGTGAGCGCGTTGACCAGGTGCTTGAGCAGCTGCGGCAGGTACACGCCGGCCAGCTTGGCGGCGATCAGCAGGCTCATCGCCAGCACCACGCGGCCGGGGAACTCGGTCATGTACGGCCACAGGGTGGCCAGGGTGTCGCGCACCTTCAGCGGCGGCGCCTGCTCGGCGGTGTCCGGGGTGCGGCGATGGGGGGTGCGGGCCAAGGGAGATGCCGGTGAGGGTACGTCCCTTATTTTGCGCCTTTGCCGCTGGATTCAATGCGGCCAGCTGTTTTCCCCTCTCCCGCTCGCGGGATGTGGGCCCGGGGATACGGGCAAAGAAACCACACGCGCCAACCCCCCCGCCC
>CAYWPB010000320.1:0-1960 GCA_964458725.1 uncultured Nevskia sp. | reverse complement strand
GAGGTACGCGCACTTCGCGCCGGAGTCGGGCAGGCGCGCGATCGCCGCGCTCGGGGACGCGCTGGCGCCGAAGTCCGAGGCCGGGGCGGCGCAATAGGGCGACGGGCACTACCGCCGGCCACCGCGCCCGGTATCGTCCGCGCCCCACCGGCCATCGCGGAGCCTGACATGAAACGATGATTCTTCCGGTTCACGCGACCCACCTTCGACGTGACCCCCCCGCGGGCCCTTGGGCGGGAAGGAAGGTCGGCTCAAGCGCAGCGGGGCCGACGCCGTAGGGCGGCCCGTGGCCGCCGAGGCTGTGTTGCAAGGAGGATGAGGCGGCCACAGGCCGCCCTACTTCAAAGCGTGCGGTTCTCTTCCCGCACGATCTTCCACTGCCCGTCCGCCTCGCGCCGCCAGTACTGCTCCTTGCGCGTGGACATGGCGAAGTTGTCGCTCTTGTAATCCTGGGTGAATTCGGCCAGCACCAGGTTCTGCTCGCCCGGGTAGGTGAAGATGTCCAGGTCCTTGAGCTGCACCTGGACGTGCTTCTTGCCCTGGTTGACGCGGCGCTTGTAGTCGGCGAACTGGGTCTTGTTCATGCCGTCGTCGGTGTGGAAGTCGGGGCCGTAGAACGACAGGTAGGCCTCGGTGTTGAGCGAGGTCCACTTGCTGCGCCAGGTCTCGATGCGCTTGACCATCTCCTCGCGCTGCTGCTCCATCGCGCCCGCCGGCAGCCAGTCCACCTTGTCGCTCAGCACCACCGGAGTCATGCCGGGCACGATCAGGCTCTTCAGGTCGGCCAGGTCGGAGTTGGCCAGCACCACGCAGCCTTCGCTGGCGCGCGGCGGGCGCACGTAGGTGGTGTTGGGCACGCCGTGCAGCCAGATCCCGGAGCCGGTGCGGCCGTGCACGCGGTCCCAGGCGTTGGGATAGTTCAGCGGGTAGGCGCCGGCGCCATAGAACGGCGGCAGCTTCACGCCCGGGGTGAAGCCGGTGACGCGGTAGATGCCGACCGGGGTGCGCAGGTCGCCGGAGTTCTGCTTGCCGTAACCGTTGCGGGCGATGGAGGCGTAGTAGTCGCGCACCTGGCGCAGCCGGCCGTTCTGGTTCTCCAGCACGTAGACGCGCGAGCGCGGCAGGTCGGCGACGATGGCGAATTTGTGGTCCGCCGACAGGCGCAGGATCGAGCTGGGCAGGGTGCTGGCCGGCGGGCCGGACTGGGCCTCGGCCAGGCGTGCGCGGTATTCGTCGAGCAGTTCCTTGACGTGCGGATCGCGGTCGTCGGCCAGCGGCGACACCAGGCCGGGCAGGCCGGAGCGCTGCGCCAGCACCTGGCCGTACAGCAGCTGCGCCAGGCGGAAGTTCGGCTCGCGCTGCACCAGCGCCTGCAACTGCTTCAGCGCGCCGCCGGAGTCACCACCGCGCAGGGCGTTCACCGCCTCCAGCAGCTGGTCTTCGGGCTTGGTCAGGTCGGCCGGCAGCGCCGAGGCGCCGAGCACGGGGAGGGCGAAACTGAGAACCGCAGCAGCCGTCAGTGCCGCACAGCGAAGTTTGAACCGCAGCGGATGGCGCCCGGTGGGGGATACGGACGCAGGCATCAGCGGCTGATGGTTTCGCGGGTGATCTTCCAGCTGCCGCTGCTGTTGTTCAGCTCGACGGTCTTCTTCACCCGGTCGTTCACCGTCTCCGAGGCGTACTCCTGGAGGAAGGTGACGCGCGCGCGATGTGCGTCGATGCGGCTGGCCTGTGGGCTCAACACCCTGACGCTGATGCGCCCGGGCTTGCCCACGCGTTCGCGCCGTTGGGCTTCCCAGGCGGCACGGCTGAGACCGCCGTCCGGCTGGAAGTCGGCGGCGTAGCTGGACAGGTAGGCGTTCACGTCCTTGGCGGCCCAGGCCTGGGCCCAGGCATTGACGGCGGCGGTGGCGCCCTGCAGGTCGCTGTCCGCCGCCGGAGCGGCGGTGGCAGCCGGGGC
>CAYWPB010000319.1:0-4817 GCA_964458725.1 uncultured Nevskia sp. | reverse complement strand
GCTTCGTTGAACGCCAGAATCCAACCCCAATCCGCGCCGCCGGGCTGCCACGATGGCGCCGGCAGGTAGAAAGTCGCCAGAGCGGTCAGCGACAGCAGTGCCACCCCCCAGGCGGCCGCCCGCATCCCGGCCGGGAAGTGGGAGGGGCCGTTGTGCCCGCGGAATACCCGGACCCCCAGCCATAGCACCGACCAGGGCAGCAGGTAGGCCACATAGCCGAAGGCCCCCAGCAACCAGCCGGACAGCCAGGCGCCGGCCATCCCGCCGAGGTTGCTGGGCGGAGAGCCGTTGCCGGAGGTGAACAGGCTGCGGTCATTCGGGTGGAAGCTGACCAGGGCCACCAGCAGGAACAGGGCCAGGCCGGTGCAGGCCAGGAAAGCCGCCTCGCGGGGCAGGCGCTCAATCCAGCCGCTTTCGGCCGGGGCCGCAGCGGCGGCGCCCCCGGCGGGGACGGCGGCGCGGCTGCGCGGGCCGGCGGACTTGCCGGCAGGAGGATTCTGGGGTTTGCCCAGGGGCTTGGCGGCTTGCTTCTTGCTTTTGAAGAGTTCCAGCACCAGTTAAGCGCTCATTCAGGGGTTCGGGACTTCAATGTCTCAAGGCCGCCAAAGCCGGGCGGCGGCGGCAAAAGTATAGCAGCCGCCCCCTGCCCTCCGGCCGCAACGACCGCCCGTCCGCCTCACTGGAATGGGGCTTGAAATCGCTGCATAAACCTTCATTCTTGAGGCGTGTCAAAGAGAATAGAGAGGATCGATTCGGAGCGAACCATGAGTACGGAAATCCGTCACTTCGTGTTGACCGGCGGCGGCGAAATCCGCGAATTTTCGTCAGACGAGGCCGCGCTGATCGCGGCTGGCGCCAACCGCATTCCGGAATTCGCCGAGCGCCGTATGCGCTACCTCCAAGTATCCTGGGACGACGAGGCTGCCGCCGAGCTGAAAATCCAGACCGCCGGGGCCGCCATCCGCTTCGACGCCGAGGGCCGCCTTACCGAGGCCACCCCACCCGCCGAGGAGGAAAAGATCTCACGCTTCGAGCATGACACCTGCGTGCAGTGGGCTTTGCGCAAGAGTGCGGTCGCTCCTTTGACTTTCCATTGAGCGATGGCGGAGGAATTTCGCCTCCGCCACCTGGAATCCGCCTCGGCGCTTCCCGCCGCGGCCTGGAACCGCTTTTTTCCCGCCGACTACCCCTTCACCCGGCATGAATTCCTGGCCGCGCTGGAGGCGCATGGCTGCGCCGTGGCGCAGACCGGCTGGACGCCCTGCCACGCCGTGCTGGAGGACGCCTCCGGCGAGATCGCCGGCCTCGCCCCGCTGTACCTGAAGGCGCATTCCTACGGCGAGTTCGTCTTCGATTTCTCCTGGGCCGAAGCGAGCCAGCGCATCGGCCAGCGCTACTACCCCAAGCTGCTCAACGCCGTGCCGTTCACACCTGCCACCGGTCCGCGCCTGGGTGCCCGCGACGAGCCGGCGCGGCGCGCCCTCGCCGCGGCCTTGCCACAGGTGGCGCTCCGCAACAAGCTGTCCTCCGCGCACGCGCTCTTCCTCGGGCTGAACGATCTCGACGCGCTGCGCGGCGCCGGCTGCCTCGAGCGCCACGACGTGCAATTCCACTGGCGCAACCACGGCTACCAGGATTTCGCCGGCTTCGTCGCGCGCCTGTCCAGCGACAAGCGCAAGAAGTTGCTGCGCGAACGCCGGCGGATGGCCGAGGCCGGACTGCGCTTCGAGCTGCGCTCCGGCGAGGAGCTGGACACCGCCGCCTGGGAACGCGTCTACGCGCTTTATGCCAACACCTACGGCGAGCGCGGCCAGGCCCCCTATCTGAGCCTGGAATTTTTCCTCGACTACGGGCAGGCCGCGGGCACGCCGGTTAGACTGGTCCTGGCTTACGAAGGACAGAGGCTGGTGGCCGTGGCGATCACCGTTCTGGGCGGAGACACGCTGTATGGGAGGCACTGGGGCGCGGCCGAGCGCTACCACTCCCTGCACTTCGAGACCTGCTACTACCAGGGTATCGAGTGGTGCATCCGCCAGGGCCTCGCCTGCTTCGACGCCGGCGCCCAGGGCGAGCACAAGCTGGCACGCGGCTTCGAGCCGGTGACCACCCGCTCCGCCCACTGGCTGGCCGAGCCGCGCCTGCACCAGGCGGTGGCCAACGCCCTGGCGCGTGAGCGCGCCTGGGTTGAGGCCCGCGGCGACGCCCTGGCCGAACACAGCCCCTACCGCAACAGCGACGGCGCCGCGGCGCCGCTGGAACTGGACGCGGAGCATGGATAGTCCAGATGGATAATCCCGTCCGCCTGCATTGGCTCGACCCGCGCGACCCGAATCAACCGTTTCCGCCGGCGCACCGTGCCATGCGCGATCCCAACGGTCTGCTGGCGATCGGCGGCGATCTGTCGCTGACGCGGATGATCCGTGCCTACTCCTCCGGCATCTTCCCCTGGTACAACCCCAACGAGCCGATCCTGTGGTGGTGCCCGGACCCGCGCGCGGTGATGGAGCCGGCCGATTTCCACGTCTCGCACTCCCTGGCCAAGCGGCTGCGCAAGGACGATTACGCGGTGAGCCTGGACGGCGCCTATACCGCGGTGCTGGAAGCCTGCTCCGGACCGCGCCGCGGCGGGCATGGCACCTGGCTGGGCCCGGACATGAAGCGCGCCTACCAGGAGCTGCATCGGCACGGCTTCGCCCACTCGGTCGAGGTCTGGCAGGATGGCCAGCTGGTCGGCGGCCTGTATGGCGTGGCCCTGGGCCGCGCCTTCTTCGGCGAATCCATGTTCAGCACCACGCCGGACGCCTCCAAGCTGGCCCTGTACTACCTCAGCCGGCAGCTCCGCGCCTGGTCCTACAGCGTGATCGACTGCCAGGTCAGCTCCGGCCACCTCAAGACCCTGGGCGCGGTGGAAATCCCGCGCGACCGCTTCCTGCTGCGCCTGCGCCAGGCCCTGCAGGACGCCGGCCGCACCGGCCCCTGGCGCTTCGACATCCCGGTGCCGGAGCCACGCCGCCACCGGCCGCTGCTGGCGGGGTTGGACGCGTGAAACTGCAAAGCCTCCGCCTGCTGCTGGGGAGCTCCCACGCCTGCGGCTACCTGCCGCAACGCAGCGCCCGCAGCGCCTTCGTCGACCCGGCCTTTCCGCTCGGCGAGGCGCTTTACGGCGCCCTGCTCGACCAGGGCTTCCGCCGTAGCGGCAACTACGCCTACCGGCCGATGTGCCTGATGTGCCGGTCCTGCCGCTCGGTGCGCATCGTCGCCGCCGAATTCGCGCCCGACCGCGCGCAGCGGCGCTGCCTGCGCGCCAACGCCGACCTCAGCCTGCAGCTGGCGCCGCGCCTGGGCGCCGAGCACTACGCCCTCTACCGTCGCTACCTGCAGGCGCGTCACCCCTCCGGCGGCATGGATCCGGACGACGCCGAAGCCTTCCGCGAATTCCTCGGCTGTGGCTGGGGCCGCACCGAGTTCTGGGAATACCGCCGCGGCGCCGAGCTGCTGGGCCTGTCGGTGGTCGACCGGGTGCCGCAGGGATATTCGGCCGTCTACACCTTCTTCGCCCCGGAATATCGGGGGCGAAGTCTCGGCACCTACGCCATCCTGCGCCAGGTCGAGCAGGCCCGGCTGCAGAAGCTGCCCTACGTGTACCTGGGCTACTGGGTGCCGGACAGCGAGAAAATGGACTACAAGAAGCGCTTCCAGCCGCTGGAGGTGCTGCTGCCATCCGGCTGGACCCGGCTGGAGCGAATTGCCGCGGGGGGTGGGTTCGCGGATAATGCCGCCTCCTGAAAAAACCCTGGGGCTTGTCCCTGGCTTATGGCCAAAGAAGATCACATCGAAATGCCCGGCATCGTCGTCGAAACGCTGCCGAACACCACGTTCCGCGTCAAGCTCGAAAACGGCCATGTCGTCACCGCCCACATCTCGGGCCGCATGCGCAAGAACTACATCCGCATCCTCACCGGCGACAAGGTGACGGTGCAGCTGACGCCGTATGACCTGACCAAGGGTCGCATCACCTTCCGCGACAAGTGACATAGGTCTCCGGCCTATGTCAGCCCGGCGCAAGCCGGCATGACGGCATAAACGACAAAGCCCGCTTTGTGCGGGCTTTGTCGTTTGCGGCTTCGAATCTCAGGCGTCGCTGGTTTCCGCCGCCGCCGGAGCCTGCTTCTCCCGCGCCTCCATCTCGAAGGACAGCTTGCCGTCCTCGCCAACTTCGACCGTGACCCGGCCGCCGTTGGCCAGCTTGCCGAATAGCAGCTCCTCGGCCAGCGGGCGCTTCAGGTTCTCCTGGATGGTGCGGGCCATCGGGCGGGCGCCCATCTTGACGTCGTAGCCCTTTTCCGCCAGCCACTCGCGGGCATCCGGCTCCACTTCCAGCGCCACGTGTTTGGCCGCCAGCTGCTCTTCCAGCTGGATCAGGAACTTGTCCACCACCCGTGCGATCTCCGGCTTGCCCAGCGGCGCGAACGGTATCACCGCATCGAGGCGGTTGCGGAATTCCGGCGTGAACATGCGGCGGATTACTTCCAGCGCGTCGGTGGTGTGGTTCTGCTCGGAGAAGCCGATCGAGCGGCGTGAAGACTCCTCGGCGCCGGCGTTGGTGGTCATCACCAGGATGACGTTGCGGAAGTCGGCGGCACGGCCGTTGTTGTCGGTCAGCTTGCCATGGTCCATCACCTGCAGCAGCAGGTTGAAGACGTCCGGGTGGGCCTTCTCGATCTCGTCCAGCAGCACCACCGCGTGCGGGTGCTTCAGCACGGCGTCGGTCAGCAGGCCGCCCTGGTCGAAGCCGACGTAGCCCGGCGGCGCGCCGA
>CAYWPB010000318.1:0-4818 GCA_964458725.1 uncultured Nevskia sp. | reverse complement strand
GGGGGGGCGGCGGCCGGGGAAATGGGAATTGACCTGGGTGATGCGCATTGCGGGAAGTCTATCTTGCGTAAGGATCGCGGCGGCCGGGCGGGCCGTCCTTGAAGCGGCGGTGGACCCAGAAGTACGGTTCCGGCACTTCGCGGATGGCGTCCTCCAGCAGCTTGTTAATGCGGGCGGCGTCGGCGCCGTCGTCGCCGCAGGGGAAGTTCTCCAGCGCCGGTCCGAACACCACGCGGTAGCGGCCGCCGTGGCGCTGCGGAAAGTACGGCACCACCTTGGCCCGGCCCATCTCGGCCAGGCGCGAAGTCGCGGTCAGAGTCAGCACCGGCTCGCCGAAGAATGGCACGAAGGTGGCGTTGGCCGCCTCGATGGTCTGGTCGGGGCCGTACCAGACGCGGCCGCCGCCGCGCAGGAAACGCACGATGCGCTTCAGGTCCTCCTTCGGCACCATCGGCAGGCCCAGACGCGCCTCGCGCAGGCGGCACATCCAATAGTCGGCAAATTGGTTGTCGGCGCGGCGGTACATGCCGTGGAACGGAAACCCGGCCAGGTGGACCAGGCGACACCCCAGCTCCATCGTGGTGAAGTGTCCCGTCAACAGCAGCACGCCGCTGCCGTCGGCCTGCGCCGCGCGCAGGTGCTCGGCGCCGACGAACTCGACCGAGCGCCGCAACCGGGCGTCCGAAGCGAACCAGGCCAGCGGAATCTCGAGGAAGCCGATGCCCAGCGCGCGGAAATGCCCGCGCGCCAGCCGCCTTCGCGTCTTCTCGTCCAGTTCCGGGAAGCACAGGCGCAGGTTGATCCGCACGATGCGACGCCGGCTCGGCACCAGCAGGTGGAACAGCTCGCCCAGGCCGGCGCCGATGCCGCGCAGGACCGGCATCGGCACGAAAGCCAGCAGCCACAGCAGGCCCAGGCCGATCCAGGCCGGCCAGTAGCGGACCCCCAGCAGCTCGCGCGGCACCGGGGCGGGTTTCAAGTCGGGCATCCGCGCATTTTACCCAAGCTGCGGCCCCGGTCCGCGGCCGGGTCGAACTGCTAGCATGGCGCTCCTCGAACATGACAAGCCCGGGCAAATGCTCGACAAGAATCTGCTGCACCCGGTCGCCTGCGAAACCCTGGTCCGCGTCGGGCCGCCAAAGGACGGCGGCTACGTGGTGCCCGGCGACCAGTTGCGCCGCTGCCGCCTGCTGCTGTCCCTTGGGGTGAACGACGACTGGAACTTCGACCGGGCCTGCGTCGAAGCCGTCAACGGGCTGAAGGTGGTCGGAGTGGATCACACGGTGGGCCCCTGGCTGTTCCTGCGCCGGATCGTCCACGGCGCCTGGAAGATGGCGGTCTACACGCTGCGCCGGCGGCCGGACAAGGTGCGGGCCTATCGCGCCTGGCGCGACAGTGGGCTCGACTACTTCCGCTTTTTCCGCGAGCCGCATTGCCACCTCCGCAAAATGGTCGCCGGCAGCGATGGCCCCGGCCGCATCACGGTGTCGCGGCTGCTGGCGGAATATCCGTCCGCGCAAGCGGAGCCGGATGTTTTCCTGAAGATGGACATCGAGGGTTCCGAATACGAAGCGATTGCCGACATTGTCGCGACAGCCGCACGCATCCGCTGCATCGCCGCCGAGTTCCATTACCTCGACCAGCGTACCGAGCAGTTCAACCGGGCTATGCACGAACTGCGCCGCGAATTCCTGCCGGTGCACGTGCATGGCAACAACTATGGGCCGTACGACACGCCCAACGACTTCCCCGCCACCATCGAAGTCTGCCTGGTGAACCGCAGGCTGCTGCCGGCGGAATCGGTGCTGTCACGCCATGCCTATCCACGGGCGGGGTTGGATTTCCCCTGCAATCCGGAAAAGCCCGACTTCGCGCTGGTGTTCTGAGCCTGCCGGGCACGTGCCGATGCGCCTTCTCTATACTCTGCTGCTCTATCTGATCACGCCCCTGGTGCTGCTGCGCCTGTGGTGGAAGGGCCGCTTGCAGCCCGAGTACCGTCAGCGCATCGGCGAGCGCTTCGGTTTCGTGCCGGCGCCGGAGGGCGGCGTGGCGGTGTGGGTGCACGCCGTATCGGTGGGCGAAAGCCTGGCGGCGCTGCCGCTGATCGAGGCCCTGATCAGGCAGCACGGCGAGAGCCAGGTCTGGGTCACCACCACCACGCCGACCGGCTCGGCGCGAGTCAGTGCCGCGCTCGGCCCGCGCGTGCGTCACAGCTATGTGCCCTACGACCTGCCGGGGGCGGTGGCGCGCTTCCTCGACCGCGCGCGGCCGCGCCAGCTGGTGGTGATGGAGACCGAGCTGTGGCCGGTGCTGTTCCGCGCCGTGCGCCGCCGCGGCATCCCGCTGTTCATCGCCAACGCGCGCCTGTCGCTGCGTTCCTTCGCCGGCTATTCGCGGCTGCGCCGTTCCATTGCCGGCGTGCTGGGCGACTGTACCGAGGTCGCGGCGCAGAGCGAAGCGGATGCGCAGCGCTTCCGCGCGCTGGGCGCGCCGCGGGTCAGCGTGATGGGCAACATCAAATTCGATCAGGCGCTGCCGCAGGTGCAACTCGAGCGCGGGCACCAGCTGCGTGCCGCGCTGGGCGCCACACGTTTGGCGTGGATCGCGGCCAGCACCCACGAGGGCGAGGAAGCAGCGGCGTTGGCGGCGCACCGCGCGCTGCTCCAGGCGCGGCCGGACGCGGCGCTGATCCTGGTGCCGCGCCATCCGCAGCGCTTCGACGCGGTGGCGAAACTGGTCGAGGCCAGCGGCCTGCGCTGGGCGCGGCGCAGTCAGGCTGCGCCGGAAGCCGCCACGCAGGTCTACCTCGGCGATAGCATGGGCGAGATGTTCGCCTACTTCGCCGCCTCGGACCTGTCTTTCGTCGGCGGCAGCCTGGTGCCGGTGGGCGGACACAACGTGCTGGAGCCGGCGGCGCTCGGCTTGCCGGTCCTGTTCGGGCCGCACATGCACAACTTCGTCGCGGCGCGCGATCTGCTGCTCGGGGCGCAAGCGGCCAGCATGGTGGAGGACGCAGCCGGCCTCGGGTCCGAACTGCTAAGGCTGTCCGGCGACGCCGGCGTGCGCGCGCGGATGGGCCAGGCCGGGGCGCAGGCGGTGGCGGCGAACCGCGGCGCGCTGGACAAGCTGCTGCGGCTGTTGTCCTGAGCGTCCTTCAGTACCGCCGCCCCGTCACGGTGGCGCGCCGCTGCGGCGTAGCAGGGCCAGGGCTTCGCGCGTGCGCGGATCGGCCTCACCCTTGGCGCGGCGGTACTCGGCCAGGGCCTCGGCGTAGTCGCCGCGCGCCCCGGCCTGGTCGCCGGCGGCCGCCTCGACGCGGCCGCGCAACAGCAGCGCGCGGCCCAGCTCGGCGCCGGGGAAATTCTTGCGGCACAGCGCCACGGCGTGATCGGCATAGGGTCGCGCGGCGGCCAACGAAGTCGCGTTGTCCTGCGCCAGCAGGGTCTTGGCCAGCAGGTAGTCGGTGCCGGCGAGATCGCGGTGCTCGGGCGAGCCGAGCAGCTTGAGCTCCAGCGCGCGGGTGCGCTGGAGGACCGACAGCGCCTCGGCGTAGCGGTTCTCGTCGAGCAGGGCTTCGCCCAGGCGCTTGAGCGGGTTGCGCACCTCGTAGCCCTCCGGCCCGACTTTCTGCTCCAGCCTGGCGATGGCGTCGCGCAGGATCGGCTCGGCCTCGGCCGGGCGGTGCTGGCGCAGGATTGCGGTGGCGAGATCGGCCTCGGCGCGGTACTGCTGCACATCGCCGGGGCCACCGGCGCGGCGCATGCCTTCCACCGCTGCCTGCAGCGCGCGTTCGGCTTCGGCATAGCGCTCCTGCAGGGTCAGGCTGATGCCCAGGTAGCGCTGGCTCTGCGCGTACGGGTAGCTGCCGGTCGGGTAGATGTCCAGGGTTTCGCGCAGCACGGCATCGGCCTCGTCGAGCTTGCGTTTGTTGATCAGCAGGATGGCGCGCGAGAACAGGGTGTCGGCCAGTACCGGATGGTGGTCGCCGTAGACCTTGCGCAGGATGGCGATGCTCTGCGTGAACTCCCGGTCGGCTTCATCGGAACGGCCGAGGCGGTCCAGCAGCCCGGCCAGCGCCTGGTGCGCGTGCGCCACGCGCGAGTGCTCAGATCCCAGCGCCGCAGCGAGGCCCTCGATGGTCTGGCGGTAGCAGTGCTCGGCGTCCTCGTAGCGCTCGCTCTCCTCCTCGCGCTCGCACAGGCTGAACAGCTGCTCGAGCGTGTCCGCATGGCGCGGGCCGAGCTTGCGCTGGAACGCTTCCCAGGCGCCACGCTGCATGGCCTCGGCCTGTTCGCGCTGGCCCAGGCCGGCCAGGGTCACCGCCAGATCCTGGTGAACACGCGCCAGCTCCAGGCTGTCCGGCCCTTCGCGCGCCTCGATGATCCGCGCCGCTTGCTCCAGGTCTTCGCGCGCGTGGTCGAACTGGCTTTGCTGCATCAGCACCGTGCCGAGGGTGTGCTGGGCGCGCGCGGTGCGCGGATCGTCAGCGCCAAACAGCTTGCGGCGCAGATCGAGCGCGCTCTGCGCCAGCTGCTGCGCGCGCTGGTAGTTGCCGAGGCTGGCATGGATGCGCGCCAGCGCCTCGGACAGGTCGGCGGCGGTGGCCGGCTCGGAGCCGAGCTGGGCGCCGAGTTGCTTCTCGCCCTGCTCGAGCAGGGCGCGGGCGGTGATGGTCTCGCCCTGGCTGTGCTCGGGATCGGCCGATTTGAAGTCGTCGATCAGGTATTCCTTGACGTGCTCGGCGCGGCGCCGATTTGCGCTGGTGCGGCTGAGGATTATCCGACGCCGTAGCCGCTTTGAATTGCCGCTGTCGGACTT